>JAPLWX010000051.1 GCA_026396415.1 Microcaldota archaeon
GGCTGCTGCAGCAGTACCCTGAGATACTTGACATGCAGGTGAAGGCAATCATCAACGGCGCCCTTGATGCAAAGGAGCAGGGCGGCGATCCGCACGTGAAAATCATGGTGCCTGTGGTGATGGAATCAAGCGAGTTTGCCTGGGCGCGCGAAAGGATCGACAAGGTTGCGAAAGAGGAGCTTGCAGCGCGCGGCGCCGAGCTTTCATACAAGGTCGGGACAATGATAGAGATTCCCAGCGCCTGCCTGTCTGCAGGGGAAATTGCAAGGTATGCGGACTTCTTCTCGTTCGGCACCAACGACCTCACGCAGACAGGGCTGGGCTTGAGCAGGGATGACACTGCGGCCATGATAGCCCGCTATATAAGGGACGGGCTGCTTGAGAGCGACCCGTTCAGGACGCTGCACCCGGCAATCGCCGAGCTTGTGAAAACGACGGTGAAGCTCGGCAGGGCTGCAAACCCGAATATAGAAATAGGCATTTGCGGCGAGCAGGGCGTGGACCCGGTCTCGATACAGCGCTACCTTTACCATGGCGGGCTGAACAGCGTGAGCGGAACTCCCATGCGCGTGCCGCTTGCCATCATCGCCGCGGCACAGCATGAGTTGTCGGGAATGATGTAATCGAACTAGAACTCGCCCAGCGTCTTCTGCCCGACTTCGCGCTCCTTTTCCTTTTCATCGAAGATTATGATGTGCCCGTACTCGCCGTCAAAGCCTGCCACTTTCTTCACTTTCCCCTCCTCCACGCGCTTTATCGCCTCTGCAATCCTGTCCCCTGCCACTTTCTTGAGGCGCGCTGGCTGCGCATGCAGCACGGAAAACTCGTTCCCGAACGCCTTGATGAGCTTGAAATACTCCTCGTCCACCGCGCGGCTGGCTGCAGGCTTTCCCATTGCCTCGCCAAGCCTTCAGTGGCACCAGGCTTTCAAACGGGGCTGCGCCCTTTGGCTTGTACCCTTCTGGGCGGTCGGCAAGTGCATCCACCCTGTTCATCACGCCAATGGTGAGCGGCTTTTTGCACACAGGGCAGATGCCATTGTGCTTTTTCGTTTCCTCAGGCGCCATGCTCACTTTGCACAGGCGGTGCCCATCGTAGTGGTACTTGCCCTCCTCAGGGTAGAATTCATAAGTGCAGGCAAGCTTTCCCTTTTCCTTGTAGCGTATAGCTTCGTACATGTCGTTGTAGGTGAGGTGCTCCAAATCAAGCACGTTTGCTTCCCTGCCTATTTTCTCGGGAGAGTGCGAGTCCGAGTTTGAAAGCAGCTGCACCCTGTCAAGCTCAGAGAGGCGCCAGTTCATGGCGGGGTCGGAGCTCAAGCCCGTCTCCACGGCATAAATGTCGCGCGCCCTTTCCCCGAAGCACTCCTTGAGGGAATCAAAGCCGGACATGGAGCCGAAAACCGAGAACCACGGCGTCCAGATGTGCGCGGGTATCACGAGGTTCTTGTCGGAAATATTCAGCACGATGTCTGCAAGCTCCACCGCGCTTGCCCCTATTATCGGGCGCCCATCGGACTTCAAATTATACTTCTTGCCAAGCGCCTCGTTTATCTGTGCCACAATCTCAAGCGAGGGCGAAAGCACCACGAGGTGCACGCGCCTTCCCCTGCCGCCCTGCGTGTAGATGCAGGATATCTCGGAGGAGAGGACGAAATTCATGCCGCCATGCTGCAGGAAGCCGGAGTCGGACTCGATTGCCTTTGCCTGGAGCTCCTTGTACCATTCGGGATGCGTGAAGTCGCCCGTGCCAAGCACGCATATGCCCTTTATCCTTGCCCATCTTGAAAGCGTCTCAAGCTCCATGCCAGGCGAGGTGGCGCGCGAGTATTTTGAGTGGATGTGCAGGTCTGCGACTACTAACATGTTCCTCCCACCAGATTTCCGCAGGCGGGAATTAAAAAACTCCCTGCCGCTTTACCACTCATGAAGATACGGAAGATGACGCGCGCGGACCTGCCCGCGCTTGCGGAGATGAATGCCGATGCCTTCAGGGATATCACTGCAAAGCAGGCGATGAGCTTTCTCTTAGGCACCTATGCCCACAAGGTTGATGGCGCATGCCTCGTTGCAGAGGAAAAAGGCCAGCTCGTGGGCGCGATTTTCGGCAACAGGAAAATCACCTACGTCTCAAAAACAGCCGAGATTCCATCCCTGTTCATAAGCAAGCGCTTCCAGGGCAAGGGCATTGGCAAGGCGCTTCTCAAGGCCTGCCTGTCCGCAATGAAAAAGAAAGGCATCCAATCAGTTTCGCTCACTGTCAGGTCAAACGACAGGCGCGCCCAAAACCTTTACGCAAAAGCCGGTTTCAAGCCATTCAGGCTGATGCTTTTGAGGAGATTCTAATGAGTGGCACCAACATCTTCCGCACTGCGCGCGGGGAGAACAAGATCTTCCGCGACGAGGCCGTGCTCCTGCCTGACTACCTGCCTGGCGAGCTTCCAGGCAGGGAACGCGAGGTAAAGGAGTTGGTCTATTGCCTGCAGCCTGCATCAGAGGGAAAGCAGCCGGAGCACGCGCTATTGTACGGTCCGCCTGGGACGGGAAAAACCACGTGCGCGCGCTACGTCCTCAAGCAGCTTTCTGAATATTCCTCCCGCCCGCTGCCCATTTACATAAACTGCTGGGAAACGCCCAGCCGCTTCTCCATTCTCTCGGAAATTGCAAACGCGCTTGGCGAAATGCTTCCCCGCAGGGGAATTGCGGCGGATGAAATCCTCGTGCGCGTGTTCGAAATTGCAAAAAAGGACGGGCGCATCCCCATCGTGGTGCTGGACGAGGCTGACAGGCTGGAGGCATCGGACGACGGGGCGCAGATACTCTACGACCTGTGCCGCGCAGGCGAGCTCCACTCGCTTTTCACCGCGGTGATTGCGATAACAAACGACGAGGAATTCCATGCGCGGCTTGATGCGCGCGTGCGCTCCTCCTTTGTGCAGCACGCATACAAGTTTGCGCCCTATTCCGTGCCGCAGCTCAAGGAAATCCTCCAGCAGCGCGCGCAAAAGGCATTTTTCGAAGGCGCGCTTGACAGCGAGGTGGTGCCGCTTTGCGCAGCAGTCGCGGTGAAAAGGGGCGGCGAACATGCGCTCGGGCGCAATTCGCCCGACTCGTCCTCGAGAACGAGTGGGCCACTTGTCGGTACGCCGACAAGTCGGCCCCCTGCCGCGGCAGGCGGCGATGCGCGCGTTGCGTTCGCGCTGCTCCGCGCTGCGGGAAAGGCAGCTGAGCGCGAAAACGCCAGCCGCGTGGAAGTGGCGCATGTGCGCGCCACGCAGGAGGAGGCGCTGGCAACGTCTGGCAGCAAGGTGGAGAGGAAGCTTCCCGCGCTTGATGAATTGGACAAAAAAATCGTAGCGGCAGTGAAGGATGCAGGCGATAAAGGCATTGAAAGCGGCAAGCTCTATGCATCCCTCAAGCGCCTGTCCGGCGACCGCGCGCTTCGCCAGCGCGTGGACAGGCTGGAGAAAACCGGCATCCTGGAAACAGAGTCCGTGCAGAGCGGGCAGGGGAGAAGCAGGCTTATTAAGATAAAAACCCAGATTTGAATGCATGGAACAAACCCTGAAGCTTCTTTCCACAATCGAATTTTCCCATCTGCCCGATGACTTGCAAAGCGAGGTGCAATCCCTTTCCGAGAAGATTGGCGCAGATTATGTCTTTTCAGGCTCGGACTCGCTGGCCATCATTGCAAAATGGCATTCGCTTGAGAAAAACCAGAAAAAGCAGCAAAAAATTGCAAAGCTTTGCAGGAAAATAATCTCAGCGACCTCGTCGATAGACTTTGGCAGGCAGGGCAAGGCCCGCGCCCAGCCGCAAGAGCAGCAAGAGGCGCCGCCAGTCTCGGTCATGCTTAGGAAAATCTCCGAAGCGCCCGCGCTTGGCTTTTCGGCATTCAAGTTCGGGCCTTCGAATGAATCTGCAAGGAAAATGGTTTCCATACTCAACAGGTCAATCAGGAAAAAAATGGCTCTTGAGGAAACGCAGCAGGCTTGCAGGGAAGCAGGTCTGCCTGCGCCTGATGCCGCCTTTGTTCTGAATTTCGCCCACTGCTACTGGCCTGCTTTTGAAGCCGAGGCGGATTTGCGGGAATCCCCAAAAAGCATGGTGGACTATCTTCTTGCTGAAAAGATATCAGGGCTTGCTGAAAAAGGCTATGGCTCATTTTTCATCTGCCTTATGTCTGACGAAGGCAAGCCCTCCGGCATAGTGAACGGGGCGATTGGCGACGTGAACAGGATACTCGAGCGCTTTTCGCTTCCAAAGATGGAAAAGGACCTTACAGCCACTTTCATAGGCTATGTCGCTCTTCCGCCCTCATCGCAGGGAAGCGGGGCTGACAAGATGCTTCTTTACGAGGCGGAAAAGCTTGTGCAGGAAACAGGCAGGAAGACCGACTACTTCCTCACGCAGGTGGACAAGCCCGCAAACATGATTGCCGAGCTTCAGGAACTGAAAAGGAAGCCCGAGGAAAACAAGGATGAAATAGAAGCAATGGAAAAGCGCGTGCGCGCTGCAAAAATCCTCATGCGGCTCTGGCCCGGCAGGTACAATCTCAAGTGCGTGGAGGGCATGAAAAGCATGGAAATCATCCACAAGTACGGTGTTGGGGAAGAGGTTTTCAGGAAGCCTGAAAAGCAGCCGCAGCTTGAGCTTCTGGTGCGCCCTGCATCGGGCGAGCCGCAAATGCCGGCCCAGGACTTGCGGGCGCTGGTCACTTCGCTCTACCTTTACTATGAGGTTTCGCCAACCGCAAAAATAAGGGCAAGCGACGAGCTTGCGCTTGAAAGATATGTGGATTACAGCCTGGAAAATGTCAAAATCAAAGACGGGCAGGTGGGGCTTTCCGATGCGTCTGTGCTGATAAAAGAAGATTAACTTCCCGCTTTCTTTACAGCTTCCTCAACAGTAAGCAGCTCCTCCTTCCCGCTCTCCAAATCGCGCAGCGTCACTTTGCCCTCTTTCTTCTCGCGCTCTCCCATCACCGCGATGTAGCGGCAGCATGTGGCGGCATAGTCCATCTGCTTTTTCAGGCTGCGCGCATTCAGGTCGGTCTGGCACTCAATGCCATCAGCGCGGAGCTTGGCTGCCACCTGCAGCGCGTAGGGGTAAAATTCGTCTTTTACAGCAGCGACAAACACGCCGCGCTTAACAGGTGCGCGCTCCTTCATGAGCGCCATCAGCCGCTCGAAGCCAAGTGAAATGCCGACAGCGCTGTCGCCAGTGCCGTACATGGAAAGCAAGTTGTCATACCTCCCCCCGCCTGCCACGCTCCCCATCCCCTTCCCAAGCGAAATCTCGAATATCGCGCCTGTGTAATAATCCAGCCCGCGCACAAGCGACAGGTCGACCTTGACATCGAATTTTCCGTACTCCTTCACAAGGGAAAGCGTTTCCCTGAGGCTTTCCGCACCTTCTTTTGAGTATTTTTCTGCAACCGCCAGTGCCTCGGAATTGGTTTTCGCCGCTGTCAGGTCCGAGAGGAGCTTCTTCGCGCCCGTTTCCTTCGCGCCTGCGGAAACCAGCATCTCCACCATGGCTGCATCGCCGATTTTCTCCCGCTTGTCAAGGATGCGCAGCACTGCGCTTTCCTTGCCTGAAAGCAATGAGGCTGCTATTGCGGTGATTATTCTCCTGTCATTAAGCAATACTGCCGCCCCGGAAAAGCCAAGCTCTGAAATGGCCGTGCATGCGCACGCAATCAGCTCGGCCTCGGCGCGAACGGTCGGGCAGCCGATGATATCTGCATCCGCCTGGTAAAATTCTCGGAACCTCCCCTTCTGCGGCTCCTCGCGGCGCCACACAGGGGCGATGCAGTAGCGCTTGAACGGCTTCTTGAAAGTGTTGGACGAAGCGACGCGCGAAAGCGGCACGGTGAGGTCAAAGCGCAGCGCAGTCCTGCCGTCATCCACCCTGAAAAGCTGCCCCTTAATCTCCTCGCCGCATTTCCTTTCCAGCACTTCCACGGTCTCAAGCGCAGGCGTATCCATTGGGACAAAGCCGAACCTGCGGTAAACGCGCTTGATTGCCCCGATTGCCCATTCCCGCTTGGCTGCCTCTTCAGGAAGAAAGTCCCTCATCCCCTTTGGTGCGGCGTAGTCTGCCATTTTTACACTCATCCCTTGAGGCTTGCGCCAATCCATTCCTTGAGCGCTTCCTTGTTCGCCGCGCCCACGCGGTTGGCAATCACTTTCCCGTCCTTGAAAAGCAAAAGCGTCGGGATGGATGCCACCTCGAACTTCTCGGAAAGCTCGGGCTGCTCATCCACATTCACCTTGCCCACTTTCATCGAGCCTTTCATCTCGTCCGAAAGCGCCTCGACAACTGGGCCCAGCATCCTGCACGGACCGCACCACGGCGCCCAGAAGTCCACAAGGGTAGTGCCCTTCTTCACTTCGGAGTCAAAGTTGTCACCTGTCAGCGTAAGTACGTTTGCGCCTGCCATCATATCACCGTCCCATTCAATTGGGTGGAGAAATTATAAATTCCCCTACTTGCACCTTACTGGGTTTGCCCTCAAACGCAGTGACATGCTGCCCATTGCTTGCATTGCCCTCCATGGTGTTTCCCGTCACTGCGTTTGACCGAAATACGCCTTGAACTTTGCAGTGGTGGAAACAGATTTCGTCCTTCCCGCGCGCTTGGTGGTGACAAACCCGCGCTCCACAAGCTCGTTCACGTCCTCGTAAATCCCGCCGCCGAGCTTGAGGAAAAGCACGTGCTTCGTTATCCCCTCGTTCTTTGCAACATAGGCAAGCGTGCGGAGCGCGTGCGGCGAGATTTCAGCGGCCGAGGCGAATGATTTCACGAAAGGCACGTATTGCTGGCGCACGCGCATGTAGAACTTCCCGTCCTCCTCGGCTATCTCCACCGCGCCGCCCAAGCCATTGTAGGCATCCTGCACTGCGCGCACCCTCTGGCTCACGAACCCCGGCGCTGCTACGCCTATGAGCTTTCCAAGCTCCTGCAATGAAAGCGGGCGGCTGCTCATGAAAAGCGCGGCTTCGATGATGCGCTGTGCTTCAATGTCTTCCATAAATATCAACTCACGATTTGGATGTTTCCTCCATCTTGTTGCGGTAAATCCTTAATATAAGCATCGCAACCAGCGCCAGGAAAACCAAAAAGGCGCACCCCTGGATAAAACTGCCGTCTATTCCGTATTTCATGGCATATTCAATTGCCTTGTAAATACCAGCCAAAGCCAGAATGGCGAGGAATGCCATGGATGCTATGAATAGTGCCCACGGCACCTTGTGTTTTTTCACATCAAGCGCAATCAAATATGCGGCAACCAGCATTAAGATGTACACAGCCACCATTGTAATGAAAAGAGGCAGGATTAAGCCCGGCTTTTCCACGAGGATATCCCGCAAGCCATAGAAAAAAGGGGCGCATATGACCAAAAACAGGGCGGCAAGTCCAGGCGCCTTTTGCAAGAGATTTTTTTCCTTTATTTTATCAAGAACGCCCATGTTCTTCCCCGTTATTTCGCCACCGGCGCTTCTTCTTTTACCCTTATGAATATTTCGCCAAATGTCTTCTCCTGGAAAATGGACACGCGCCTGTCCTGCACGAGGTGCAAAAGCGGCAGGAGGGTGGCTATCATCGCAACAGGCGTCCTCTCGTCCAGGAGCGCTGAGAACGTGGCAAGCCCCTCGGTGTCCTTCTCGCCCATTATCCTCCGGTATACCTCCTCCATCCTCTCCTCGATGTTGAACTCAGGCATCTGGATGTTTATCACGGTTGGTATCTCAATCTTTTGCGCCTTTTCCTCCCTCTTCTTCTGGTCGTCAAACACCTTTTCCATGGCGGAGAGCAGCTCATCCAGCGTCACCATGCGCGTGGGCGGTATCCTTGCCTTGAGCTCAAGCACTGGTATGACGGAAGGCTCGGCA
This sequence comes from Microcaldota archaeon, assembly GCA_026396415.1. GTDB lineage: Archaea > Micrarchaeota > Micrarchaeia > Anstonellales > Anstonellaceae > UBA10161. The sequence goes on from JAPLWX010000051.1 coordinate 7,898, forward strand.
TCCTCCTCGACATACGTCTGCTCCTCCACCACCTGCACTTCCTCCTCGAAGCGCAGCGCCTGGGACTTGAAGCGCAACAGTATGGCCGCCGCGAGTATGAGGTTCGCAGGCACACGCAGGTCCAGCATCTCCATCTTCTTTATCTTCTCAAGGTAGCCAGTCGCTATCTCCACGATGTCGATATTCCACGGGTCAAGCCTTTTCGTCGCCACAAGGTCAAGGAGCATCTCGCGCCAGGTGGGGAGCGCCACTATCTTCTCGAGCTTCATGTCCTCGGGAAGCTCGGCAGCCGCAGCGCGCCTCTCTTCGGAATCGTCAATCTCCGCGTCTTCCCCTTCGCCAACCGTGCCCTTGCGCGATCTCCTCTTCGCAGGGCCGGCTTTCTGCTTGGCCACAGCTGAGGGCTTTTTCTCCTCCTCAGGCTCGCCGTCTCCGAATTCCTCGCCTGCCTCAAGCTCCGTTTCGCCCTTTGCGCCGCCCATGCGCCAAATACGGATGCATGTCTTTTATTAGTGTTGGGCTCCGGGGCGGCGCTAGGCAGCCGGGAATGCGCCCGTGCATTCTCCTGGCCTGCGCCTTTTTGCTGCTGTGGTGACTAACTCTCCTCTGACGACAGTTTTATTTACCCCCTAAGCCACAACCCCTTTGTGGGAGACAAAGGGGTGTCTCCGATGAAGAAAAAGAGGGATTGGAAGCAGTATGAGAAGGAACTTGGGGAAAGGAAG
>JAPLWX010000030.1 GCA_026396415.1 Microcaldota archaeon
GACAGGAAACGAATTGGTCTTTTGCAGAGAGAGCCAACCGACAATCAGCAAAAAGAGGAGTGAGGAATATAACAGTTTAGGTGAAAAGAAGGGCTGGGACTGAACCGTTGAAATTGGGGAATTTTGAACCGTTGTTTACATCATATGCTTTTGTGAAATCTTTATATTGATAGAGCGGATAAACGTTGCATGGACAATAAAGACGTTAAAGCTGTAGCAGTGAGGTTTGCCATCATTTTGGTGATTTTTTTCGCAGTTGTGCTGCCTGTTTCTATTTATGGCTGGAAACATTGGGATATTAGCCAGGTGTTTGTGCCGGTGCTTTTGCTCATTGTGCTGGTTAATGCTGTGGAACATTTTACGCGTGGCGCGTATACGATGTGGATGTTTGCAAAAATGAAGGGCGTTGGATGGTACAAGGTTGAGCCTGAACTGGAATTGGCGCCTGGCGAGGAGATAACCTATCCGATTTCGGCGGCATATATCAGGATGTCCGGGTTTGCTTTAGGCTATTCGGCTATGCCCAGGGACATAATAATCACAAATAAGAGAGTGGCCGTTGGTTTTGATATTTTGGGCATCAGGGAAGTGTTTGGAGAAATGAATCTCTGGCAGCCGAGCTTGAAGGAGATTCCCAATATGAAAAAAGAGAATGGTGAGATTCCAAGCCTTTTTGGGAACTCAATCGTGAAAGAAGCCATGCTGAGCAAGGACGGCAAGGCTGCTTTAGTTACGGCTTCGCAGGCAAAAATCAGCATATTGATAGAGATTTTCCACCCAAAAGCAAAGGAAATTGTGGAACTTCTTGGAAAGTGAGGCTTGCAAAGGGATGAAAGCGCAGGGAACCGGAAAAACACGCGCCAGCGCGCGTTTTATAAACAATTATGGTCATACAACGCACATTCCATTCGGGCAGGTGGTTTTTTGAGCAAGATATTCTCATCAGCAAAGGAACTGAAGGAAGGCAAGTACGTCATAATCGAGGACATCCCGTGCAGGATTGTCAACATCGACTCGTCAAAGCCCGGGAAGCACGGCGCCGCGAAGATGCGCGTGACTGGCATTGGCGTGTTTGACAGCCAGAAAAAGATGCTGCTTGTGCCATCCGACGCCGACGTGGAAGTCCCAATCATCGAGAGGCAGACCGCGCAGGTGGTGGCGGTGAACGGCAACACCGCGCAGCTGATGGACACCACGACATACGAGGTGTTCGAGCTTTCCATCCCCGATGAGATAATGAAGGATGCCGCGGCTGGGAAGGAGGCTGACCTCATGTGCGCCATGGACCGCAAGGTAATTACGAGGATACACTAAAGGGTTGATTGCATGCAGGTAAACATATTGGACAAGAAGGAGAACAAGTCGCTTCAAAGGCAGGAAATCACCTGCGGCGTGGCGTTTGACAAGGCAAAGCCTTCGAGGAAGGACCTCCGCGAGGCGATATGCACCGCAACCGGCATCGCGCCCGAGCTTATGGTCATTGTCTCCTCAAAGGGAGGCTTTGGCGAGAGGAGCGGAACCGTGCTTGTGCACGCATATGCCAGCAAGGAAGGGCTTGCCGTCGAGAAAAAGCACCTGCTTGTGCGCGACGGGATGGCGGAGAAGAAAAAGAAGGCGGGAAAAACCGCGGCAAAGAAAAAGTAGAGTAGGGTGACACTTATGGCGGACGCAAAACCAAAACCTGCAAAGAAAATCAAGCCCTACAAGGCGACAAAGCCCTGCCCCAAGTGCGGCTCGGGCGTGAGGCTTGCCGAGCACAAGGACAGGCGCGCATGCGGCAAGTGCGGCTATTTTGAAAGGAAGTGAGCGAGCTTGCAAATCGGCTTGAGGCAAGAGAATTGCAAGGCGCGGGTGTGTTGCGCTTGAAGCTGTTGTTCCCACTTTCCATCCTAATCCTTCTCATCCTGTCAGTTTTTATCTTTCCTTTTGACCAGTTTGGCTCAAGCGTCTTCTATGTTTCCCTTGCTTTCATTGCCTGCGCGCTTTTCCTGTCTTCATGGAATACGGACGTATTGCACGGGCTAACATACTTGCGGCTCACGCCAAGATGGAAAGGCGCGCCTGCGATTGCCTTGCAGTCGCTTGCGCTTTTTGCTGCCTGTGCCGCGGTGACTTTGGCAATCAGCGGCATTTTCATGCTTGCAGGCGCGCTTGACACGGACAACGTCTATGGCAAGGTGTCCCTTCTCCCCCTGCCGGCGCTCATCCTCGCATTCACGCTTGCCCCGCTTGGAGAGGAGATGTTCTTCAGGGGCTTTCTTTTCAGGTGGATGGGCGAAAAGCTCGGCGGCTGGCTCAGAGGCAAGCCGCAATGGGCAGCAGGGGCGCTCCTTTCATCGCTTGTTTTTGCGCTCATGCACGCGCCCTATGGCTCGGTTGCTGAGGTTGCGGTTGCATTTGCAGTGGGCCTGGCGCTCTGCGCGGGCGTGAAAAGAACCGGCTCGCTTGTGCCAGCCGTGCTTGCGCATGCGGCTTTTAACCTTGCTTCCATTGCCATGGCGGTGTTCATATGATTTGCCTTGGCATTGAAAGCACCGCGCACACGCTTGGCGTGGGGATTTGCGAATTGCCTGATGAAAAAGTTGCAGACAACTTTTTCAGCTATTGTAAATTATCAAATTTACAATACAATGAAAAAAAGGCAGGAGCGCGTGCGAAAGGCATGCGCGCGGGAGGGAATATCCGCGTTCTTGCCAACGAGAAAAGCATGTACAGGCCGGAGGCGGGGCAGGGAATACTCCCTCGCGCTGCTGCAGACCACCACGGGGAGAATTTCCTGCCGGTCCTGTCAAAGGCGCTGGCATGCGCAGGAATAACTCTGCGCGAGGCCGACTTGTTCTCCTTTTCAGCCGGGCCTGGCATCGGGCAGTGCCTGCGCGTCTCTTGCGCCGGCGCAAAATACCTTGCCTCAAAATACAAAAAGCCCATTGTGGGCGTGAACCACTGCGCGGCGCACCTTGAGATTTCGCGCGGGCTTCTTGGAATGAAAGACCCGCTTTATGTCTATGTGAGCGGGGCAAACACGCAGCTCATTGTCGGGAACCGTGCAAGCGCGCGCAGACGCAGGCATGCGGCAGGCTTGGCGCATGGCGCCTCCCGCTATTCCGTCTTGGGTGAAACACTGGATATGGGGCTTGGCAATTTGTTCGACGTGTTTGCGCGCGAGGCTGGTTTTGCCTACTCGCATGGGAGCGAGGTGGCAAGGCTTGCCGCGGACGGAAAATATTTCCCGCTCCCCTACACTGTGAAGGGCATGAATTTTGCCTTTGCCGGCTTGCTTACATCGGCCGTGCGGGAAGTCGGTGCGCGCAGGACAGAGGACATTTGCCACTCGCTGATGGAGACCGCGTTTGCCGAGCTTTGCGAGGCTGCGGAGCGCGCATTGTGCCTTACCGGCAAGCAGGAGGTGACCGTGTGCGGCGGGGTGGCGCAGAATGCGCGCTTTTGCGAAATGCTTTCCCTTGTTGCTGCAGAGCATGGCGCGCGCTTCGGGGTGGTGGCGCCGGAATACAATGCCGACAACGGGGCGATGATTGCCTACGCAGGCATTTTGGAGCGCGCTTCGGGGAAGAGGGGGAATATAAGCGCGCTTGCGCCGAACGGCTACTGGAGGATAGACGAAGTGATGCAGATGGCGAGCTTTTGCGGCAGGGCTGGCGAAAACCGGCGCATTGACGGAGCGGTATAGATGGCAAGCTTCTACGACAGGATGGACGAGAACAGGCGCAATTCCTACTTGCTGATGTCGCTTGTGTTCGTGGTGTGCCTTGCAGCAGTGTGGGGGTTTTCCATTATTTTTTTCGGCGACAGCGACCTTGGCTTTGCCCTGGGCGCGCTTTTCTCAGGCGGATATGTCGCTGCCACTTATTTTGCAGCAGACAGGATGATACTGTCGGTGTCTGGCGCGCGCGAGGCGAAAAAGGAGGAGTTCCCCTACCTTGTCAACGTGGTGGAAGGCCTGTCCATTGCCGCCGGCGTGCCCATGCCGAAAGTCTATGTCATAGACGATCCCGCGCCCAATGCGTTTGCCGTCGGCACGTCGCCGGACAAGGCATCAATCGCCTTCACGACGGGCCTGCTGTCCATGATGAACCGCGCCGAGCTGGAAGGTGTCGCCGCGCACGAGCTGTCGCACATAAAGAACTTCGATTCGCGCATGGCCACGATTGCCGTCGCCATGGTGGGGCTGGTCGCCATACTTTCCGACCTGGGCATGCGCTCGGTGTTCTGGGGCGGCATGCGGGGCGGCGGCCGCGGAAGGGACAGGGGAGGGGGGCTTGCCCTCATCGGGCTGGCAATCATCGTGCTTGCGCCGATTTTTTCACAGCTTGTGAGGCTGGCGCTTTCGCGCCAGAGGGAGTTTTTGGCTGACGCGAGCGGTGCGCAGCTCACGCGCTACCCGGAAGGGCTGGCATCCGCGCTTGAGAAGATGAAGAATGCCGGCACCATGGTGCAGCATGCCAGCGACGCCACAGCCTCGCTCTATTTTGCCAACCCGCTTTCCATGGGGGGAATGTTTTCCACGCACCCGCCGATGGAGGAGAGGATTAAGCGGCTGAGGGAAATGTGATTCTGTTTTTTTCGCATTGCCATGCCCTCAAACCGAGGAAAAGTACGGCAGGAAAATAGGCGCGGAGAGGAGCCTGTAAAGCTCGAATGCCGCCACTGTGGAAACCGCGAGCGCGAGCAGGGGGTAGATGGCAAGGTCGGCCATGCTAAGGGCAAGCGCGCGCATTGCGGACGGGAGGAGGGGCTCTGCCTGCGCGCCAAAATCGCCTGAGGACATCTCATCCATCTTGTCCTTGACCGCGGACGTCTCGTCAAGCTCAAGCAGGGGAAGCGAGGCGAATTTCGCGTCGAAATCCGACGCGGATTGCGAGGCGGAGGCAATCTCCTTTTGCGCGCCGCTCACTGTGAATGTATAGGTGAAAAGCAGCGGATAGACCGCGTATGCCGCAATCGCGATTGCCATTGCGGCGGCGCCAAGCTTCCGCGTGGCAAAAAAAGTGCGGAGCAGCAGGCCGGCAGGGAGGAAGACCGCGAGCGCGGATGCCTGGATGAAATTCGACAGCTCAAGCTCGAGGAAGGAAAGCGCCGATGACATGTAGATGATGCTGGAGGCGCCGGAAAGCTGCTGGGAAACTGATTGGAGCGCAAAAAACGGCTGGGCGGAGACCACGCCCAATGAAATCTGGAGCGAGGAGGCGAATCCCGTGATGTCGGATGCGCGGAAAAGCAATGACGCAAGGTTGCGCTGCGAAAGCTCAAGCGACGCCAGGTTGCACTCAAGGTAGGCATGCGGCGAGGATGAGGGGGCAGTGATTTGCGGGCAGGAGGGCGGCGCTGCAAGAGGCATTGAGGAGAATGCGGATTGCAAAAGCAGCGCAAATGACATGAGGCAGCCAAGCATTGCCGCCGAGACTATCCCCTGCCCGATTTCCTCGGCGCCAAGCAGGCACAATCTGCGGATGGAGAAGCCAAGCCCCGCGCCGAAAAGGATGCCGCCGATGAGGATGGAGATTGTGGCTGCTGTTATGGCTAAATCAAAGTTCGCAGAGCCGGCAGACATATCCTGGAGAAAGGACATAAGCGCAAGGGATTAATCAGTGCAGACCAGTCCTATGCTTTTGCATGCGGGCGCGCATCACGAGGTGAACTTTACCACAAGCGCGCCGCCGAGCGCCGCAAGCACGGTGTCAAGCACGATGCTGATTGCAAGCACAATGAAAACGTAGAGCGTGGAGGCGAGCGAGGCGCCCAGGGGCTGCTGCCCAAGCACTGAGAGCAGGAGCAGGATAATGGAGGATAGAAGTGAGCCGCAGAAGCCCGCCAGCGCGCCAATCGCAGCGCCGCGCTTTATGCCCATGGACGCCTTGCGAAGCTTCTCAAAAACGATTGCCGCAAGCGCGCCTGCAAGAAGGGGCAGGAGGCAGATTACCGGGACGAACGTCATGGACATCAGTGGCGTGTCCTTCATGAAAAGCACTGCGGCTTCGGATGCCATGAAAAAGAGGAACAGCAGAAGCGCGCCTGCCAGGGCAGCCACGAGATGCTCGGCCACGCTCCTTATCCTGCCGGCAGGAAGGAAGGAAAGCGCGGGCTTTCCAGGGCCGGGCGCCTTGTGGGATTCGGGCTGTGCGATCTTGGCCTGTGATGCTGAAGATGGAGCGGGCAGAATATCACCAAGCGGATTTTGCCTGCAAGGTATAAAGGCTTATCGGCAGGGGCGGTGCCAGTTGCAGGAGCGAATGCGCCCGAAGGCATGATGGCGCCCTGGGTGTGTGCTATCCCCTCCGAGGCGGGCGCTCACTGCGGCGTGAGTATCCGCACATCGGTCTTGCTGCCGGGCAGGGCATCCACTGCTGCTTTGAATGCGAGCGGGTCTGCGCGCGTGTCTGAGAGGTAGTTGTAGTGGATGGGAATCGCCACTTTCGGCTTGATGCGCGCGACTGCCTCTGCCGCTTCCTTTGCATCCATTGTGTAGGTGCCGCCGATTGGGAGGAGCGCGATATCGCAGTCAATGCCGGCCATTTCAGGGATGACGTCCGTGTCCCCTGCAAAATAAACCGTGGCGGTCTTGAAGCGGATGAGGAAGCCTGCGCCTGAGTCGCGCGGGTGGTAGGGCTTCCCGATGTTGTAGGCATGCACCGCCTCGATGATGGCGCTTCCCACTTTTTCCTTGCCGCCGATTTCTATCACGCGCACCGGGAGCCTGCAGTTGTTGCCCAGAAGGACGGTGCGCGGCGTGGTGATGGAAGGGGCTGCCACGCAGTGGTCGGGGTGCCCGTGCGAATAGAGGATGGCATCCGCCGCAGGATAGCCGCGGGGAAGCACGAACGGGTCTATGTATATTCTCATTCCGTCCGCTTCGAGAAGCACGCTTGAGTGCCCCAGCCAGACCACACGGACGCCCGAAAATACGGTGCTGTTTGCCATGGGCAGAATAGGAGGGCACACTTTTTATTTATTATGACATGAAATGGGTGTTGATTTGATGCTGGTGACACAAACCCACGCCTAACGGCGTTTTGCCTTTGGCAAAACGTGTCGCCTTCGAGCCGTGCTCGAAGAGCGAAGGCGTGGGCTTCTGTTGTGTTTAGAAAATGGAATGCTAAAGATAAGCTGCCTTTACCCATGCCTGAAAGGCACCTGCTTTTTGCCCTCGGGCAAAAAGAGGTCCCTTCGCGCAAAGCGCGAAGAGGATGGGCTTCGGGCGTGGGTTTGTGAAATAATGTCCGAAAACATATTCTATGACTGCATCGTGGTGGGCGGGGGGCCAGGGGGCTCCACAGCCGCAGCCATGCTCTCGAAAAAGGGCAGGCGCGTGCTTTTGCTCGACAAGGAGAAATTCCCGCGCGACAAGACGTGCGGGGACGCCATCTCCGGCAAGTCCTTGGCCGTGCTGGAGGAGCTCGGGCTGGTAAGCTCGGTTGAAAGGTCTGACCACGGCGAGATATCCGGAGTGCTTTTCTCCTCGCCCAACGGGGCTGTGGCATCCATTCCCTTTGGCAAGAGAGAGCAGGACATAGGCAAGGGGTACACCTGCAGGAGGCAGGTGTATGACAACCTGCTTTTCCAGAATGCGAAGAGGGGCTGCGACGCCATGGAGGGCATGGCGGCAACCGCGCTTGTGAAGGAAAATGGCAAGGTCGCAGGGGTGAAAGCAAGGGGCGCAGACGGGAAAGAATATGAGTTCCGAGGCAGGATGGTGATTGGCGCAGATGGGGTGAATTCCGTGGTGGCGCGCGAAATCCGCGGAGTTGAAGTCGACCCTGCGCACACCTGCATTGCCTACCGCGCGTATTATTCCGGCATCAGCGGGATGACTGGCTGCCTGGAGATCCATTTTGTCAAGTCCATAATGCCGGGGTATTTCTGGATTTTCCCGCTTGAGGGCGGGATTGCCAATGTGGGAGTCGGCATGGTGATGGAGGACATGAAGAGGCACGGCACAGACCTCGGCAAGGCAATGGAGGGCATTGTGAAGAACAACCCGCTTTTCAAGGAAAGGTTTGCAAATGCAAGGATGGTCTCGCCCCTCAAGGCGTGGCAGCTGCCGTTTGGCTCCAAAAAGAGGAAAGTGCATGCCGAGAACGTGCTGCTTGTGGGCGATGCCGCAGGCTTGGTGGACCCGTTCTCGGGCGAGGGCATCGGGAACGCCATGCTTTCAGGCAAGATTGCCGCGGATGTTGCCTACGAGGCGCTTGTGGCAGGCGACACATCGGAGCAGTTCCTTTCGCGCTATGATGAAAGGCTTTGGAAGGCTGTGTGGAACGAGCTTTCCACAAGCTACAGGATGCAGCAGCTTGGCAAGGTGGAGTTGCTCCTGAATTTCGTGGTGGGGAAGGCAGCAAAAAGCCCCAAGGCGCGCGAGGCGATTGCAGGCACGCTTGCGAACAAGGAGGCGAAGGGGGAATATGCCTCGCCATTATTCTACCTCAAGCTGCTCTTCGAGTAAGAGACGGGCGCGCCTGTTTGGCAGGCAAGGCATGGGCTGCGCGGGATGGAGGGCAGCCAGGCGCGAAGCATAGCTGAAAGGCATCCGGAACGCAGGCTGCATTTGCAGGGATTCTTATGGCGATTAAAATCCTGGGCGCGGGCCCTGCCGGGCTTTGCGCCGCCATCAACCTTTGCCGTGCAGGGAAAAATGTCTTGGTATATGAAAGGCGCGCAGGGGCAGGGCTGCGGTTTTGCCCCAATCTCCAGGGGCTGCGCTATCTTTACATGCCGCCGGAGGAATTCATGCAAAAAATGGGGGTCGAGGCGAAGGTGGAGTTCGCATACTTTCCCCGCGCGATAATCTGCACAAGGAAAAGGAAGGTGGAGCTTGACTGCTCTGGGGGCAGCCTGATGCCATTCGTGGTGAGGGGCGCGGGCGGGGAGCTTGGCAAACATTCTCTTGACAGTGCGCTTTTTTCAGAGGCTGAGAAGCTGGGCGCGCAGTTCGAGTTCAATTCGCGCGCCAGTGAGAGCGACGCGGACATCATCGCAAGCGGAAGCAGGGGCGAGCCCCACTCTGCCGCACTTGGCGGCGTCTTTGAGAACAGCGATTTCCCGCGCGGCTGCCAGCTTGTGATGTTCGATGACAGGTATTCGCCGCGCGGATGGTATTCCTACATTTTGCCAGTAGGCAATGACAGGGTGGAGTTTGTCACCTGCGTGTCAAAGCCATACATCCCGCAGCTTGCGCAGCTGCATGCAAAGGCAATGAAGGAGAGGAAGGAAATCGCAGATGTTGTTGGAGGCAGGAAAAAAATTGCATCTTTTGCAGGCTCTGCATCAGCGCGGATGCCGAAAAGCGCGCGCATTGGCAAGAAATATTTTGTAGGCGAGGCGGCTGGCTTCCAGGACCCATATATGGGGTTTGGCATTGCCTATGCGCTGCGGAGCGGGCACCTTGCGGCAAAGTCGCTCTTGGGCGGAAGCGACTACGACGCGCTTTGGCGCCGCGAGTTCGGCTACTATTTGAGGAAAGACGCGGCTTACCGGCTTGTCATGGAAACGCTGGGCGACGCTGCAGCTGAGCTTATGATGTCAAAGTACCATGACGGGCAGCGCGCTGACCTGTCCTCAACGCTTCCTGAGAAAAACGCGGCTTATCGCGCGATTGTGGAGGGGTTTGCCTTGCTTGCGCGGGTGAAGAGAAAAATAAGCGGAAGATGGTAAGCCTTGCATCAGACCGTCCTATTTTTCGGCGCACCGAAAAATAGACCACTCGAGCAGCGGCTCGAGTCGGTCCGCTGGGTCTTCGACTCGGCGTCAGACGCTCAAAAGACCCGCCGTTTCCTGGGAAGTGGGGGGTCAGTTGTACCAGACAGAAATTACATCCAGTTTTACGTTCAACATATCAGCAGGAAGTACCATAGCGGTATGTAGAATACCTTGTCCTTGTAGTCCAGCTTGTTTTTCGTTATCATTATTGCAAACAGGCTGTCATTCTCTTTCATGAACTCTTTGCAGCCTTTGAGGTCTTCAGACCCTATGTCGTTCTGATATTTCACTTCGACCGGTATGGGCTTTTTGGCGTATACAATCACGTTGTCGATTTCGCTCCCGTTTTTCCAGTAGTAGCATTTTGAGTTGTACGGATCCAGGAAAAATCCAAGCCGGAGGAGATGGTTGTGCGCCGCTGTCTCCGCTATCAGGCCAACATCCTTGCTGTCTGTGAGCGCCTTGGGGGAATACGTCCCATTCAGCACGTTTCTTATCCCGTTGTCTGTAAGATACACCTTTCGCGGGTTCCTGATCTGCTTCGAGCGGTTGGCTGCGTATATCATGGACATGCTTACCAGGAAGGTGTCCTCCAAATATTCCATATATTCGCTTACTGTCTGGTTCTTTATTCCAAGTTTTGCGGAGGTGCTCGACTCGGAAAACAATTCCGCTGAATGGTTTCCCAAGAAGAGAAGCAGCTCCTCGATGTTCTTTGGGTTCCGCACACCGAAAACCTTCACCATGTCCTTATAGATAACCAACTGGAGCAGGTCCTTCAGGTACTGGAGGCACTTGCCGTAATCATTCTGGTCGAGTAGTTCTATGTACCCTCCCTTCACCATGTATTCCCCGAGAAGCGTCTCTATCCTATGCTGCCTTGGGACAAGGCCGGCGCTGAACTTCCTTAGGTTCGACCATAGAAGTTCCGGGTTGTTTTCATCAAGCGCATCCTTTATTTTGTAGCGCAGCTTCAGGCTGATGTCATCAAGGTCCCCGTTCACGCCCTTGAACTTCAGGTAATCCACGAATTTGAGCGTTAATACCAGATGGATGCTTACCCTTCCTGCCAGGGACTCCGAGCTTCCCCGCGTTATGCCGGCTGCCGATGAGCCGCTCACCACGAACTTCATCTTGTAGTTCCTGTCGTAATAGCTCTTGAGAACTTCGCTCCATTTTTCTATGTCCTGGACTTCGTCAAGGAAAACGAAGATTTTTCCCTCCAAGTCCTGCGGGCTTTTCTCAAGGATATGCTTGAAGTAAGTCTCCAGTATCTTTCCTATCAGCAGGTTCTTCCCATTCTCGAATTTCGGTTCGTCCAGCTGGGCGAATAGGATGTGCTTTGGCGGCACTTTCTGGTCAACCAGGTCCTTTATGAGCTGCTGCATCAGCACGGACTTGCCAACCCGTCTTGGGCCTATTATGGCGGTGATCTGCTTGTCCGCCAGGGTCTTTTTCAGGAAGTAGAAATCCCTGCGCTTCTGCTCCGGAGCCTGTACGGGTTTGCCTTCCCACCATGGGTTCTGCGCATACAATATCTGCAGGATATCTGTGTCTTCCATGTCGGTGTTATGAGTGCTGAAGCTTATAAATCTTACCTTTACGAAGGTAACAAAAAGCTAATTTCTTACCTTTATGAAGGTAAGAAATATAACTTGGCTCCATAAGCGCTGTCACGCAACATTTAGTATTTTGATGCGGAAGTTGCCACTGTCAGCAACATACACATTTCCCTTCGAGTCAACTGCAATGCCGTTCGGATTATAGAATTGGCCGTTCCCACTGCCAATGCTGCCGAATTTTGCAATGTATTTTCCAGAGGAATCGAATTTTTGAACGCGGTGGTTGCCGCTGTCAGCAACATACACATTCCCCTTCGAGTCAACTGCAATGCCGTTATTATAGGTGAACTTGCCGCCATAACCGCCGAATTGGGCAAGGTATTTCCCCGAGGAATCAAATATTTGGACGCGGCCATTGCCACTGTCCGCAACATAAACCTTGCCTGCCGGGTCAACTGCAATACCGTTAGGATAAACGAATTGCCCATTCCCACTGCCAATGCTGCCGAATTTTGCAATGTATTTTCCAGAGGAATCGTATTTTTGAACGCGGTGGTTGCCGCTGTCCGCAACATACACATTCCCTTCCGGGTCAAATGCAATGCCCCTCGGATAAGTGAACTGGCCGTTCCCATTGCCAATACTGCCAAACAGTGCAATGTATTTTCCAGAGGAATCGTATTTTTGAACGCGGTGGTTGCCGCTGTCCGCAACATAAACATTGCCTGCCGGGTCAACTGCAATGCCGTTAGGATAAGCGAATTGCCCGTTCTTATTGCCATAGCTGCCCCACCCGCCTGCAAAACCTAGATTATCTTCATCAGAATTGCCCTGGCTTGCGTTTGCAGTGCTGGCGTTCAAATTTGTTGTGTTTTCCAAAGGCAGCTGCGGAATCGGGGGCGGCGGGTTGGGGCTTGTGCTGCCCGTGGTGTTTTGCGCTGGCGGCTGCGGAAGGAGCGGGCTGCCGCCCTGGGCTGCGGAATTGTTGGCCTGCGGCGCAGGCACGTCCGGGGCGTTTTGCTGCGAAGCGCATCCTGCGAAAAGAACCAGCGATACAATCACGATTGCCATCCACATTTTCATGCCCTTACCCGGATGACATTTTGGCGCGGTTATATTTATGTCTATGCGCAGAGTAGTAGTGCATCAGACTGCCTGCTAAGACTGAGCTCGTCAGCCAGAGTGACGGCTTTTTGGACGCACAGGTCATTTCCGCGTGGCATGAAAGTGCCATAACATTATCCATGGGTGCGCGTGTCCTGGCAAAAAATTGCTGCATAGGTTTTTATCCCTCGGCTCCTAAGGACAGTACATGGACACAAAAATCCTTCTTGTTCTTTCGGCCTGTGCTTTTCTTTTTTTGGCAGGGTGCGCAAATCAGCAACCAGTGCAGCCTCCATCTGGGCAGAACTTTTCGCCTAACGCTCAGCCGTCTGGAAATCAGCCGATTCCACCGCCACAAAATCAGCCGGGGCAACCCCTTCCGCCTAACGGGCAGCCATTCCAAAACAATCCAGGGCAGCCCATGCAGCCCGGAATCCAGACCCCGCAAAACCAGGGCCCTGGGCAGCAAATCACGCAGTTCAGTCTTCCTTCCCTCGATCTTTCAAAGCCAGCCAAAAGCGCCCCTCTTTCTGGCGAGAACAAAACCCTGCGGCTTGGAAACATTGAATTCGATTACTATTCGGTTGCCGCAACCTACCCGATTTATTCGCTCGGTGTTGATATTCTCATCGTGGCAAAGAACAAAGGAAGCGCGCCTGAAAGCTTCTCAATTACGCCGATAAGCGAACTTCGCACAAAAGTTCCGAACTATAACCGGCATTTCTTCTCATTCCAGGCAGATAATTTGACATTGCAGCCAGGCGAGGAAAAGACACTCCACTATTTTGCATCTGCAGACGATCCGGGGGAATTCGAAGTAATAATTGATTTTATGCAGGGGGCGGCAAAGGCAACCGCAGACATAACAGTTTACGGAAGCACAATGGACGAGGCGCGCCTCGATGGCACAGCAATCATTTACGGAACGGTAAGAGATGATGAGGGAAAACCCGTGCAAAACGCTGACCTGACGTTTTACACATTCGGGGGGCGGGAGACGTACCATGCCTCGCCTACAGATGCCGCGGGGAGGTATTTCGTAATCGTCCCGGGCGTGGATGACGTGCAAAAACTGTACGGCGGGCAGAAAATCCTGAGCAGCATTGAATATTTTGCAGTCCTGGACAGCACTCATGGGCAGCAGGGCTTTGCGCATTATTACAAGGACGGGATGGCGCCAAAGCGGGGCGAGAAGCTTGAGGCCAACATGACGCTGCAAAAGGCTGTCCCGCAAAAGGGATATGAAATGAAATGGGAGAGCAAAGTTTCGGATTATTATGGATTCTTCTACGCTTTTCCTGACGCGAATTGGAGCGTGGTTGCGGCTGCGCAGGCAAAGCACGATCCTGCGCTTGACAAGCCCACTAACTTCTATCTTTTTGACGCAAGCACTGGTTCGCTCCTTTGGAAGAAGGCAACCGGCAACGAGTGCTGGGGATTTGACATAAGGAACGGCCTGGTTGCGGCGGGCTGCTCGGACGGGCGCGTGTATGTGGTGGGCTTGGACGGAAAGGAAAGATGGGAGAAGGACTGCAAGACAATGAACCGGGAGGTCGAGTTTTCCCCGGACGGTAGCCTTCTCTTGACTGGCCCTTGCGGACAGGACGACTATGAACTCTTGGATGCAAAGACCGGCACCTTGGTAAGCACTGCAAAGGATGTGCGGGAGGCGCTTCGGAGGTCAAGGTTCACGCAGGATGGCAAGGAGTTCGTCACAGGCGCAAGCTTCGGGAACCTTGCAATGTATTCCCTTGACGGAAAACAAATCTGGAAGAATTACATTGGGGAATTCCCGCTTTTCCTGGAAATTGACAGCTCGGGAAACACATATGCTGGAGGAAAGGGCAGGACGATTTTCTCCTATGACAAGGAAGGGAAGGAGAGGTGGAACTTTCGGGTGCCTGACCACGTGGTGACCGAAGGGGCGATAAGCGCGGACGGCTCGAGGGTCGCAATAGGCACGATTGGCGGCTGGATCTATTACCTTGACGGGGCGACCGGAAATGTGCTCTGGAGGGACAGGATTGATGGGGAGAACGTGGGGCACAACGCGGTTTCAATGAGCAGGGACGGAAAATACGTCGCAGTCGGGGGCGCTCCGCAGAACCTGCTTTACATATATGATGAGAACGGGACGCGGATTTTCACGCACGTGGGACAGAATAATCTTGATCCGATACTGGATGAAAAGTGGGCTGGAATCGGGAGGGACGCAAGCGTGGGCACGCAGAAAGGGGCGATGAGCACTTATATCTCCGAGAATGGGGACAAGGTTGTTGCGGCTTACGGGGATGACTACGTCCGCATGTTTGTCAGGAAATAGGAATATTTTCGTACGCCGTCAAAATCAGTCTTCATACTGCCAGAGGCTTCCATTCGGTCCGCACGATGGCGACCACGGGTCCACCGGCTTGTAATAATCAGACCAGACTTCGAAATGCAGGTGGGGCCCGCTCGGCCGTCCGGCGCTTCCAACCTCTGCTATTTTCTGCCCGGCAGCCACATAATCTCCGGGTTTCACTGATATGGAACCGTTTTTCAAGTGGTCATACCTTGTTGCGAATACTCTTGAATTGCCCATATCGCTTGTGCTGTTTGCATGGAGTATCACAATTACATTCCCCCCGTCAAAGCACCAGAAGCATTTCGGGTTGCTTCCGTTTCCTTGCGCTTTCAGTTCTGCATTGCAATAATCCCCGCCTTGCGTGCAAACCATATAGCCTGAAGACGTTCCTGGCTGTGCGGGCTCCACAGGGTCTTTGCAATCAGGGTTATCGGTTGTTATTATGCCAAGTGGCAAGCCGAAGTTTGAGCACCGGTCGTATTTCCCATCGAAAACCCACAGCACCCTTCCATCCATTGCCGCGTATACATCAACTCCCTTGTCCATTGATTCCCAACTTATTGAGATATCCGTCCCCTCATGGCCCGTGTATGCCGGGGTTCCGCAACTTGCCTTCCCATCCCCATCGATATCCGGGTAAAGCACGGTGCAATTCACGCCTATTTTGCAATCTATGGGCCAGAGCAATTTTTGCGCTGAAGAATTTGATGCCCGGACAGGGTAAAGCCCATTGGGATTGTTCTGGACATAAGCGCAGCCGAAAAGCAAAATCGCCACAAATATGAATGCGGATATAATCTTAAGTCCCATCAAATCCTCTTTTACTATTTCCATTTGGCATGGGGGTGCCTCATCCGCCCTTGATATAATTGTCCCAAGCCTCTGCCGCGCTGTCGGTTGAAACCTGCCTGCTTTTGATTACTTCGCTTATCACGCTGCTTGCATCCGCCGCGCCAGGGCTGCACCTTGCACTCCACACGTCAGTGTATTTGGCTGATGCGAACATTTTCCCAAGCGTGCCGCTGGACTTGTCCCAATCTGAAGCGGGCGAAGTATAGCCCCAGATGTTTATCCACCACGTGGTGCCATCGCCAAAATCGTATGTCTGCACAAAGTACTCTCCCCTCATCAAGATTCCATTCCTCATATAAGCTGCCTCGAAAACCTGGGCATCGCACGCGGCAAGCCCGGGAATGCAGACGGCCTGCGAAAACTGCTGGCTCGCCGCAGCATCCTTGTAAGTTACTTTCACGCCGCTTGCGCCAGTGAGTGGCGCAACGATTTGCTGCACAGCCAGTTCTGTCCCAAGATAGCCTGCTACAGGCACACTGTCAATGCCTGCCAAACCGTATGCCTTGTACATCTGCCGCGCATTCTCGGACTTCAGCACCATTATTTCATTGTTCATGTAAGCGGAACTAGTGCCCGCAGGGTCCGTTACCGCCCAGTTGACCGTGCAATTGTCCACCTGCTTTTCAGTTGCCGTCCAGCCATCCTGCAGCAGCAGCGTGATTGACCCGTCAGGCGCTTTCCATTCCTTGTAGGACAGAACTGTCTGCTCCCCTGCGCCAGCACCAACAGGAGGAACATTCAACGTTTGGTTTGCCTGTTGCTGATTTTGCACAGAAGGAGACTGCTGCGGCACCTGCGAGCCCGCGCATCCAAAAACAGCTATGAATAACACAACTGCCACGGTTAGAATAGCAAGACGCATCTGCACCCACCTCACTCCCCCTTCGCTCGGAAGGATTAAATGCGTTTGGCGTCGTGCCATCCATCTCTTATCTTGCAAAGGTTTTTATCCTTCGGCGCCCAGAGACAAGGCATGGGCACAAAAACCATTCTTGTTCTTTTGGTTTGCGTTTTTCTTTTTTTGGTTTTGGCAGGGTGCACAAATGGCAATACTGCGGTAAATCAGCAGCCGCAACCACAACCGCCGCCGCAGGTGCCTTCTCCGCAGCAGACATACGCGTGCCCGGACGGCTCGGTTGTTACCAGTTTATCCAATTGCCCGAAAATGAAATGCAGCGATGGAACCGAGTATGGCGAATGTTCCCAGAATAAACCCAAATTCTGCGATAATGGCAATTTCATAGACAAAGCTTCGGCTTGTGGATGTGATGCTGGATATGATGTGCAAAATGATAGCTGTATCGTGCATCAGGCTCAAACGCAACCAGCTTCGCCTCCCGCCCCTAAGCCCAGCATTTCATGCACCAGCCAATTTGCTGACACGGAGCATATGGATATTTTCGATTCCCATGTCCACATATCGCCCACAATCAGCGCATCTCAGATAATTTCGGAGATGGACAAGGCAGGCGTGAGCGTATCGAACCTGTATTCAGGTTCGCTCGGAATCATATCCAAATACCCTGGCAGATTTATAGCATTCGTGGACACTCCTGACTCGCCGCAACCTTCCACCTGGCTTACGCAAGGCCAAGCGTTCACCACATCTGCCGAGGAGCAGCTGAAGACAGGAAAATACTATGGCATAGGCGAAGCTAACTTGAGGTACTACAGCGGTGATATCGTTCCGCCCCCGACCATTTATGTTCCGTCAGATACCCCGCGCTGGCTTTCGCTGGTGGACCTGTCCGCCAAATATCATGTCCCCATCTCGTTTCACTTCGTGCCTGACGACCCTTCTGCGAACGTCGCATTTGAAAGAATGCTGAGCCACAACAAAAACGCGACTTTCATCTGGGCCCATCTCGGATTCAACAACCTGCCGCTCAACAGCACAAAGCTCAACGATTTCCTCCTGCGGTATCCCAACCTGTATTTAGACACGGCTGGGATTCAGAACATGCAAAACCCCTTGCCGAAACCCAACTCCAATTGGGCACTGCTCGCAAACGGATCCAACAACGGTCGATCGAACGGGGAATGGAGGCAGTTCTTTGAAACATGGAACTCCCGCATCTTATTCGGTTCAGATGCCGGAGGTGGCAAAAATGGCCTGGAAAGATGGCTCAACTATGCGGACAACACAGTCAATGGCGCCACGCCTAACGCCGTCGGGCACTGGGGGGCTCTCCTTTCCAACCTGGACTACAACTCTGCTCGCAACATCCTAAGCGGCAATGCCCGAACACTCATCCTGAAGGAACAGAAGCCCTCCTACAATTACCTGGTTTCATCGGATGGCATGTGTCATTCCATTTCCGTAAGCTCCAATTCGTCCGTCTCGGGGCTCACGTTTGACCAGAACGCAAGGGCTATCACCTTCACGGTCGCCGACTCCATTGGGACGGTTGGGTCTGCATCCATAACGGTTCCGACGGCCATTGCCAGAGGAAACTTCACGGCGTCTGTGGATGGCCAGAGTGTTCAAATCAAAGAGATACCCAGCTCCACCTACACAACCGTAAGCCTGGGATACACCGGCGGCATAAGATCAATTACTATCATCGCGCCAGGCAACGCATCAAATTGAAAAACCGCATCAGATGTACTGCCAGGGCGGGATTCGTCAGCCAGAGTGACAGCTTTTTGGACACACAGGGCATTTCCGCGTGGCCAGTACTTCCGAAAGTAAACACTGAGGAAGCCTGAAAGTCGCTCTCTTTCTGTTATTTCTCTTGCTCAAGGCAGTGCACCGATGCTGCCTGCCGACTTTGCAGGTAGCCAAAAACAGGCAAACTGAGCCCCCTTTGAATTTCCAAAACTGTGCAGAGAAAGCCATCTTTCAGGAGATGACAGCCACCTCCAGAAATCTTCGAATCCTTTTGTCAGAAGCTGCTTGAGCTCTTCTACAGTTATCCTGGCATGGGGTTCTGCCCCAAAGTTCAGATTCACCCAAACCCAGAGGTTGTAAATCAGCACAGAAATCACAAAGAAAAAGTACCTGACAAAACCATTCTTTGTCGTCGTATATATTCTGAAATCATCTTCAACTCGATGGGCAGTTTCTATGCCCCATCTTTTCGAGTAAAGCTCAGACAGGACATAGGCATCGCCCCTGTAAAATTTCTCAGGTAGATTTGTGAGATAACCATAAACATGACCATCTTCCTCAAGCAGAACAAGTGTGGTCTCAGCATCGGCAATTTTCCAGCCCCTGATAATTGCAGGGAGCATTTCGGCTGCCTTTTTCCATCTCTCAAACTTGCTGTCTTGGTCCGCAGGAATGACATATTTGTAGTTCCTTGCATCAAGTAGTTCCAGTGTGCCGCTCTCGTTGAATTCCTTGTCAAGCAGCAGCACATATGTCTTTATCTCAAGCTCTTCCAGGCTGTCCAGTGCCTTCTCTATGTAGAACCAGTTGTCTCCTCTTGCAAAAATAGGATATGAGAAGAGAAAGAAACGGCAGCCTGCCGTCACAATATTTACCGTCATGTACTTGAAGGCATAATTGCTGCCATTCTTGTTTTTTGTCCCAACAACCCCTTGGGTTTCTTTATCCCCATAAAACATTTCATCCGTGTAGTCTATTGCCACTGCAAATTTTCTGTCTCCAAACCTCCTTTTGAGGTGCCTCACCATCATGGCAACGTGGACTTTGAGCATGTTTTCAGTATTCTCAACTGAGAGCTTGCTTAGGTGATAAAAGATAGTATCTGCATTGGCAGATTTTGCCGTTGCCTCTATAGATGAGGAGGCCACTGCCGCCTCAATTGCTATTTGAATGACATCAAAGCACCCATAGATTGCATTTTTTCCAATGGTTAGCAGGTCATAGCCTGCCAGCTTTCTTGCCTGCTGCAAAACAGCAGGTATTTTATCTGAAATGTTCTTTTCCATAGTGGTCGCCTCTGTCTTTGGTTTTGGTCTGTCGCAAACTGGTCAAAAGTAGAGGCGAAGGCGACCTTTAAGCTTCTAGTTGCAAAAGATGTTCGGAACAACTGGTGGCAGAAAGTGCCATAGCTTCATAAGCGCCGTCACGCAACAATTAGAGGTAGGTAATTGAAGTTCTTTTCAAATAGCGCTGTGAACTTCTTGTAGTCTGCCGGATGTGCCTTGATTTGCTCTGCATAAAGTGACAGTAGTACGTTGTATGTCTTTTTCTGTTCCTGGTTTAATGGGGCGGTAAGCGCCGGTTTTCTCTGGTATGCCTCCGTTTTCCAGCAAATCGAAAGCACGGCATCCATGTTTTTCCAAAGCTTTTCCTTGCTTAATGACTTGATGATCTCCGACGACTTGGTCGGGGCGGCGGTGTTCTTGGCACAAAGGAAATGATAGTTGAACTTCGAGCCCACCAGCTTGGAAAACTGAGGCGAGGAAGTCACATTCCAGATTCCAGCGGAAAACGGCGCAAGGAAAGGATCGATGACCACGCCGTTGAGCTCGTCGTTGATAAAATATTGGCTCCAAATCGCTTCCAGGTTTGCCCCGGTAAGATAATACTTGAGGATGGGCGACCCGAAGAACAGCTCGCCAGCATCCAGCTTTTCAATCGAAAGCAGGTTCTTTGCGCCAAGCCTCTTGAAGCGATCGCTCCAGTGCTTCTGCCCGGCTGACTTGATCCCAAGAATGCGCCCGATCTGCCCCTTGGTCAGCTTTTTAGGCATGGTCCAGATTAACGCAAGCAATATTTCTTCGTCTGTGTAATTTGCTGGTTTTGACACGTCTGGTCTCCTATTTGGTTCTTTATACACCATTACTTTATTACTTGATTGTTGAACGATGGCTCAAAAACTCCATCACTGGAAAACCCGACTTGGCGTCAGACGCCCGGAAGAGACCTCATTTCCGCGGCAATCATCTCGAAGCGCTTACCAGCAGGGAGGCTATGCTGCTTCAGACGTCCACTCTGTCATCACACGCCAGGAAAGAAACCGTTTGAATTACCCGCCCAGCTTGCTCATGTCGATGTTCGCGCCCTTCATCATCTTCTCCATCTTTTTCCTAAAGCCGCGGTTCTTCTTGAAGGAGGTGAACATGGAGTTCACGCGCTCGAACTGCGTGAGGAGGTCGCGCACGTCCTCGGGGCGCGTTCCTGAGCCTGCCGCGATGCGCTCTATGCGCGCGCGGCTTTTCCGCACAAGCTCGGCGTCCTCGCGCTCCTGCTTTGTCATCGAGGAGATGATGCACTCGAATTTCTTGAGCTTGCCCTCGCTGTTTTTCACCATGTCGGCAGGCACGTCCGCGGCGCCGAGCATGGAAAACACGCCTGAGAGCGGGCCCAGCTTCTTTGCAGCTTTCAGCTGCTCGTAAAATGTGCGCAAAGTGAGCTTGTCCTCGATGTCGGCGGGAAGGTCCTGCTCGTCCGCGATTTTCTTCACTTTTTCAAGGAGCGCGCCTATGTCAGGGAAGCCCAGCAGCCTTCCCACGAACTTCTGCGCGTCAAAAGGCTCGAGCGCGTCCATCTTCTCGCCTGTGCCTATGAACGCGACTTTCGCGCCTGACGATGAGACTGCGGAAAGCGCGCCGCCGCCTTTCCCGCTCCCGTCAAGCTTGGTGATAATCACGCCGGTAAGCCCGACCGCGCTGTGGAACTCGGCTGCCTGCTTGCCTGCAACCTGCCCAATGTCTGCTGAAATTACCAGGAAGCGCTCATCTGGAGAGAATGTCTCGTTTATTGTTTTCAGCTGCTCCACAAGCCCTGTGTCAAATGCGCTCCTTCCCGCCGAGTCTGTTATGAGCACGTCCTCCTTTGCGCGCACGCGCGCGTCTGCAAGGATTTTTTTCACGTCCTTTTCGCCCGGAATGCCATAGAAGGCAGCGCCCGTCTGTTTTGAAAGCTGCTGCAGCTGCTCATATGCCGCAGGCCTGTCCACGTCGCATGAAATCAAGCCGACGGACAACCCGCGCGACTTGTAGAAGTGCGCAATCTTTCCAGCGGTGCTGGTTTTTCCACTTCCAAACAATCCCAACAACAATATTTTCTTCGGCGACACCTTGGGCTCGTAGCGCTCGCCCATCATGCCGGAAAGCTCCTCATAGACCACTTTCACGACGTGCTCGCGCAAGGAAAGCCCTTTGGGAAGGGAGGCATCAAGCGCGCGGTTCTCAATCCTCTTGGTAAGGTCAAAGACGAGGCGCACATTGACGTCAGAGGAAATGAGCACGCGCTGGAGCTCGCGGCAAAGCGCCTTCACCGCCTTCTCGTCCGCAACAGGCGCGCCAGTGAATTTCGAGAGCGCCTGCCGCAGGCTTCGTCCAAGGTCCATATGTATCAGGTTTGGATGGGAGCGAAAACGGTTAAAACCCTCGCATTATGCCGCCAGCACGCCATATTTTCAGCTCCGGCGATGGCGTCTCGCCGAAAATGCGGCAAAAGCCATCCGGCTTTGCCCTCCCACGCCGGCAGCGGCGTGGAACCTGCCCCGCGCCACCCCATTCTCATATTTGCAACGTCGGCGTCGGCGCCTAGTTGCAAATTCGGTCAAAGCCCGTCGGCGGGCTTTGCCCTCCCACGACGGAGCCACGTCGGCATCAGGTTTATAAATTATACCGCCGAATTGCACCTCGGAGCGATATAATGCGCTCGTATCTATTTTGGAGGTGTATGAATGGGACAGAAAATCGGAACAGAGAAAATATCGCGCGAAGACGGCTACCTGTACTACATTGGTAAGGACGGCTATGTCTGGGCTGCACCAATGAAGCACAACAAGCGCGGCAAGAAGAAGAAAGTCGGCTCTGAGAAGATTGCAAAGCAGGGCGGCTTCATGTACTACCTCGGCAAGGACGGCTACGTCTACAAGGCGAAGCTAAAGAATGCCTAAGTAGTGCGGAACATTTTTGTTTTTAGAGGCGGCGGGGAGAAATCTTCGCCGCATTCGCTTTTTTATCTGGCTTGACCCATTAGCGCCCGCTTTTTATCCTGTCAGGCAGGTTGAAAATCGAGAGCGAGATGGAATCCGTGCGCGCAAGCTCCTCGTTGAGCTCCGCAAGCACGCGCTTTTTTATTTCGAGGTATTTTTCACGTGGAAGCTCCACGTTCCCGACCGCGCATTTCAGGTTCTTCGCATTGAAGCAGAACATGGAGTCGTGCACGTTCTCCACATTGTGGCAGTAAAGGCAGTCCGAGCAGTTCCTGGCCTCCGAAACCTCGAAGCAGCGCTGGATCTTGTTGGAATCGAACGCATTTATGCAGAAGGAGGAGAAGCGGGTGCGGTTGAAGCCGAACATGTGCTCTGACTCGCGCGGCCACCATCCGTATGCGCAGCGCTTGCACCGTATGTTGATTATGCTCCTGTAGCTGTCAATGCAATCGAGCTCTATTGGGCAGTCGATGTTGTTCGAATTGTTCCCGGACTTCCATTCGCAGGTGAAATACCCTATCCTGGAAAGGGCGCGCGGGGCATTTGCCACCGAAAGGCCGGAGACCTCGCCTTCGGAAAGCGAAAGCCTTTCGCTTATGAATTCCGCCTCCTCAAGGTCAAGCAGCCTGTCCTTCGGGAAGAGCAGGAAGTCCGAGTACTGGGGGCGCAGGAGCGGCTTCCCGCTCGCGCACGACACGCCATCCTCGAAAATCCTGGTGTTCCGCTTCAGCCAGCCGGAATGCTTGTCTATCCCGCGGCAAGGCTTGCCGAAGATGATTTTCGAGGTTTCGGAAAATGCGTTTTCTATCACCGCCTTGTTGGTTTTCCTCTGCGTTGGCGCAGGCATTTTGCTGAAAACCGCCTTCATGGGCGAGTAGTCCGGCTTCCCACTGCCAAACATGTCGAAGATGTGCGGGAGGCGCTTGTCCTTTTTCAGGAGCTCCCGCATTTCCCCCACAAGCTTCTGCCGAAGCGCGGCGTACTTTTCCCTCGTAAGCTGGAAATTCCCTATCATGTTCCTTTTTGCGCGCAGGTTGAAGGAGAACATGCAGTCGTGGCAGGCGGCAAGCCCGTGCGAAAAGTAGATTCCCGACGAAAGCTCGCACTTGGATGCCTCGAGGCACCGCTCGCACATTATGGTGTTGCAGCGGATCAAAAAATCGTTGCTGACGCAGTGCCCGCCAAAGACGCATTCGCCTATCACGTGGGTGGTGTAGGCGACGTATTTCGAGGTCCAGACGGATTCCGAGTCATATATGTAGTGCGAGTCCATCACGGTGGTGCTATTCTCTACCTGGGTGGAGTTGCCCAGGTGGATGTTGCCGGTGTACACCACCTGCTCGGATACTGCCTGCAGGATGGAGTCTATGTCCTTGAGGCTGTTTATGCCGAGTGCTGGCGGCTTTTCGGAGAATGACACTTCGTCGAGCGATATCCATCGCGCAGCCTTTGAATACCTGCCGTCGTATGATACAACCGGCTTGCCGGATTTTATTGATTTTTCCACGCGCCGGGGGCCCGTGCAGTCGCGGAGCCACTCCCTGAATTCCTCAAGCTCGCCCACCTCGCCCCCAAGAAGCACGCGGCAGGTGGACTTCCATTTGCGGTTGACTTCGTCATAGACGGCAGAATGGGTGGGCATGGGATGATTTATACGATATGGATTAAAAATCCGGGCTGCCTTTTTCAGAAATTGTAGATGGAGAGCGAAGCCGAGCCATTTTCGCGAAGCTCGCGCACGATGCGCGCAAGCAGCCCCTTTTTGAGCGCCTCGAATTTTTCCTTGCCTACCACGACGTTGGCGACCGCATGGCGCAGGTTGTTCGCGTTGAAGCAGAAAAGGCAGTCGCTCAGGTTCTCGCAGTCGTGGCAGAAATAGGAGTCTGAGCATTTGCTGCAGCTGTCGCACTCGAAGCACCGCGAAAGCGAGCTTGAATGGTAGCACTTGATGCAGAACTGGGAGGAGAATGTGAACTGGCAGCCGAAAATGTGGTCGTTGTAGTCGCAGAACCAGCTGTATGATAGGCATTTCGAATAGAAGCAGTCCAGGCACATGTGGGCGACTGAAAGGTTTTTGTAGATGGAGCACTTTTCAACATCGAAATTCTCGCCTTCTGCCAAGTCGACTATGAACCTGCCCTTGTTGCCCATCTGGCGCGCAAGGCTTTCTGCCGAAGGCGCATCACCGATGTCAAGCGAGATGCCGCCCACATCGGCAACATCTTTCATCAGCGCCACTTTTGAGTCCGGAAGGCTGGGAAAAACCGCATAGCAGGGGACAATGGCCTGCCCGCTTTTAGTTTTCACTTCCCTCCAGCCAGGCATGTTGCTGAAAAGCCATTTGCCATATCGGTCAATGCCTGCCAATGGCTCGCCAAGCACAATGCCGAAAGCATTGCGCCACGCCTCTTCTACTTTTTTGCCAGCCATCAGAGCCCACCCACTATTTCCGAGAGCTTCAGCCCCTTCTTTCTTGAGCGGAGCATCCCAGCCATCTGGGAAAGAAGCTCCTTTTTCAAAAGCATGTAGCGCGCGCGCTCCAGTTGGTTGTTCCCTATCATGAATCTTTTCGACTGCTGGCCGAACGAGAACATGCAATCATGGCAGTTTCTTGCAAAAAAGCAGCAGTAGAGGTCTGAGCATGTCTGCACCTGCGCGCTTTCGAAAACACGCTTCGCAAGCGAGCTTTCGCTTATGCCTATGCAGAATTCGCTTTCGCCCGTGGCAGCAGAGCCGAATTGGTGCTTTGACTTTATCACAAGCTCGGAGTAGGCAATATACTCCGACTTTGTTATGTTGTGGGAGGCGTAAACAAAGAAAGAGTCTGTCACGTTGTCAGACATCTCCACATATTTTGAATTGCCGATTGCCTTGCTGCCGCAATAATATGCGCATTCGCGCGCCGCGCGCAGGAGCGAGTCGATGTCCGATATGTCGTTTGGCGAGAATTTCTGCGCAGGCAGGCGCGCTTTTTCAGCCATGCTGATGAATTTTGCAGCTGAAGGATAGGGCGCGATGTAGGAGACTTCGGCGCCAGAGAGAGCGCTTTTTCCCCTTTTCAAGGGCGCGGCATATGTGAAGAGTCCTTCATTGTCCTGAAGCCCTCCAAGTTCCTCGCCGAAAAGCGCGCGGCATGTGGAGCGGAAGGAGCGGTCAAGCGCGGATTGGAGCATTGAGGGCGCACCCATGATGAAAGATTGTGCATCAATGATTAAAAACAGCCAGCAGGCGCCAGGGCTGCGGCGGGCAGGGATCCGGCAGGGGATTTTTAAAATGTAGCCAGCAGATTTTCATGTTGATATTGCATGAATAACATGTATCATAATACAAAGGGCGGCAAACTCCTTGAATGGACGCCAAGGCTGGAGCGGCTAGGGATAATCGTTCCGCCAACCAAGATAGCAGGGTCTCCGTTTGACATTCCGATGGCGCAGGCGCACCTGAATGCTTTTGGCAGGATTGCACGCGGGCAGGGGCCGTATCTTCCATACGCCATGCTGAGGGATAATGGCGAGCCTGAAGGCACGGGAAGCGGCAGGAGCGTTCCAACGCACCTGGATTTGCAAGGTGATGAACTGCAGGACGCCTTGGCCATGATTGCACAATCCAACCCGAAGGCAAACGGCGTCATTTTGCAGCCATTCGTCGGGCAGCCGCTCTTCAAGGACGAATTTTATGGCATGTGCTATGGGCCAATCATATCAGGAGTGGCATATACGCAGGAAGCAACTGAAAGGAAAAACGCGTTTGTCCGGCTTGTGTATGGGCATCCGTCCAAGGCGGTTGAAGGGGAGGGAGTATATGTCGCTTTCAATCAGTCGAATTACAAGGGCGAGGCCTCGAAGGACTATTATCCGATATTTGAGTCTGACCCAATAAGCGTGCTGGTGGATAAGCCGTATTGGTGTGAAACACGGAACGCCAGGATTGAATTGGTCCAAAAGAGCAATAGGGACAACCAGCTCTTTGGCGGCTACCATCACCCTAAAGATGAGTTTTTTGAAGAGATATTCCGCAACGTGATTGCGTTGGGTCAGTATGGGCCGCTTTACATCGAGTTTGCACTGACCTGCGTGAACGAGAAAATGAGCTTTATGTGCCTGCAGATTTGCGAATTCAGGGACAAGCTGGCGGGCCTGCCAACTGAGATTCAGCACTCGCTGGAGCACTTTGGCAAAACAAAGGGCAAGGCGAGTGTCGGCGGGGCAGATGAGGAGCTGCTCAAAGAGCTCTACAACGGCGCAGTCCATGACAAAAATGTGATAGCCGCGGGTTTTGACGTGGCCGGGAAAGGAAACCGGGAATTCGCTGAGATAATATGGCGCCCTAGAAACGAGTATTACAAGGACATGGCATTTGAAAAACCGCCGCTTGTTGTTTATGACACCGATGATTTTGGCACAAGGGGCGCAGCCGGCTTTGAGAATGGGGGGTTGGTGGAATGGATAAGGGCACGTGGAATGCATACTTTTGATGTCCATAGGGGCGGCTATTGCAGGGTCCGCAACATTATCGGGATGGGAAGCGTGGAAAGGATGCCTTACAAGCTCCAGGAAATATCAAAGCTGAGGGTTGACGCCGCCAAAGTAAGCCTGCTGATAAAAGGCAAAGCGGCCCTGGAAGTTGACGCGAGCATCCCATTTGGCACGCTTCGTATCGAGCGCATTGACAGCGTGGAGCCGCTTGGGGGCGAAGACTGCTTTTAATCCGCGTGAACCGTGGAGGCTGTGCGCGCCGATACGCATTAAAAGCTCGCGCGCGAATTTGCTGCCATGGGATGCAGACCAAGCTACCAGGGCACGCGCCTCGTCATGGACTGCCCGACCTGCGGCTTAGGGCTTGCCACGCCGCAGTGCATAAACTCGCACCTGAGGGTGACCTCGGCGCTTCCAAATCTCTGGAAGACCATGAGGTACGAGGAAGAGATAATGGTGGAGCTGAACGAGGACAAGACCGCCATCATCTACGAGTATGATGCGCTTATCCGGCAGGTGGAGGGCATAATGCTCAACCAGAAAACATACGGGAAGATTGAAGACGAGCATTACCTGCAGAGGAAGAAGCTGCTCAAGGACTTCTACGAGTACATGTTCATGAACCCGCTCGTTGCCGAGCAGGTGATACGGGGCTACAACGAGCCCTACCCGCAAAAGGCGGTTTTCGTGGAGGGATACCGGAACTTCCATGCATGGATGAACGGGATACTGGACGCCTACACTAAATCATCATTGTACCTGCTTTGCAAAAAAACAGGCGACATGCGCGCGGCGTTCCTCGTGCTCTTGGGGCTCAAGTCGCTGCTTTTCATGCAGAATTTCATGCTCACCGTGCCCAAGGATGCGGCCCTGATAGATGCGCCCGAGGCGAATTACGAAATCGGGCACGGGCTGAAGGTGAAAATATACGATGTTCCCGGCGGCGAGGCGCACATCTATACCATCGAGAACCCCGGGATTGAGCAGATGCCCCAAAAACTGCAGGAGATGCTGCGCGTCGCAATACAGGATGGCCTGAAGGAAATCAGCCAGATGGTGGACTACACCACCATCTTCGACGACAAGAGCAGGGAGATGGCCCAGCAGTTCATAGACAGGGCGTCGCTTGAGAAGGTGGAAATCACGCAGGAGCAGGCGGTTGCCATGGGGCGCGAAGCCGCCTCGTGGACAGTGGGCCTGGGCTCGCCAATCGAGAACATGGCTCTTGACCAGGACAACATAACAGACATTTACATCGACAGCGAGAACTCGCCCTTGTACATCGAGCACGCGAAGTACGGGCTCTGCCACACCCTGTGGCGCTACAACAGGGAAATGCTGGAGCACGCATTCAAGAATATGGTGGCATCCACCATGGGCACGAGGAAATTTGACAAGAACACGCCGGTCATAGACGTGGTGCTCACCAGGCTCGCCATGAGGTGCCACCTGCAGCAGCCCCCCGCCACTTTCAGGGATTTGCAGGCTGCGCTGCGCATCATGCGCGACAAGCCATTCACCTACCCGATGTACCTCAAGCTCAAGGCAATGTCGCCGTTCTTTGCAGGCTACGACGATGTCATGGTGGGGCTGGGCTGCTCGGAGGCTGTGCTTGGCCTGAAAGGCGTGGGGAAGACGTCATTCACGTCCGCAAAGATTGCGGCGATAGGCACCAAGAAAAGGATATTGCCTATCGAGGACATCGAGGAAATCCCGGTCAAGGCGTACAGGAAAAAGGGCTTCCACATAGGCGCGGTGCAGGTGCAGTCGTCCGACAGGGACGAGGTGGGCACGTCCGAGCTTGACCTGGTTTCCATGACAAACGCGGCGCTGCGCATGGGCGATGCGTGCGTCATCATCAACGAAATCCGCTCGAGGACCGCCATACAGGGAGTAATCAACATGCTCAACACCCAGCCGGGCATCTTCCTGCTTTACAACCTGCACGCCCAGTCGCTGAAAGACGTGCAGGACAGGCTGGAAACCGTGTTCGGCATCCCCGCGGCCTCGATGTTTTCCACCGACAGGTATTCGTTCCTGAAAAAGATGCGCTTCGGCAGGAAGACGCGCGTGTACCGCCTGCTCGGCGTGCAGTATGAAACCGACGCCAAGGAACACAAGTTCGTGCAGACGTTCGACCTGGAGCGCGGGGAGGACATCGGCGACACTAATTTGCGCTGCCTGTTCCTGTCCGAGCCTGCGGCAAGCGCAAAGTCATTGTCGGACGCGGATATCGGGAAGATTGCAAAGAACCTTAAGCTGGATTTCGTGCCGCCTGCGCTTGAGCGCCGAAGCGAGGAGACAGGCATAACGCCGAGGCAGTATGTGATGGAGGCTTTCCTGAAGGGAAAGCTTTATTCCCAGATTTTCGATGCATCCGAGAAATACAATCACGCGCAGTTTTTGGAGCTTGACTTTGTCCTTAAGTGCACCACTGCCATGAACAACATGCTTAGGCGCGTGCATTCGGAAGGGGCTGACTGGGCAAAGGTGGACAAGGAATGGTCGAAGATGTTCGACGGCCTTGTGAAGCGCGAGCTTGCCGAGGCGTCCGCGGACGAGGTCGCGACGGGGACGAAGAAGGCGTAGGGTTTGCCGGCTTTGGATATTTTTGCTCGGAAGCTACTCAAAAGCACTTCTGTATTCGCTTGGTAGTATTTCTATAACGTTGGTCATGCCGAGCGGAAAAGGATTGTTTTTGGCACTTGTTGGCCGTCTTAAGCCTTATTTCGTCAGTAACTAATCATCTGCTCTTTTTCGATAGTCTTGATTCAATCCATTTATCTATTCTTGTCTGAAGAATCAAAAACGCAACAAATGCAGCTGCGAAAGGAAGGAAAAACCAGCCAGGGATATTCGGATACCGAACAGTGACAGGTGCCCCTGGGTTTGCAACAATGGTAAGGACAACAATCATTAACGACACAACTGCCACCAATATCCGCATGTCTGGAGATATCTTGACCTTCGAAAGAACTGATGCTATAAACACAAATGAGAACACAAGTGCGACGCACA
The DNA here is from genome assembly GCA_026396415.1 of Microcaldota archaeon. Lineage (GTDB taxonomy): Archaea > Micrarchaeota > Micrarchaeia > Anstonellales > Anstonellaceae > UBA10161. Next base: position 29,930 of record JAPLWX010000030.1, read on the forward strand.
CGCTTAACATAAATGGCAAAACGTCAGGCACAATCGAAGGACATTGCGGCGGTTTTGCAGCTCTCATGTCATAGTCTTTAATATTGGTACAAATGCACCTATCTGCGCCGTGCGCTATGCTAATAGTTTCAATGACTCTGCTATCATTTAGAAGGCATTGGCAATACTTATACCCGCCCTGAAGATCGGCAATAAATCCTCCCATAGCGGTAACTCCAGGACTGTCTACAGGAACTTGCAAATAGATGCTTTTCACTTGGTTGCAGCACATCGATGTCTGGCCGTGTTCATTCTGATACGAACTGGTGCAATCAAGATAGAATACATTATCCGCAGGTTCAGGTGCCATAAAACGAGCAGATAAACTTCCCAGCAATAGCGCAACTGCCAATATTGTTTTTAGGAGCTGCATCGAGACCAACCTTTTATGTATAATCTATGAATAATTATAAAATAGACATTAGGTTCTAGTCGGGGCTTTCCACTCAGTTGGGTCATTATTGCCCTTGCTGATTAGCGCATTTTCGCTCATCTGCCAGGACATTAACTTGATTACTCAGAAGCTACTCTGTCCTGTCTTTCCTTAAAGTTGGGTAGCAGGTAAGCAACAGTCTGCTCCGACGGCAGACAAGATTTTCTCCTGCTCTATTGTTGGGCGCGTTGGCCATTCCCTGATCGAATTTCCGGCTCCAAACCTGACCCACGAA
>JAPLWX010000007.1 GCA_026396415.1 Microcaldota archaeon
CATAGAACACGCAAACAAACTGCTGCGGCAGTTTGAGTGGGAATACAACAGGCTGCCGCACAGCAGCCTTAAATACAAAACTCCCCTAGAAGTGTTCAAGGCCAAGCAAGCTGCTGGCTCTATATGTGGTGTCGCTTAACATCTAAACAATCAAAAAAAGCGAAAAGCCGACTTACCTCTTTTTCTTGATGTGCAGTATCCCCGCCATCTTTTTTATGAGCACGCGCTTTTTCTTCGAGTCGACCAGCGCGTATTGCAGCACGTCCACGAAATTGTCCACAGGCACTATCTTTATCTTCCCTTTCAGCCCCTTCGAAAGGTGGATGTCCTCTGCATTGCTGCGCGGCACCACCACTGCTTTCATGCCCGCCTCGATTGCAGCCTCTGTTTTCCCTGTGACGCCGCCGACCGGCAGCACCTCTCCGCGCACCGAGAGCGAGCCTGTCATGGCAATGTCCTGGCGCACAGGCACATTTTCCATCGCAGAAATGATGGCGACCGCAATGGAAATGGAAGCAGAGTCCCCCTCCACGCCCTCATAGGTCTGCAGGAACTGCACGTGCATGTCATACTGCGAAACATCCTTGCCGATGTGCTTCTTTATGATTGCAGAGACGTTCTCCACCGCCTCCTTTGCAATCTTTCCCAGCTTTCCGGTGGCAATCAGCTTCCCCTCTGCCTTTGATGACGCAGGCGTGACCTCGGCGACAATCGGCATTATCAGCCCTGCCGAAGAGTCGCCAAGCACAGCCAATCCATTGACCTTGCCCACGCTGCTTCCCTCCGTGCCGAACACAGGGTAGTCCTTCCTGCTTTCCACGAAGCGGCGGCTCACCTGCTGCTCTATTGTCTGCGCCAGGCCGCGCGCCATCATCACATGCTTATCATCCACAACCTTTGATTTCTCTTCATTTGCAATATCGCCTGCCGCCCTCACCAGGCCTCCAAGCTCGCGCAGGTTCAGGGACAGCCTCTTCTTCCTCCCTGCCTTCCTCCTTGCCTCGTCCACGATTTCCTGGACAGCGGCATAGGTGAAGTGCGGGATTTTGCCGTCCTTCCTCACTTCCTGCGCCACGAACTGGACGTACCTGTCCTCGTTTTCCGGCGTGTCGGGCATGTTGTCCTGCACGTAAATCTCATAGCCGTTGCCCCGAATCCTCGAGCGGAGCGCAGGGTGCATCGCAGTCATGTCCATGTAGTTGCCTGCGGCAACGAGCACAAAGTCGCAGGGCACAGGCTCGGTCTTCACGATTGCGCCTGACGAGTTCTCGCTCTGCCCTGTGATGGAATACTTCTTTTCCTGCATGGCGGTAAGGAGCTCCTGCTGGCTCCTCATCTTCAGGGATGCGACCTCGTCAATGAAAAGCACGCCCTTGTTCGCGCGGTGTATCGCGCCGCTTTCCACCCTGACGTGTGCAGGCGTGCCCAGCCCGCCTGACTGCAGCGGGTCATGCCGGACGTCGCCAAGAAGCGCCCCCGCCCTTGTGCCTGTCGCGTCCACGAACGGCGCGTTCTTCCTTCCCGAGTTGTCAACGATGAGCTTGGGGTCGTTGTAGTCGAACACGCCCACTCCCATGCGCCTGCCAAACGCGTTGGTGAAGCGGTAAAGCAGGTACATCACGCCGATTGCCACAAGCACCGCAAGCACGAACCACTTGTTGTCGTTGTTCAGCGCGCCTGTCGCGTAAAAGAAAATTATCGCCGCAATCATGATGAAAAGGAACATCATGCCTCCGCTGCCGCCGCGCGCCTGCGCGGCATTCTCGCGGTTTTTCATTGCCTGCTGCAGCATCCTGCCCTGCCCCAATTCCTCCTCCTCCCGCTCCTTCCTGCTTATCTTCTCGCCGGAAAACTTGGCGAATGCCTGCCTCATCTGGCGGAATGACGAGTACATCTGGAAAAGCCCGGGGTCTTTTTTTATTTCGTCCTCGCTCGGGTATGTCTTCACTGCCTTCACAATGGGGCGGTTCTCGTCATTCGGGTTCGGGTAGACCAGCACATCCTCGAGCGCAGTGGCAGGCATCAGCTCCGCCATGGCCTGCGCAAGCATGGACTTCCCGGTGCCCGGCGTGCCTATCATGAGCACGTTCCTTTTCTGGATCGCCGCTTTTTTGACAAGCTTCACTGCCTCGTCCTGCCCAAGCACCTGGTCTATCAGCTTTGCGGGGATTGGAATCTCCTCGGTAGTTGTAAATTTGCGCATGTTATTCACCATTGCTGCAAGCATGCATCCCGCATGCGGCTTCCCATTCTTCGCCAGTCAGCCGCCATTTGCCCCTATGATTGCGGCAGCCTCGGAAGCGAGCGCCTGCTCCTGCTTTTCAATATATGGCTGCACCGTCGCTTTGGCATTGTTGCAGCCGGTAATGCTCTGGCAGTCTTTCACGCTGCCTATCAGGCTGGAAAGTGTCATGTCGTTCATAACCGCGAGCTGCGCGTCTATCTTCCTGATGCGCGCAGTGTTGGGCAGCGCTCCGGGCCCGAAAGCGTCAAGATAATACTGAAGGGTCAGGTTGTACTGCGCAATCCTGTCTGTCTTCACTATCGCCTTCTCAAGCACCGCCTCATCGGCGCGCAATGCCGCATTCTCCTGCTCCCTCTCTGCCAAAAGCGCAGATAGCGACTGTTTTTCCTCCGTGCATGCGGAGAGCCTTGCATTTGCCGCGCTCGCCCTTCCCGCCTCGGCCGCAAGCGAGGACGCTGTGTCTGCCTTCGCCTTGTCGCACGATGCGGAAAGCGCGTCATACTTCTCCTGCGGCACGCTCCCGATGCAGCCGAAGAGCAGTACAACGCATGCAATAAGGGCTATCAAAACTCTCATGGCTGCATATTTGCCATCATCATTTTTATATGTAGCCATTCTCCTTGCGCCAACCAGGCGTTTTCCTCAATAGAACCGAATTATTACGCCGCCCGAAATCTGCGTGGTGTTGCCGATAATTTCTGCGCTTCCCCGCCCACTTTTGCCGGCAGCAGCTCGCCGTTCATAAATAGCACAACATCCAGGGTCTTCTTTCCCGCTTTGGCAACCGGAACCGTGCCCTGCAGGTTCACGTCCACCAAATTGTCAATGCTTTGCGGCTTGAGGGAAATTGAAGCGCCGAAATGCCGCATATTGAATCCGGCGCTTGCCTTCACAGCTACATCTGGCTTTGCAATGTTGTAAAAGTCATCTGCGCGCGGCGTGTATCTGAAATCAGCAGATACATATGTGGTTTTCTTCTTTCCGTCCTTCCCGAATTCGCTCACCACGCCTAGCGAGCTTCCGGCCTCGAAATCGGCGTTTTCCGGGGCAGTGTATCCAAAACCTACTGAAAGCGGGGTTATCCTGAGCCTTGTTCCGTTCCACAGCGCCTGGTCGCGCATGAAAGGCACTATCTGCCCAATCAGCAGCGGGTAAATGCCCGTCTCATCCTTGGCAAGCATGGTTGCCAATGAAAGGCTTGGCAGGAGTATGGAGGAACGCCGCCCTCCCTCCTTGTCCACGCCAGTGGCGGCATAATCTATCTTCATGCCTCCAAACAGGGTGTTGGCAATCTGCGAATTCAGCACAAACGCGCCAACCGTGAGCCTTTTGAAGCCATAATCCACTGATGCCCCGGCAGACCCATAGCTGTCAGCAGCGGCTTTCACTGAAAAGCCCTTCATGAGCTCTTCCCCGGAAAGCCCAGTCATTCTATCAAGCATGGTTCTTGTAGCGCCTGGGTCAAAAACCGCCCCTTTCGAGCCGCTGCCCATGAAATACGAGTATCTCATGGATTGTTTCCCATTCTCGTCCCTTTCGTTTGCGTAAACAAGGTCCTGCGCAGCCTCAAAATCCTTCCCAAGGTATGATGCACGCCAATAATCCACTGTATAGAAGCCATTCTTCCCCCTAATCAACGAGATTACATGCCCGCCCTCAGTTGTAGGTATTATTGCGGCTGCTTGCTCCAGCCCCAAAGCGGCTGCTATGTCATGCATGACGCTGCCGTTTATGTCCCCGCATATCCCAATATCGCCTGTCTTCTTTACCCTTGGGCTGTAGGGGTTACTCGGATCAGCCTCCCATTCGATTACATTCGAAAATGCTCTTTCAAGGACCTCCCTTGCGGGGCGGCTGCCTATAGCCCATTTTTCACGCTTGTAATCATAGCCCTTGTTGAATATGCTCCCCCATGCTGCAAGTAGCCCTACTTTCCCCTCCTCGCTCAGGTCTTTGCCAATAACATTGTTGAATTTCAGGAAGCCGTCCACACTGCTGAATTTTATTTCCGCATAGTTTGGCTGAAGATGCGAGCTGCAATAAAAATCGATCTCGGTGTTTCCTTTGCCCAGATATGCCTTATCGTATGCAAGATTCAGGAGAATCCGGGTATTCTTGTTAAAGCAGTCCTTTACTTCAGGCCAGCGGCTTAGAATGGGGAACGTAGTCTTGAGGTAATCTACCCCGGAGTAGCGGATGCTTTGAGCATCGATGTACTTGTTACACCCGGGGGCGGCTCCTGTCATGGCCTTAAGGAAGCTGCACAGGTCCGGATTGCTCTGCTCAAGTGAAATGCTTTTTGTCTGGAATATGAACATCATTTCCATTATGCCGCGATATATTTTTATTCCCCCGCACGCTGCCTGTTCCTGTGTTAACATATGCTTGACAGTGTTAATAAGGTATTAACATTTATTAATCTTTGTTAATAAGAAGTTAACAGCCAGAATGGTGATTGATAATGCAAAAACCCAAAACAGAGATGGCGCTTGCAAGGAAGGAGGCAAATCCCGAAGCCGAGCTGGTGGAGCTTTGCAGGAAAATGCGCCTGATGTCCGAGCGCGACACCGATGCCACTCTTCCCCACGTGCTGCGCGTGATGATGGTGCATTCGCACGGCCAGCCTGTGGGGGGCTCGGAGCTTTCCGAGCTGTCAGGCATCAACAGGATTACTATTATACACCACATGAAGCGCCTTGAGGGCGCCGGCTTCATCAGGCGCGAGGAAGGCAAGTACGTGCTTCGCGTGCGCTCGGCAGATGACATGGTACTGGAATTCCGCAAGGAGATGGAGCGCAACTTCGCGGAAATGGATGAGATGGCGCGGGAATTCGACGAGCAGTTCGCGCAGATGGAGCGCGAGTTCGATGAGCAGATCAAGAGGCGCAGAAGGCTGCCCTAGACGTGATTCTTATGGAAAAAAACATCACCCCTGGCAAGGAACCGCCTGCCCAGCAGGCGGCTGCAAAGCAAAAGCACGATGATGAAAAGCGGCAGCCTTCTCCGCCGCAGGATGAAGCAGCGCAAGATGGCGCCCCGGCTGAAAAGGGCATGGAAGGCATCGAGCAGGAATTCGCCGGGCTTTCAGACCGGCTGCTGCGCCTCACCGCTGAGTTTGACAATTACAAGAAAAGGACCGCGCGCGAGAAGGACGACATCTGCCGCGCATCAGAGGCGCGCCTCATGCTGCGCCTACTTCCGGCATACGAGGAAGCCGGGCTTGCGGCGAATGAAGTGGAAAAAATGCCCGATTCCGCCACGAAGAAGGGCGTGCTTTTGGTGCTTGGCAACCTCCGCGCATCGTTTGAGAAGGAGGGGCTGCAGCCAATGAAGCTTGAGGGCGAGAAGCTCGACCCTTTCAGGCACGAGTCCGCAATGCAGGAGGAAAGCAGCGCGCCCGATGGAACCATCGTGCGCGTGATAAAGCAGGGGTACCTCTACAAGGGCGAGGTGCTGAGGCACGCGATAGTTTCGGTGTCGTCCGGGAAGAAAGCTGAAAAGATGGATGAAAACAAAAGCGAGGTGGGGGAATGAACTGCTACGCAATAGTGCATCTCGAAGCCAACCAAGCGGCGGCCGCAGACAACATCCTGCAGAGCTTCAACGAATACATGAACGCGCGCACGCATGCGATGTCGTTCGTGACCGAGCGCGACGGGTATTTCCGCGTGGAATGCAATGAGAAAGTGGCGGCAAGCTCCGCGGCAATCGAGGCGTTCGGAAGCTTCCTGGTTTCCACCGGATACTCGATAAGCGGCATAAGCGAAGCAAAGTCGGCAGAGTGGAACATCGGGACCGAAGTGCGCTTCTCGCGCAAAACCGGCGGGGAAGAGCGCGTGGTGCTGTCCACGCTCAATGTATACTGATTCAACAAAAAGGTGAGAAACATCCAGGCGCCTTCCAGGAGCACTTCGGTGCCCCTGTCTTTCCCGCTTCGCGGGAAATCGGGCTCCTGTCTGTTTTTCACTGAGGTGAAAAACATGGCAAAAATAATCGGAATTGATCTGGGAACGAGCAACTCCGCGGCTGCGGTGATGGAGGGCGGCAAGCCTGTCATCCTGCCATCCGCAGAAGGCGCCACGCAGTACGGCAAGGCATTCCCCTCCTATGTGGCATTCACAAAGGAAGGGCTCAAGCTGGTGGGCGAGCCTGCGCGCAGGCAGGCGATAGCCAACACAGACGGCACATTCTCCGCATTCAAGCGCAAGATGGGCACGGACTTCAAGTACAAGGCATTTGGCAAGGAATACCGCCCCCAGGAGCTCTCAGCCTTCCTTCTCCAGAAAATAAGGCAGGATGCTGAGATGTTCCTTGGCGACAAGGTGGAAAAGGCCGTCATCACCGTGCCTGCATACTTTGACGACAACCAGCGCCAGGCAACCAAGGACGCAGGCGCAATAGCAGGGCTTGAAGTGGTGAGAATTATCAACGAGCCCACAGCAGCAGCGCTGGCATATGGGCTTGACAAGGCAGGCAAGGACCAGAAGATAGTGGTGTTTGACCTGGGCGGCGGCACGCTTGACGTGACAATAATGGACTTCGGCAAGGGCGTTTTCGAGGTGAAAAGCACAAGCGGCGACACTGCGCTTGGCGGCACTGACATGGACAACGCAATAGTGGACCATCTTGCAGGCGTTTTCCTGCGCGAAACCGGCTTGGATGTCCAGACCGACAGGCAGGCAATGCAGAGGCTTCGCGACGCGGGCGAAAAGGCAAAGATCGAGCTTTCCACCCTGCTTGAAAGCGACATCAACCTGCCCTTCCTCTCCGCGGACAAGAGCGGCCCCAAGCACTTTGTCTACAAGCTCACGCGCGCAAAGCTTGAGGAGATAGTGGAGCCCATTGTGAACAGGTGCAAGGTGCCTGTGCAGCGCGCGCTAACAGATTCCAAGCTCTCGCCTACGCAGATCGACAAGCTGATAATGGTGGGCGGCCCCACGCGCATGCCAATCGTTCAGCGGTTCGTGGAAGGGATATTCGGCAAGAAGGTGGAGCGCGGCGTGGACCCGATGGAATGCGTGGCAATGGGCGCAGCCATACAGGCAGGCGTCATCTCAGGAGATGTGAAAGACATACTGCTGCTTGACGTCACGCCCCTCTCGCTTGGCATAGAAACAATGGGCGGCGTTTTCACCAAGCTGATTGAAAGGAACACCACAATCCCCACCAAAAAGTCGCAGATATTCTCAACAGCAGCAGACTCGCAGACATCGGTGGAGGTGCATGTGCTCCAGGGCGAGCGCGCAATGGCGAGGGACAATGTGGAGCTTGGCAAGTTCCAGCTTGTGGGCATTCCCCCTGCCCCGCGCGGCATCCCGCAGATTGAAGTGTCGTTTGACATTGATGCCAACGGGCTCATCCATGTGACAGCAAAGGACATGGGCACAGGCAAGGAGCAGAAGATGCAAATTGTCGCTCCGCACAAGATGGACAAGAGCGAAATAGAGAAGAAAATGCATGAGGCAGAGGAATTTGCCGAGACTGACAAGCGCGCAAAGGAGGAAGCCGAACTCAAGAACGAGGCGGAATCTCTCGTCTACACAAGCGAGAAAACCATCGCAGACTTGGGCGACAAGCTGGACAAGGCGCTTGCGGACAAGGTGCGCGAGGCGGCAAAGGAAGTGAAAGACACTCTCCCCAAGAACGACATGGCAGCGCTCAAGCTAGCCGTGGACAAGCTCAAGAAAGTGCTTCAGGACGCAGGCGCCTCTATCTACAAGGGGCAGGGAGCGCAAGGCGGGCCCGGAACAGGCGGACAGGGCGGCGCGCCTGATGACGGACCCACTGGCTATGGACCTCAGGGCGGCAGCGGGCAGGGCGGCGGAAGCGGCAATGTTTACGACGCAGACTATAAGAAAGTCTGATTGAATGCAATCAGAGCCGCCCGCCAACCCACTCTATGACTGCCTCTCCGAACCTCTTCAGCACACCTCTGCAGGTGCGCTCCATCAACCCTGTACTTTTCTCAACAATGACAGGCACGTATGGCTCGGAATAGTAACGTAGCCACAAAGGGGTTTTCCCTTCGTAATCAAAATAATACTCGACCGGCGGCTTTTTGTCGAATGGAATCCCTGTCTTTTTGGCAAGGGTTTCAAGATATTTTGGTATTGCCGCCTCCTCCAGCACCGATATGCTCGAATGCACCACCAGCGCGATGAATTTCATGCAATTATATATCTCAAACTGCTTCAAGGCAAAATTCTCAGAATCGGTGAGGGTACCATCCACATATCGGTTTGAAAGCATGTCTCCACTGGCACCAAGCATTTCTTGCCGTTGTGCAAGCCTGATTTGGGCAGACAGTATTTTTGCATCAATCTCCGCAATCCTCTCGGCGTTTACGCCATACCTGTTGAATGCCCCGAGTGCGTAGGCTGTTATCATGCGCATATTTGTCTTGCATGCCCGCACTATCTGGGAAAGCTCCAGATCCTCATTACCAAGCCTGGTCACCTGCTCGATTTGCCTTATTACTGCCCACGGCACCTTGTTCGCCTGCACGTGCATTACCATGTCTATTCCTAGCGGCTGCATCACGTCCTCGTTCATTTCCGACCAGGCTTCCTTGTCCTGAACGACCCCCCATCTGCGGCCGAACTTGTCGCAGTTTTCCCTGGGAGCCCAGTGATCCTGCACATATGCCCTGTTAATCCACCACCATTGGGTCGGATGTATGACCATTGGCTCGTCGGCATCCGCGCCCACGCCCTTGAAATTCATTATCCAATGTTTCTCCCCTGCAATGGAAAAAGGCTCATCAAGCAAGACGTCAATCGTGCGGCCTAGCCTCAGCCCGTGAACTTTAAGTATCCTGTGCTCGGCATCTTTTTCAACGTAGCGCGGATGCACTATTATGCAATCCTTGAGCGCATCTCCGGAAATTTTCCCGTTCCTTAACTGCCTGCTGTTCCCATTCAAGGGGACTGCGGCGATTTGCACCGGTTTATTCTCAATGACAATTGGCGATTTTCCCTTCCAAACCACCTGGCATTTAAGGTTGGTGGGGGTGCGCTGTAGTAAGAATGGTTGCATGGACCTTTACCTGTTCAGAACATTTTATAAAATAGGCATATTCTACTATCTCTTACAACTAATCTCCCTTGGCACGCGCGCATCAGCCAGGCGGGAATGGGAACGTTTATGATGCTGACTATAAGAAAGTGTAGCAACATTTTCTTGGAAGCAGAATAAAACGCCGCCCAGCAATGGCAAAAACCAGCGGCGCTATTTATCCAGGCTCACATTCCCGCCAGCCTTGCTTCTTTCATAAAGCTTAATGAAGTCAGCCGGCTTTTCCAAAAAAGATTTTTCAACCATGAAAGTGACTTTAATAGCGCCTTTCTTACCCTCCTCTTGAGAAATATATACTTGCTCGTGCCCACTTTTCCATGCTGTAGTTTTTGGGTGCAAAATAAAACATTCGTCAATTACACGGTCCCTCTGGAACTTCTTGCCATCACTATTAAGCTTATTCCAGTTTAACCCAATAAAGCGCGAATCGTGCCTATCTTCGTTAAGTCTGTCCCCAATAATTTTTACTGTTTCTACGCTTGTGCCAGCCGGATTTGTCAGGAAATCAAAAAAGCGGCTGACTATTTCGTCATCAATATTTTTTATGCCAACCCACTCAAGCCTGTTTTTGACAAATTCCGGCGTAATTTTCTCAGGCGGATTAAGAAAACTGAAAAGCATTCCCATTGCCTTCTCATCAGCACCGATTCCAAGGTTGCCCAGGGCTTCCCTTATGGCGTCATGCGCCAAATCGCCTTTTGATTTTTTGAATGTGGACGAAAAACCGGGATAATCTTTACTGCTTATCAACGCGCCATTATCATAAAAAAATTCTTTGATAAATCGCGAATCCAAGCCGGGGGATGTAGTAATAACATACCCAAATCCTTTTTCAGCAAGCTCGGTATTATTGCGGATTCTGCCCTCTATCTCCCTCACTGTTTCTGCGCAATGGCCGCATGATTCGGTTTTTTTATACATTGCCACGTACTTATGGCTCTTAATAAAATTATCAATCTCATCTGCAGACATGACACGCCTGACTGTTCTTCCAATTTGCCCTTGTTCAATGTAATACTCGGTCCCATCCACGCTCTTGAACGGCAAGCCGTTCTGGTCTCCTTTTCGTTGTGCCAGCTCATTTATTGTTTGGCTGGAAAATATTATGCCCTTTGGGTTGTTGTTGAGCTTCTCATGCCATTTGCTGTCTTCATTAGGCGTGGACCATAGCTCAAAAGCCACCGGATCCCTGAGAAGATCGCATTTTTTCGCCAGTTGCGGCGCAGTAGCCGATGTCTGGAAAAGCACCATATCCTCAACCCCACGATATTCAGCTCGATTAAAATAAAAATACCATGCCCGTGCCGCAAGCGTTATATTACTGCTGCTGGCTACAGGAAAGCTGGCTGATTCATTGAACCAAAGCCAAAAACTCTTCCTCGCCTGCGGCTTGATTGGCGCGCTGGTGGGAATCATTACATTCGCGGCTGCATCTGCAGTGCTTGCCCCAAAAGCCAGCACCGGCACCGATGTTTTCCGCGAGTTCTATGCCACTGAGACAACAGTGAGCATGAGCCCGTCTGATTTCCTCGACGCATTGCGCCATGGCAACCAATCCTATCTTGCGGTTGACCTTCGCACGCCATCAGAATACGCCGCAGGGCATCTGGTAAGCGCGATAAACATCCCTGCAGGGCAGATGGACACCGCCCAGCTCGTGGCGGCATTTTCCGCGCTTCCGAAAAACCAGACCGCGCTCAACTACTGCTACAGCAGCTACTGCATGCTCTCGCGCCATGTGGGCCTCGCGCTTGCAAACAACGGGATACAGGCCAAGCACCTGACAGCTGGCTGGCTTGAAATCGCGCGCGACTACCCGACTTATGTTGTGAACGGCACCGCGCCAGGCGCGCTTTCAGCTGACAAGAAAATAAACCCATTCGCGTGCGACCCCGCGCTCGGCGGCGAGTTTGGGTGCTGACATTGCTTGGGAGCTACAATTGGTGATGAATTGGGCAGCGATGCAGATTCGCAGTGGCAGCACGAATATCAAAAGTCTCTTTTGGCTGAGTTGCGCTCAGCACTTAAACCGTATGATAATCAGGCTACTTATCGGTTTGTTAAGGATTTGGAGGGGCGTCTCAGCTCAAGGGCCATGGATTCCATCACGTTATCCTTCTTGCTTACGCTGGTGAAGAGTGATGCGTGGAAGGAACACCTTTCAAAATCACCCGCATTGGTTTTTTCTTCTATTAAAAAAATGATAAATTCAGCAGGCGAAAATGCAACCCAGGCAATCATCTTCTCCTATGAGAGTTACAGTTTGATAGATACAATATTGCAGAATCCCGTGGAAATTGGCACAATCGCAAGATTCACTGAGAAGGGGATTAGGTCAATAGATCTAAGCGACCCACTGCTTTTCCGCCTTTATTGCGATATACTCCATTCCAGCGAAATCGATGACCAAGGCAAAAAGGCGATATTTCGTAGCAGCCGCCTTCAAAGCCGGCTCGATGACAATGCGTTTATGCCGCAAGGATTCGCACTGAAACACAAGCTCTTCAGTGTAATGGATTTGTACGAGCAGGAAAAGAAGCTCTACCAGGAATACACAAAAAAATATGGCGTGCGCCCGATGAGGATAGCTGGATTTCTTGATGGCAAAAGGGGGGAGCGTGATGGCGACCTTACATTCAAAGTCGAATTAAAGACGACGAGCAAAATAATGGATGTTGCTAAAAAACTAAAATTTGACCAGGCATTTTTTGCGGCTGCGATATATCAGGAAGGTTTTGTAAACGTAATAAGGAGCCTGGACTCCCGCAGTTTCTGGGACCATGAAAAAAACAACGAGAGGCCGTTCGCGCTCGAATCCTTCGAAGCCCTGGGTGTGGACTCATTTTACAAATCTGTCAAAAAACTAAAGGGGATTGGCTATCTGCGTGCGGATTTTACTGAAGGGGTCGATTATCGCAGAGGCTCTGGCACTGTTCGTTCAGAAGACAATTCTCAAGTCGAATTTGTTTATTTCAAGGACACAAATGCAATGATAGAGGCTTTCGGAGCAATGCTTGCTTATAGCCGAGATATGTTTTTGAAGTGTGCGGGGAACAGGGTGCTTTCCGATGATCAGATAGCTGTCGGGACCTATTTTTTCTATAACACCGGGGGCGTAAGCCCAAATGATCTCAATGTTGGCAATCTTTCCGAGAAAAAAGCCAGGCTTGTGGCAGGTTTTTACAAAATCATCAAACAGCCTGGCGGCTCATTTAGATTCGATGGCAACATATCCAATACGAGAAATGATAGCAAGAACCCGGAGTTCAATTATACGCGCGTCCTGGCAACCATCAAGTTCCTGAAGGACGCTGGCGTGCCAAAAGAGGCATTCCGGACTTCTAATCGGCGCATTGTGCTAAATTAAGCAAACGTGGTTCGCGGATTAACGGGCTTACTTGGTCTTTGCAGATTCGGCTTCAGCATCCAATTCAGATGGTTTGATCAGCAGCCCGACAGCCGGGGATTTGGTTGCCGGATTTACTTAGCCACCACAAGATTGGTCATGCCGCGCCTTTTCCTAGATTTTCCTTTCCACGCTTTTCTCGAGCCACTTCAAGACACGCGAAAGCGAATGCCTGCCCTCTGCGATTTCCCTCATCATTCTTGCGCGCCCTTCCTGGCTCTCTTCGCCGCCTGCTGGCATCGTGTAGCCATTCAGCTCAAGGAAAGCCCTTGCCAGCGCAAAGGCAGTCCGCTTGTTTCCATCTGTAAAGATATGCCCCTGATACGCGATATATCTGAGCAAATAGGCTGCCTTCCTAATGACTTTCTCATCTTCGTTTTTGCTGTCCTCTGCATAGGCTTCCACTCTTGAAAGTATGTAGTCGAGGTTTGCTTCCTGCTGGACAACATGCTCCTGGCTATATGCAGCTGTTGCAAGTTTGTTTGCATGTATCGCTGCGTCTTTGGTAAAGTAGGTCACCATGGGCTTTCGCCTACTGCTTTGACAGGATGTCCATCATCTTCTTGTTCTCTTTCATAATCTGCCTGAAAACAGAATCAAGATTCCCGGCTGCCTTCCTGTTTGGTGCTGCCATGTCCATCGTCTTCCTTTTTGGCTTTCTTTCCTTATTAACCTATCTCGCCACCACCAAGTTTGTCATTCCGCGCCTCTTGCGCTCGGTCAGGCCTTTCTGCTCCAGCCTGTCCAGCACGCGCGAGACTTTTACCTTTGAAAAGCCTGTCTTTTTCAGGATGTCTGACTGGTAAACAGTGCCGCCAGCCTCGTTGATGATGGTAACCACTGCCGCTTCGTCGGAATCAAGCTCTGCCGATGCGATTTTTCTTTTCCTTGCAGGCGCGCTTTTTGCTTCTGGCGCAATAGGAGCGATTTCCAGGGGCTTTGCAAAATAGGCGTTGTACAAGAGCCACCCTGCCATTATTGCAATCACAATGACAAGCACTGCAATGACAAGGTTCTGAGTTTCCACCACTTTGGCATGCGGGCAGATGCTGGCATCCTCGGTGCAGCTACTTGCGGCAAGGTCATTGAGCGTGCGGTTGTAGAAAAATATTGAAGCCACAAAAAGAAGCAGCAGCACTGCCACCACTCCCATCACTGTTTTGTTCCTGGAAAAGTCCATTCTCTCACCTGTTTCATGCCTGAAACTAGTTTCAAGGGTATATTAATTAAGCGTTGCGGCGCCGGCATAGCAAAGAGGGCGCGCGGCTGCCAGGCACTTCCAAGTGCGGGTAGGCGGCTTTAATTGTGTTGCAAGTGCAAACTTGCAACAGCAGGCAAAATTCAGAGGAATTTTGCCAAGTATTGCGGCGCGCCAATGAAAATGCGGGTGAATAAAATGGCAAAATCATCATTCAAGGTAAGCGGAATGTACTGCGAGTCATGCGAGAAGCTCCTGAAGATGGAGATAGGTGATGTAAAAGGAGTGAAAGCCGTCCATGCAGAATATGCAAAAGGCACAGTGGATGTGGAGGGAGACAAGCTTGATGAAAAGCAGGTCGAGGCTGCAATAAGAAAAGCGGGCTATGGGGCGGGCGATGAATACGCAGGCAGAAATTTCGAGCGCGAGATTGGCGTTTTCCTTTCGGACTTTATCGCAGGCAAGCCTCATGTGCAGCTGGTGCGCCAGTGCTTCACGTATTCCGTGCTCACGTTCATAGTGCTTGCGGTGCTTGCATTCGCAGGCTTTGCCTCAAGCAAATACCTCGTCTACATTGTCTACTCGGCATTTTCCGCAGTGGCAGTGGGCGGCGCAGTGGCGCTTGCGCGCGCATACAAGTCGCACTTCAACTGCATGGAAGGCATGATGGTTGGCATGACGGTCGGAATGTCCGCGGGCTTCCTTTTCGGCGCAATAGTGGGCGCCACCAACGGTATGTTCATCGGCAGCCTTTTCGGCATGCTGGCCGGCATGGCGCTGGGATATTATGTTGGCAAGGCATGCGGCATAATGGGCGCAATGGAGGGCCTGATGGCAGGGGTGATGGGCGGGACAATGGGCGCCATGCTCGCCGTGATGATGCAGTATGACAACCTCGCGCTTTTTCTCCCTGTCTTCATGCTTGCCAACCTGCTGGTGCTTGCAGGCCTCAAGTACATGATATATTGCTATGCAGGAAGGCGCGCGGATGGAAAGATGATGCCGTTTGCCGGCTTTTTCGCAATCGCAGCAGTGCTTACGGCATTGGCGGTGGCAGTGATTCTTTACGCGCCGCGCGCAGGAGTGGCAATCTAAAGGCGGCCTATATGAAAAAAGAGGACTTTTCCATAAGCGGAATGCACTGCGCCAGCTGTGCCGCTCTCATCACGCGCGGCGTTTCGCGCCTGCCTGGCGTGAAGAGCGCCAATGTGAATTACGCAGCTGCGCGCGCGCAGGTGGAGTACGACGAGTCGCAGCTTGACTCAGGCAAAATCCTATCCGCCATCTCCTCGCTTGGCTACAAGGCGGAAGCCGGCTTTGACGCCGAGCGCGAGAAAAAGCAGCGAGCCAGCGAAATTCAGGGCCTAAAAGCAAAGCTCCTCTTCGGCATTGCGCTTTCATTGCCAGCAGCAGCGCTTGGCATGTTCCTAATGGATTTCCCCTACAGGCTGCAGCTCCTTTTCCTCCTTGCCACGCCAGTGCAGTTCATCATAGGCGCAGACTTCTACCGCGGCGCGTTCGCAGCAGCGCGCAACAGGACGGCTACAATGGACACATTGGTGGCAGTGGGCACCAGCGCGGCATACTTCTATTCATTGGCAGCGCTTTTCGGCTTGGCATCCGAGCAGTATTTCGAAACCAGCGCAGTGCTGATAACATTAGTGATACTTGGCAAATACCTTGAGGCAGTGGCAAAAGGCAGGACAAGCGAGGCAATACGCAAGCTCATGGGCCTTGCGCCAAAGCAGGCAACCATCATCCGCAAAGGAAAGGAAATGATTGTCGCAGCATCGGAAGTGATGCTTGGCGACCTGGTAATCGTGAAGCCTGGCGAGAGGATGCCTGTGGACGGAATTGTCGTCTCAGGCGCCTCCTCAGTTGACGAGTCGCTGGTGACAGGCGAAAGCATCCCTGTGGAGAAAGCAAAGGGCAGCAAGGTGATTGCAGGCACCATAAACAAGCACGGCACCCTTACCTTCAAGGCAACTGCTGTTGGCAAGCAGACCGTGCTTGCGCAAATAGTGCGCCTGGTGGAGGAAGCGCAGGGCAGCCGCGCGCCCATCCAGAGGTTCGCAGACACAATAAGCGCATATTTTGTTCCTGTAGTAATAGTAATAGCTGCGCTCACTTTTTTCTACTGGTGCTTTGCAGCAGGCAGCGCATTCGAGTTCTCCCTCATGCTCGCAGTGTCAGTGCTGGTGATTGCCTGCCCCTGCGCGCTGGGGCTTGCCACGCCCACTGCCATCATGGTGGGCACGGGGATTGGCGCAGAGCGCGGCATCCTGATAAAAAATGCAGAGGCGCTTGAGCGCATGCACCAGATAAATGCAGTGATATTCGACAAGACCGGCACCATCACAGAAGGCAAGCCGCGCGTGACAGATTTGGTGCCATTCGGCAGTACCACGCCTTCGCAGCTTCTCTCCATTGCAGCCTCGCTTGAGAAGCCTTCCGAGCACCCGCTTGCAGATGCCATTGTTTCCGAGGCAAAATCGCGCCGCGCCGCCATCCATCCAGCCACTTCCTTCAAAAGCGTCACAGGCAAGGGCGTGGCAGCAAAAATACGCGGTGCAGAATATCAAATCGGCAGTTTCAGGCTTTTCCCAAAGCTCGCCCCTGCTGCACAGAAAGCTTCCCACAGGCTGGAAGAGCAGGGCAAGACGGTGATGATAGTTGGGAAAGGCAAGCAAATCCTAGGGCTTGTGGCAGTGGCGGACAATGTCAAGCCAACCTCAGCACAGGCAGTTGCCGCGCTTTCGGCGCGCGGAATCGACAGCTACCTCATTACAGGCGACAATGAAAGGACGGCCGCGGCAATCGCGGCGCAGGCAGGCATAGGGCGATATTTCGCGCGCGTGCTGCCCGAGGAAAAGGCAGCCTATGTGCGCAAGCTCCAGGCAAAAGGCAAGTTCGTAGCCATGGTGGGCGACGGCATAAACGATGCGCCGGCGCTTGCGCAGGCCGACATAGGCATTGCAATGGGCTCGGGCACCGACGTTGCAATGGAATCCGGAAGCATAGTGCTCATGCGCTCCGACCCGCAGGACGTTCCGCGCGCACTCAAGCTCGGCGTTGCAACCATGAACAAGATAAAGCAGAACATGTTCTGGGCGCTGATTTACAACGTGGTGGGCATCCCCGTTGCGGCAGGATTGCTCTACGCAAGCAATGGCATACTGCTCTCCCCGATAATCGCAGGCGGGGCAATGGCGCTCTCGTCAGTTTCAGTGGTGACAAACGCGCTCACGCTTCGATGGATGAAATTGTAGTTTGGATGGAATTGTTTGGGTGATAAAATGGCAACACAGCCGCCTCCGGGCGTCTTATTGCCATTTTAAGGAGGGATAAAATGGCAATCGAAAAATACGCATTTGCAGGCATCGCGCTTCTGGCAGTGGCATTCGCAGCCTTTGTCGTGATGGGCAGCGGCGCGCATGCCGCAGGGGATAATGCAAACCCTGCTTACGCGCTTCAGGCGCAGCCAAGCGGGAGCGCGCAATCCGGCAGCGCAGCATCAGGCGCGCCGGCAGCAGGACTGGCAGGTCTAGCAGGCGGGCAGACGGGTGCTGCGCCTTCAGGCATACAACCAGGCGCGGCTGGGCAGGCAATTGGCGCCACGCAGGAAGTCTCCCTCACCGCAACCAGCTCAGGCTATGACAAAACTGAAATCCGGGTAAAAGCAGGCGTGCCTGTGCACTTCTCATTCACCGCGAATGGCGCGGGCTGCTGCAGCCTCGTGATAATCGACAAGGTAGGCGTGCAGCTTTCCTCGAGCGGCAACACCGTGGACGCGACATTCACGCCGCCCGCGCCCGGGAATTACCCTTACCACTGCGGCATGAACATGTGCAGGGGCGTTCTGATAGCCGAATGAGGCGCCCACTGCGATGCTGCCTGGATGCCGGTTGCCTAATGAACGCGATGGTGCGCCGGTGGAGGAGCGGTTTTAAATCCTTCTAATCACTTTTTACAACATGCATTACAAGGTCGCCGCGTTTTTCCACCTCAAGCCGCCCGAAGGCACTCCAACGCCAAAATGGATAGCCATGCGGGAGCTCAAAAACCTGCGCAATGCGAACCTGGAAATGCAAAAGTACATGTGCCCTCTATACGAAGCAATCATAAATGACGAGCTTCCGCAATTTTTTTGCGCAGAACTCAAAAGAAAAAGCGAGAATTCTTTCTTTCCGCCATACGAAGAAGCCTATTCAGTCCATCGAAACCGCCTGGTAGGCATTTCCTCAACATTGCACTCAATAATGAACGAGCGGCTGATCAAAGATCTCAATGTCATTGCGGCAATCAACAACTTTTTCCACTACGATTGGAGCGCATTCAGGGGTGAAAACCTGACAACGCCCGAAGAGAAGGAGTTAATCAACAAAATACTCGACCTCGTAATAGTCTACTTGAAACGCGAGTACAAGCTTGAATAGCGATGTAGATACTCTTTTAATCCTGCAGGCGTGGAAAAAAGGCAAGGGCGATCACATGGCAAAAGGCAGGATAATGGTATTCGTTACAGGCGGCACGTTCGACAAGGAGTATGACGAGCTGCACGGGAAGCTTTTCTTCAAGGACTCCCACGTGCCCGAGATGCTCAAAGTGGCGCGCTGCAAGGTGGACCTGGAACTCCGGACACTGATGATGATGGACAGCCTGAGCATGACTGATTGGGACAGGAAAATCATCTCGGACAACTGCAAAAGCACCCCCGGGAAGCACATCGTAGTCGTCCATGGCACCGACACCATGGTCCAGACCGCCGCTGTATTAGCAAGGGAAATAAAGGACAAGACAATCGTGCTCACAGGCGCCATGATACCCTACAAGTTCGGAAGCTCCGACGGCTTGTTCAACCTGGGCAGCGCGCTCGCATTCGCCCAGTCCCTCCCGCACGGCGTCTATGTTGCCATGAATGGGCGGTACTTCAACTGGAACGAGGTAAGGAAGAACAGGGAAATCGGCGAGTTCGAAAGGATTTAGCCAAGCGCCCCCTCATAAGGCGCGGATGGCAAAACGTTTTAAATCCTTTTAATCACTTTTTACAACATGCATTACAAGATTGCCGCCTTTTTTCACCTCCAGCCTCCAAAAGGCACTCCCACTCCGAAATGGATAGCGCGAAGGAGCCTCAATAGCTTGCCCCTGAATGATTCAGCGTGCCCGTTTTTCCAAGCGGTCATCAACCGAAAACTGCCTCAATATTATCTGATTGATCTTCTCGAGTACAAGTCACGCGGAGATGATCTGCCGAATGGGCTGGTTAGAGCCACTGATCCACGATGCCACAAGTTAAAATGCACCGCGCATTCCATTCTCGGGATTAAAAGTGCATTCGCAGCCCTTCTCAGAGAGCGCCTGATAAATGATCCATCTGTCGCCGGCGCGATAGAATCTTACCGAACCTATGATTTCAATGCGTTCAAGGGCAGCCATAAACTGATGACGACTTCCTCTGAGATATTGTTCATAAACGAAACGCTAGATCTCGTGATAGGCTACCTGAAGCGCGAGTACAAGCTGCAATAGCGTGGCGCGAACAGAGCTTACCTGTTAACATCATGTTAACATTTATATACTTAAAGGCACCTATATCCACATCAAACCCACCAGAGGCACTACCATGGCTGAAAAGCGCGATTATTATGACATCTTAGGCGTTGCGCGCAATGCGACAAAAGACCAGCTGAAGGACGCCTACCGCACGCTCGCAATGAAGTACCATCCTGACAAGAACAAGGAAGCCGGCGCAGAGGAGCGCTTCAAGGAAATCTCAGAGGCATACGCAGTGCTTTCCGACGACGAGAAGCGCGCGTCTTACGACCAGTACGGGCATTCGGGCTTTGACCAGCGCTACTCGCAGGAGGACATCTTCAGGAATGCGAACTTCGAGGACGTTTTCCGCGACTTTGGCTTTTCATTTGGAGGGAGCGGAGGTTCGCCATTCGAGGACATGATTTTCTCATCTATGTTTGGCGGGGGAAGGGGGCAGCGCAGCAGGGGCAAGGGCGCGGATTTGCGCTATGACCTCCACATCTCGCTTGAGGAAGCTGCGCGCGGCGTCTCAAAGGAGCTCGCATTCAAGCGCAACAAGAAATGCGGTGCCTGCAAAGGTCTCGGCGCAGAGCCTGGAAGCAAGGTCGCGGCATGCCAAAAATGCGGCGGGCAGGGCCAGGTCAGAACAGTGCGCAGGATGGGTGCATTCGGCAGCTTCACAAGCGTGGGCATCTGCCCCTCCTGCAACGGAAAAGGCGCGCGCCCGTCAAGGGCATGCAGGGAATGCGATGGCAGCGGCGTCACGCAGGCAGACGAGAAATTCTCCGTCGACATCCCGGCAGGCGTGGACACAGGCTCGCAGCTCCGTTTGGAAGGCCTGGGCGAGCCAGGCTCTGCCTCGGCTGGCGACTTGTATGTCTTCATATCGGTAAAGACACACTCCATTTTCAGGCGCGAGGGCGACGACATCTTTATTGAGGCGCCAATCGGCTTTT
Organism: Microcaldota archaeon; assembly: GCA_026396415.1. Lineage (GTDB taxonomy): Archaea > Micrarchaeota > Micrarchaeia > Anstonellales > Anstonellaceae > UBA10161. Next base: position 20,418 of record JAPLWX010000007.1, read on the forward strand.
CGCAGGCTGCGCTTGGCGCCGAGATAGAGGTGCCAACGCTGTCTGGCAAGGCAAAATTCACAATCCCTCCGGGCACCCAGACGAACACCGTTTTCCGCCTGAAAGGCGAGGGAATGCCCCATGTGCGCGGGCGGGGAAAAGGGGACCAGCTCATCAGGGTCACGGTCCGCACGCCCACTTCCCTTTCTGACAAGCAGAAGAAAGCGCTTGCAGACCTGGGAGATGGCGAATTCAAGAAAGGAGTTTTCGACGGAATGTTTAGGTGAGACAATCCAATTATAAACACTTCCCGCCATTAAATTTTCGGTGATGGGATGTACGTAACCGCTAAAAAGCTTCAGAACCTTGGCTTGACCGCTGCAGACATTCCGACTGGTTTTCGCTGGAAAAGCAACTTCCGCGCGGATTTCGACGCTGTGATGAAGAAAAAGGCGGAGACGGCGCTATTTGCAATAAAGGGAGATATCAAATCGCTTATTAACGTTGGCGCCCTCCCGAAAGATTCAAGGGTCGGCGTGCGCGGCATGTGCATTGACGGCAAAAATTCATACGTGCTGAGCTATATCGAGACGGAAAGCGGCAAAGAATATCTTGTTTTGCAAGTCAACATATCGCTTGGCACGCTCGGCGAGCCAAAAGGGAAGATAACCGCCTCCACCTATTGGGATGGGTTCAGGCAGTTTGTAGATGACACGCTTGACAACATCGAGCCCGTCAAAGTCAAAATCGTGGGCAAGCTGAAAGAATACAGCGCAAACCGCGCCAGCTATCCTCCCCGTGACGGCACGCAAGAAGTAAGCATGGCATTTGCAGAAGGCATAATCTGACGCTGCTTTCTCCAAAGGGGGCTTGCGTTCAGATAGCTAAATATTCCTTTTTGCCCATAAAGCCGCCATGCTTGTATTCCAGTACACGGGCATGCGGATGCATGAATTGCGGGAAAAGCTAGTCCCGGAGCTGAAAAAATTCCTGGTTGCGAAAAGGGACGTCGTATTCACCCCTGAATACAAATACAGGACATTCTTTTTTTCAGATCCTGATAATTTTCCGTCTTATGCGTCAAAAATGGCGATGGCAGAGCAGCTGAAGCTGGCTGAAAAGCTCATTCTATCCTCCCCGGACACCAGGGTGTATTTTTTTGCAAAGACGCAAAAGAAGGCGGAGGACATAATCGGGCGGATAAAAGACGCTGAATTCGGGAATGCCATCTCGCTGTTCCTTTTGCAGGGCAGGCTGAAAGTATTGGAAGGGAGCCGCCTGAACGAGATCTGGGCGCAGGACATGGGCGAGCCTACGGGCGCCGCAAACAAAATGCCGGAATTCATGGTTGGCATGCCTGCAGAGTGGGTCCCGGAGAGGCACGAGCCATTTTATCCCAGCTTTACCAGGCAGATGCAAATCCGGGCAAGGCAGATGCCGGTCGTCCTCCAGGGCGGCAATGTCACAAAGGCGGTTTCCAAGGACGGGAAAAAATTGGTGATTGTGGGCAGCGATGAGCTGGCAATGACGCAATACCTGTATTCCCAACATGCCAATTACAAAATCAGCACTTCCGACTTCAAGGATGTGTACAAAAAGGCATTCGGGGCGGATGACGTCCTGATACTTGGCGGCGCCAGCCGGCAAATTGAAGAAATGTTCCACATCGACCAGGCAGTTTTGTTTCCAAAGGACGGCGTTGCCGTCATGGTGAAAGTGCCGAAAAGCGAAGATTCGGCAAAAGTCGTGGAAATGTGCGAAGGCTACAAGAAACAGCTGATTGCGGCAGGCTTTGATGTGATAGAAATCCCCGCCGATTACCATATGATGCTGAAAATCCACATTTCATATGCAAATGCGATTTGCTATGAAAACGCCTACAGCCGGAAAACCGAAATACTGCTGCCGTCGTTCGGCAATGAAAAGCTTGAGGGAAAAATCAGGGAAATACTAGAAAAAAACGGCTTCAGGGTGGAATTTGTCAAGGACATGATGTGGAAATACGACGGCAATGCCCACTGCATCACCGGCGCGCTCTCCTACATGGACCTGGTCCCAAGGAAAAACGCCGGTGCGGCAAAATCATAATCCGGCGCGGCTGGCGCCAAAAACGCGCAAACGGCACGCTTTTTTATTGTATTGGAATTTCTATATTCCAATGCGGACAAATTTCTCTGGAAATTTGTCCTTAGATTTGTAAATTCGAACTGCGGTTCTCATTTACAAATGCTAAAAAAGCATCTGCTTTTTTATCCTTTCCCCCAAAGTGAGCACATGGCAGAGGAAAAAAACGATGACGAGGCGAAAAAGTCCCTCCACTGGTCCGAGCTTCTCGCGCAGAAGATAATATCCGAAAAGCGCGAGCCATACGTCATTTCAGGCGGCATGACCACCTCCGGACCAACGCACCTTGGGACAGTGTGCGAATTCCTCTTCCCCCAGGCAATAGTGGACTCGCTCCGCTATGCCGGCAAGGAGGCGAAGTACTATTTTGTTGCCGACATCTTCGACGCATTCGACGGCGTGCCTTCAATTTTCGAGCAGTACAAGTCAGTGCTTGAGCCCCATCTGGGAAAGCCTTTGAGCAGCGTGCCTGACCCGACAGGCAAAACCGCCTCGTTTGGCGACTACTTCCTTGCGGACGCGAAAGCGGCAATGGAAAAGTTTGGCGTAAAGCCCGAGATAGTGCGCGCAAACGACCTGTATGCAGAAGGCGCATTTGACAAATACGCCAAGCTCTATCTCAAAAACGAGGCAAAGGTAAATGAGATCGTTGCTGCATCCTCGCTTCGCGACTCATTGCCGGACTGGTGGTCGCCCATTATGCCATTGTGCGAGAAATGCGGGAAAATCTCCACCACTCGCGTGCTCTCCCATGATGGCGACAGCTATGAATATGCCTGCGACAGGGACGTGAAATACACAAAGGGCTGCGGCTTTTCAGGCAAGGCGAAAATATCCGACCACAACTACAAGCTCACCTGGCGCCTCCACTGGCCGGCATGGCAGGACTACTTCAACACCGCCGCAGAAGGCGGAGGAGTGGACCACTTCACGCGCGGAGGGAGCCGCGACACGCTCGAGGCGGTTTTCAAGGAGATTTTCAAGAAAGAGCCCTCAATCGGCTACAAATTCGGATTCATACTTTTCGAAGGAAAGAAATACAGCAAGAGCAAGGGGACTGGCATGGGCGTGTCAGAGCTCATGGAAATCATGCCCCCTGAAGTGCTCAAGTACATGCTCCTCAAGCCCGACATCCAGGAGAACGTGGACATCAACCCCACTCCTGAGAACGTGCTCCGCGCAATCGAGGACTATGAAAAGGCGCTTGCGCTTCTTTCATCGGGCAAGTCGGAATCCCTTTCCCGCGCGGACAGGAAGCGCGCGCTTGCGGCAAAGCTCTCATCCGAAGGCGCAGTTGGGGGCAGGGGCTGGAAAACGCCGTTCATAGACCTCATACTCTACCGCAACCTCCAGTGGACATGGGACCAGATAGTGCAGGCGACCGGCGACGCGTCCGCAGTGATAAAGCTCCAGCCTTACATCGAAGCCTGGGAGAAAAAGAAGTTCATCCCGGAAGAATATGCCTTTGCCTATGCGCCGCAGCGCGCAGCGGAAAATGCGGCGGCATTCTTCGCAAAGCTTGAGCCTGGCATGGCAGCGCTTGACATCCACAACCTCGCGTTTGCAGTGGCAAAGGAGAGGGGCATGCCGCCTGCGAAAATGTTCGAGGAATGCTACCTCGCCCTGCTAGGGAAGCCGCGCGGGCCCAAGCTTGGCAAGCTTCTGGAGGCAATCGGGATTGAAAAAGTGAAGAAGGACGTGCTCTGAGGCAGGCGCCCGGGCAGCAAAGGCGAAGAAGGGGCACACCCAGAGGCGTTTGCCATGGCATCAAAAAGCAGGATTGCAAGTGCAAATATGGCCGGCATAAACAGGGCTTACTACTCCTCCAAAGGCAAAGCAATATATTCCGACTTTTCAACCTTCGCGCAGGGCAGCGCGCTTGCAGCCTGCAACGCAATGGAATTTGTGCGCGACTTTTCAGCCACAAGCGGCGAGGTCATAGTGTGCGAATACGGCATTGGCAAAGGCGACTTTGCAAAAACATTCTTCAACGAGGTGAAAAAGTGCGCGCCTTCACTTTATGCGCGCACGCGCTATCATTTGTTTGACATTTCGCAGCGCATGATAGATGATGCAAAGAAGAACCTTCTTGCCCATGGAAAAATCTGCGAGTTCCATATATTTGACGCATCATTTGAGCTTCCCTCGCTCCCTTTCGACTACTGCAGGATAAACGAGCTCCTTTCCGATCTTCCAGCCGAGATTTACGCGCGCAAGGGCAGTGCAATTTTCACCCCTGATGGCAAGGCGGCGATGCACCCTCCGCAGTTTGCCTCGCAATTCCTTTCGCGCATTGAGCCTGGAAGGCAGATCCCATTCTCGTTCGTTGCGCAGGATTTCCTTTCCGCGCTTTGCAGCTGCGGCCACCCTGGCTTTTGCGCCGACATTTTCGACTACGGGTTTTACTCCGCCGATGACATCTTCTCAATGCCCATTGAAGAATGGAACCGCCTGGTGGTGCGCAAGTACGGCGAACAGGTCACCGCCGACCTGAATTTCCTCCAGCTCTCCTCAGCGCTTGCCGCGCTGGGGTTCTCCGCCCAGGTGGAGCCTCAGAGGGCGTACTGCGAGCGCGTGCAGGGCGTGCCCCTCTCATACAGCGACGAGGGCGGCAGGCTGGACTATGCGCCCAAAAAGGAAAATGACGGGATTGGGGAGGACGATGGGTTTTATCATTTGAGGGTGGAGGGGCTGGCATGAAGCTCACTGCAAAGCAGAAGAAAAAGCTCGCAGCGCTCACGCCGTTCCAGCGGAAAGTGCTTCTTGAGTGCGCAAAAATCCCGAAAGGGGAGGCAATCACCTACGCCGAGCTTGCGCGCAGGATTGGAAAGCCGCACTCCGCGCGCGCGGTGGGCAATGCGCTTGCGAAAAACCCGCTCGCGCCCGTCATCCCGTGCCACCGCGTGGTGCGCAGCGACGGGAAGCTCGGCGGATATTCGGCAAAGGGCGGGCAGAAAACAAAGGTAGCGCTTCTTGAGCGCGAATGCGGGCTGCGTCTCAGAGGGCGACGGCTTCTTCCGCCTTTCAGCTAGAATCCAGCCTCTGGAGAATCCCAATCTCATGCAGATCCCTTTTGATGGCCCCAAAGCCGTGATAATGCTTGAAAATCGCATACGCCATGTCTGACCTGAATTTCTCGCTTATTAGGTATGCTATGCCTACCTAACTCTAGTTTTTCTCTCGGAAATGACATTTTACTGTACTGATGGTATTATTAATTAGCATACCTAATTAGGTATGCTATGGCACACCGTGTTTACAAA
>JAPLWX010000022.1 GCA_026396415.1 Microcaldota archaeon
ACCCCATTTTCCATCAAGCTCCTTATTTCCACGTGCTCACCTCTTGTTATCATAGCAATCCCGAGAGATTTTCTCGGAACAGTTATAACTTCGGGTGGGACGTGTCGGTGAATATGGGGAAAATTAGACCGTTATTCACAGCCAGCGCATCACTAATTACCTATTCTGCCAAAAAAACCAGGAAATACATGGAAAAGGAGAAACTCAGCATCAAGAAATACCTCCAGCTGTTTAACTGGGCGTCAGTCCATGCCAATCTAATCCAGCCCCTCGGCGACTTTGAAAAATCCGTAAAAACCCGGGAATTGGAGGCTGAAGCATACGGGAAGCTTATAGACCAGATGAAAAGCGAAGGGCATAGGTGGGGTGAAACCAAAATAGTCGGCAGACGCAAGCTCATACTCTACAGCAAGCGCTTTGAGGCTGCGCGCAGAGGCCAAGGGGATGCTTACTCTGAAATTGTGGCGCTTATTGATGCAGAGATCAACACTTCAAAAGCCGAACAAACGCCAGATCAAGAGGCCTATTACCTGGGCTTGAAGGCAGATGCCCTGGGCAAGAAAGCTGCGGCGCTTGAAACCGACACCTCGGTTGATATGGGGCGCAGCACAATTGGCGTTTATAGAGAGCAGGTAGAAACGCAGGAAAAGCGCGTCCAGATGCTCGAATCCCTTTCAAACGCTTTAAAACTAGCCCCTGCGCGCGAAAAGCTGGCTGCAATGCAAGAGGTGCTTGCAGACAGGTGCGAGAAATACGGCATAAAATAAGCTGCAAAGCATCTGGTTGAGCCTGACATTATTCCATGAATAACCAGAAAAGTAAACATTTATAAACATTTAGCTACATAATGGTTATTGGTGTTTAATTATGGTTTCAGATGACAAAATAACACTTCAGGCTCCATTCACTCTGGCGTCCTCTGCAAAGAGGTGGGGCGCTGAGCGGATTGTCCTGGACGGAGTGCAAAACCATCTTCCTGGCGACACTGGCGGCAAAACAGTAAGGCTGAAATTCCTGGTTGGAGGCAAGTGGCGGCCCCTCTCCGATGCCCCTGCAACGCACAAAATTGAGCGGATTGAATTTGAGGACGACGGGCGGGGCTTTGATTATCGCAAACTTGGTATTATTTACAGCGACAAGCCAGACGATGTTGTCGTGAACGGAAACTCAAATGGCGCGGCTGGAGAGTTTGGCGAAGGGCTCAAGCTGATTACTAACGCATGCCTGAGGAGCGGAATCCATATCCAAATACGCTCGCGTGACTGGCAGGCAACTCCTCGTGTTGAGAAAATCCCGCTCGATGGAAAAATTGTAAACTATGTTTTCTTTGACGTCGAAACAGGCTTGCCAGCAATTGAAGGGTCCAGGACTACCTTTTCCAATCCTAGCCGGGAACTGATTGAAAACATGCTTGCTATCGAAAAGAAAGTGCTTCTGTTCAGGCCAAACTATTCTCCAATATACTCCGGGCAGGGCGGGAACCGAATAGCTGACGATTCAGGTGACATCTTTGTGAAAGGAATATTTATCACCTCCAGCTATCGCAAGCGCACCTTGTTCGGCTATGACCTCAATTTAGACAACCTGCCCAGGGACCGCGACCACGTCGAGCAAGACGATGCCGGGAATGCCATCGGCAAACTGCTTGCCGAATGCAATGACCCGCGCATTATCCATACTGTATTGTCAAAGACCCTGGATGGAAAGTCAAGCTCACGTTCCGATGGCAATGAATTTCTGGAAACCAGGTACATTCCGACTGAGTGGAAGGGCAACAGCGGTTATGGGAGAGACATTTCCCACCCTGAGATTTGGAAAAAGGCATTTTCAGATATTTTCGGTGCCAGTGCCGTAGTTGCAAGCGGAAGAGAATATGACCAGCTGGCCCGCTTGGCAGGCTACGAGGTGATTGCCGGAGATTATTCATTCTGCCGTTTTCTCGGAAGATGCGGCATAGGCACCAGCGAATCTGTAGCCAATTCCGAGGATTCTTTCCTTACAGCCGATGTTGATCACCGGAACGGCTCACGCATAAACGTCAAGGAAACTGATATCGGTTTATCCTACCGTGCAAGCAAGTGGGGCAAACTCCGCATTGCATTGGACGCAGTATCAAATCACTTGCCTCAGGATTCAGGCGCATCATCTGTAAAAATCGAATTTAAGGTATATGACAAGTCAAGGCAGGTGTATAAGTGGGTCTCGGCTGATGAATTGGAGCAGCAGGAAATTGCGAATATCCGGATAGTGGACAATGGAAAAGGCTATGATAGCGGGCATTTGGCAGCGCTTATCACCGATAAGACGCCCGGTTCAGGTGTAGGGCAGTTTGGCGAGGGCTTGAAACTTCTCTCCACTGCCGCCCTGAGACTGAATATAAAGGTGAAATTCGAATCCCGGGACTGGGTTGCGCAGCCTTTCTCAGGCATACAAAAGTTGGACGGCAAAGACAGGGACTTCCTTTGCTACCGCATCCTGAGCGGGGTTTCCCCAAGATCCGGTTCAGCCACCACATTCGGCACGGTGGACAGGGAAACTGCAGACATATTCAAGAAACTGGACGACTTTGTGCTGCCACTGCGCATAGGATTCAAACCGGAGTTTTCTTGCGCCTCAGGGAGCCTTTTTTGTGAGGACGTCCTAAAATCGGTCCCTAACGGCAGCGTCTTCAACAAAGGGGTGTTCATCACGAACGAGCATGCCAATCGGGCGCTGTTCAGCTACAATGTAAATACTGAAGACATATCTCCTGACCGTGACGGAATATCCATCGCAGCATTGCAGGCGTCTGTCACTGGCATCATTTCAGAATGTGCCAACCGCGAGATAATCTCGACAATAATCACTGCTGCCAACAAGCACAGGGACTCGCCGCTGTTGGAATTTGTCGATATACATCTGCCAGACCATATTGCGCAGGTTTGGAAGGAGGCATTCTACAGCCTGTATGGGCAAAATGCAGTCCTCGAGACCGGCATGAGCTCAGGCATGGAGGCAAAACACCAGGGGTTTGAGCCCATCAAGCTGAACACAGGTATTGAAAACATGCTTCACAGGGCGGGTGTCGAGTATGACCGCGAGGTTATAACAGAGGGGTTGAATGCCCATTATGTGCCGCTTGAAGAGCTTTCGGCGCATGAACGTGCAATCCTTGGAAAATTTGTCGATGTCGAGGCTGTTCTAGGGCTTCAGAACTTTGACAATGTGAAGGTCTTCGACAAGGTGTGCACCTCTGCCGGCAGGGATCTAACTGCCAAGCGGCCAGGGTTCTGGGATGGGGAAAGCATAAACATAAGGCGCGACATGCTTTCATCCCTGGTTTCGGCTGTCGATGTTTATAAGCACGAGCGGGGCCACAAGGAAACCGGTGCAGGCGATCCAGATGACAAATTCAGGGATTTCTTCGAGAACTACCTGACGGCATTTTTATGCATGGCAATCACGCAGCCGCAAACCGCACCTACTAATATTGGAAATGCCCTTCCCATCTCGTTTTCATTCGATGGGGCCACCGTGCAGATTTGCCCCAAGGATGGCGTGGTGGACGGCACCATGCTGCGCATCATGGAAGAGGCAGCATTGGGAAAGAAAAAAAGCTTTGACCGCGCGCTCAGCTGGCTATTTGGCAAGCAGACCTGGGTGGAACAGCAGGTAAGCGTCAAAGTAATCCGCCCAGACAATGCGACGGAAATGCTGAACGACAAGGATAAAATTGCGCTTTTGAGGAAAGTTGCGCGCAGCAACAGGCTCGAGGGCGGGAACACGCAGGCAGCGCAGGCAATAAACCAGAGAAAAAGTGTTCTGTAGGTTCTATCCATCTTGTAGGGCAATTATCTGGCCATCTCAAAGTCGACAAACCCCTGCCGCGGGTCAAGGTTCACCAGGCGCACGCGGATTTTCTGCCCCACCCTTGCGCCCCTTACTGAGCTCACCATCCTCCCTTCAACTGGCGGATTAAGAAGGCGCGCGTAAACCCCTTTTTCAGACGCGCCTGTGACAATTGCGTCAAACGTCTCGCCCACTTTCCCGGAAAGCAGCGTGGCTGCCTCTGATTTCACCATGAACCTCTCCACCCTTTTCGCAGCCATTTCCCTGTCGGTGCACCAGCCTGCCGCTTCTGACAATTCATTCCTTCCATAAGGCGAGCGCTGCCCCGCAAGCGATGTTTTGATGAGCCTCTGGATTATGAGGTCAACATAGCGCCTGTTGGGCGCAGTGCCGTGCGTATAGTGCGTCACTGCCAGGCAGAAATGCCCTATTGGCGTTTCCTTGTCGTGCAGCACATACTCGCCGGCGCCAATCATCTTCACAATCGCCAATGACAAGTCGGGGAATGTCTCGGGGTCAATCCCTTTTCGCTCTGCCAAAAACTCAGATAGCGCCTTTGCCGATGGCTTTGCAGGAAGGGAGAATCCCTTTGCCTTGGCAAGAAGCCTTATTCCCACCCAGTCCTTGGGCTCCCTTACCACTCTGTGAATGGAGGGCACGTTCCGCTGCTCCAAAAAGCCGGACATCACGCCGTTTGCGCCAATCATGAAATTCTCTATGATGTGCATTGCCCTGTTCTCCTCGACAATGGAAAGCCCAAGCACTTTATCGTCCTTGATTACCGCGCGCGCCTCCATGGACTCAAGCTCAAGCGCGCCCATCATCATCCTGTGCTTGCCAAGCCTCTGCGCAGCCTTGTCCTGGAGGAAAATCTGCTCTTCCATGCCTTCCACTTCGGCAATCCTTTTCGGGATTGGGCCGGTGTTGTCAAGCCACGCGGCAACCTGCTCATAAACCAGCTTTGCCTTGTTCCGCACAATCGCGCGGCAAATCCCGCCCGGGCGCACCACGCCGTTTGGAAGCACTGCAAACTCCGCAACAACTGCGAGCCTGTCCTGCCCTTCAGGAAGCGAGGACATGCCTTTTGAGAGCCTGTCAGGAAGCATGGGGAACGTTTCAATGCCTGTGTAAACCGATGTGGTGTTGCCAAGCGCATGCCTGTCTGCCGCAGAGCCTTTTGGCACATAGGCGTCCACGTCCGCAACCCCAACTTTCACATGTATCTCTCCGCCAGCGCCTGCCTCGCAATATTCTATCTGGTCCAAATCCTCGGTGTCGTAGTTGTCTATTGAAGACCAAAGGACGCCCCGCATGTCTTGCATGCCCTTTCCCTCGCGCATGTCCACCCTGCTTTGCAATGAGTTGACCTCGCGCTCCACTTGCTGGGGGAATCCTGCCACGAACCCGTATTTCTGCATGGCAGCGCGCGCGATTTGGCGAAGGTCGATATTTTCAAGCCCGGTGTTCTTCCCAAGCCTGCCTGGCTTGCGCTGCATTTGCCGCCTGTTTTCCTGCCTGGGCGCCTGCCCCTGCCTTGCCGCACGGGGATTCCGCCTGTCCCTTCGCATAAGCAAGCTTCACTGGTGAAAGATAAAAATAGAGTGGTCTGCCAGCTGGCGGGATATTCACTGGCATGGCTGCGTCTGCGCGCTCATTTTTCCTTCTTTTCCTTTTGCGCCCCTGCCTTTGCCTTGGCTGCGCGCTCTTCCCCGTCCTTCGCCTTGGCATCGGCATTAAATTTAACGCCAGCACTGGTGGACGGCCAGACATTTTCCATGGCCTCGGAGTCGCTTTTGCCGCCTGCCCGAAGCTTCCTGTATTTCTTCCGCCTGTCCTGCTCGGTCTCCTCGTTTTCATCTACCATATTGAACACCCGGCTTAAGCAAAAGCCCTCATCACCATTCCACATTCACTTATGCTTCCTGTGCTTCTCCACAAGCGCGCTGATTTTGTCAAGCACCGCCTGCTCGGGCTTGTGCAGCTGCTCGCCAAGCCTGTAGTATTTCCCGGCCGAATAGGCAAGGGGCATTATGGCGTCGTGCGACTCAATCTCGAGCACCTCTCCCACCACCATCACATGGTCCCCCATGTCCTCTATCTGCCTCACTTTGCACTCGGCATGGAGCGCAGCCCCTTCCAGCATGGGCGCCTTTATTTTTTTTGCATTGAAAAATTTAGCCCCCATCTCCTTCAGCACCGCGATCTTGTCCACGTCATGGCCCGAGCTTCCGCCTGCAATGCTGGAAAAGGCATTCTGGTCCTCGGCAGCCACATTGACGCCGAATTCCATGGTTTCGCGTATGTTCTCAAGCGTTGCCTTGCCGGCGCCGCCCCTCATCTTGGCAACATCGGCAATGTGCACATTTATCAGCGCAGGGCCCCACGAGACATAATAGGTCCATTCCGCCCCCATGATGTCCTGCCCGTTCTTGCCCGTGCTCGTAATCAGCCCGACGTTGGTGATGAACTTGCTCGCTTTCTGGTTTCCCCATCCCAGGTCCATTTCCATCCCTCCTCTTTGCCCATTTGCGCGCTGTCCTTTATATCATTTATTGGTCCTTTAGCCACAGCCAGGAGAATTGCAACAATCAATCCGTTTCTTTTTATACTCCTGCTTACCCACAAATGGAGCACCCGGCACGGAACAGATAGGATATTAAACAATGCGGGGCGAATCTTCGCATGGGAGAAACAAGCCACGTTCCGAAAAAAGTCTTTTTCACGAAAGGGGTAGGCACGCACAAGGACAAGCTCACGTCGTTCGAGCTTGCGCTGCGCGATGCAGGCATTGCAAAATACAACCTTGTCACAGTGTCTTCCATCCTCCCCCCGTTTTGCGAGAATATCTCCAAGGCAAAGGGGATTCCCATGCTCAATGACGGGGAAATCGTTTTTGTGGTGCTTTCGAGGAACGAGTCGAACGAGCACAACAGGCTAATCTCCGCCTCAGTTGGCGCAGCAGTGCCTGCCGACCGGTCGCAATACGGCTATCTGAGCGAATACCATTCATTCGGGGAGACAGAGGACAAGGCCGGCGACTATGCCGAGGACCTTGCCGCATCCATGCTCGCCTCCACCATGGGCATAGAATTCGACGTGAACCAGAGCTGGGACGAGAAGGAGACGCTTTTCAAGATGAGCGGGAAATTCGTCAAGACAACCAACATCACCCAGTCCATAGTGGTGGACAAGCAGGGCGAATGGACCTCTGTGCTTGCAGCCGCGGTGTTCATACTGCACGACCCGGAAAAGGATATGCCTGGCAATGGCAAGAGCGACGGCAAAACAGGCAATGAAAAGGCGGACGGCGGCAGGAACGACAACAAAGCAGGCAATGACAAGGCTGGCAGCGAAAAGAACGACAAGCCAGCCCTTTTGCCTGCTGCGGCGGAAAAGCAGTAGTTGCAATCCATCTTTTTTTCCATTTTTATTATATTTGTAAATTTGATAATTTACAAATGCGGACAAATTTCTCTGGAAATTTGTCCTAAGCAGATAGTGCGGGCCTATCGCACAGGCGGGCCGATTGCGATGAACGCGGATGATGGGCTTGCGCGCGTTTGAGCCGGCTCTTACCGCTGCAGAACCTGGTTCCTGCTTTTGCCGCAGGAGCACTTCCTTGTCCTCGAGCTGTATATGCGCCAGCAGTATCCGCAGCAGTATGATTTCATCGTTTCACCCAATCTATTTTCTTAAACAGCTATAGCAAACCACGAAAGTTCTTCAGCATCGCCCGAAGGGCGATGTCTGATGCAAAATGCAACAGCATTTTGCACATCGACATTCCTGTTTCGTATTACAGATGTGGTTTGGCACGTAGTAGAGCCGAATTACTTTTCGGCTCTGCTATAGCAATGCCCTGATAGCCGTATTAAGCAGCCTGCCGGGCTCCAAACACGTATAAACCCTCTTTGCGTACTTCCTAACCGGGTGGTATGGTGGCGAAAAAACAGCCGGTTTTCATAGTCGCGCAATGGCAGCACAACAGCAAGGGGATATACACCCTCGTCGAAGTCGGCGCAGCCACAAAGTACGTGGTGAAAAAAGGGGACCAGCGCTGGACGCTGCGCATCGGCAAATCAATGTACCGCCTTTATCCTGTTGCAGAATGGCGAAAGCACAGGAAAAGGGGCCTGCCGCGCGCGAAGATTGTGCCCATTGGCAAGCACAAGCTCTGACGCTGCGCTTTGGCTTGCCCTGATCCCGCCCGCCTTGGCGCGCGCGTTTGAAGGCTCCCTTCCCGGGCTTTTATCCGAAAATGAATGCAGGGCTCTCGGCAAATACCAACATATTTTAATCCCACCTTCGTTTTTTCTGCATGGAAAAAATGCGCCTGCGCCCAGCGTTCCGCCCGTATGCCATCTTCTTAGGCGGGCTGATTGCGCTTATCCTGGCGCTTGCCGGGATTGCGAGCCTGCTCTTGCCTGATTTCGGCTACCTCTGGCTTGCGCTTGCTGGCATCCTCACTGCAGCCCTGCTTCTCCAGTTGCTGCAGCGCTACTATTTCCATGCGGCGACAGAATACGTGGTGGACGACAATGAAATAACCGAGATCAAAGGATTTTGGGCAAAGGACGAGAACCATGTGCCAATCGGCAAGGTGCAGGATTATACCCTAGACCGGTCCGTGGTCGGGAAGCTGCTTGGGCTTGCAAGCATCGGCATCCAGACCGCGCGCGCTGAGCGGGGCTACGAGATAATCCTCCGTGCCATACCTGAAAAAGACGCAGAAGCGCTTGACAGGTTCCTTGACGCGCAGGCCGGGAGCGGGAAAAAATGATTGCCTAACAGTTGCTTATTATCGAAAGCCAATAGGCAGGCTAAGGGAAAGGAGGCGCAGGGCGCCATGCTGATGGCTTTTTTCGCAGCGCCACCACTATTCACGGCATGGCGCATTTGGCGCACTCAGAGCTTTCCATTGCATTGGAATTCCCCCTCATGGAAATTCAGGGCTACTTCTTCCTTGCAAGGAGAGCAACCGTGACCGCGCCGATGGCTGCGCCGACACCGGCTGCCAAGAGAAGCGCCTTTTCCGGGTTCTTTTTCACGTGTTCCATCGCCTTTTTTTCCGCGGCAACGTATTTGTCTTTCATCTTCCTGATTTCATCCTGCGCTTTCCTTACTGCGTTCTTGTCAACTTCCGGCATTTTCATATTTTCAATCCTCCACGTTTTCATTTCCAAATCTCCGCCTTTGGTTCATCAGGCAATAGGCGGCCAAAAGGGCAACACCCACAAGAAGATAAGCCGCGGAATTGGTGAGCTTCAAATATTCCAGCAGGAATGAATGGATGCCAAGGATGATAAAGATCCCTGCCAGCACGAGGGTAAGGAATGAAAACATCCGCTCAAGCATGCGCTCCTGCATCTGATAGCCTTTCTTCTCAACCCTGCCCAAAATCAGCCCGAGTTCCTCGTTGATTTTTCCGAAGATGCTTTCAAACATGTATTTTGAGGCTGTCGACACAACCGTCCTGACCAAATCGTTTTCCTGCGATTTTTTTGCCAATATATCCCTCTTTATAGAAATACATCCTAATGTTAGCTATATAATCCTTCCCATCGCTGCCTGCGTTGCCAAGCCGCCCCAAATAGCCGTGCACCAACGCGCAAAAAGCATTGCACCTATTTAAAGCCTGAAGGCGTTTATCCTGCCATGGGATACGCGCTCGAGGCGGAAAGCCTCGGAAAAGTGTACGGGAAAAAGGCCGTCCTCTACGATTTTTCGCTCAAGGTAAGGGCGGGCAGCATATTCGGGCTCCTTGGCCCCAACGGCGCCGGGAAAAGCACGTTCATACGGATCGTCTCCGGCCTTGAGGAGCAGGATGAGGGCACGCTTGAGCTTCTCGGGGCAAAAGCCGGGAAAGCCAGCAGGCGGCAGCTTGGCGTGGCGCCGCAGGAAAATTCCGTCTACCCGCTTCTCACGTGCATGGAAAACCTCACGTATTTCGGCTCGCTTTACGGCGTCACAGGAAAAACCGCGAGGGAACGGGCTGCAAGCCTCCTTGCGCAGCTGGGGCTGCTGGAGAAAAAGGACGTGGTTGCCGAATACTTAAGCGGCGGGATGAAGCGCAGGCTCAGCCTCGCCTGCGCGCTCATGCACCTGCCCAAGATCATAATGCTTGACGAGCCCACGACGGGCCTGGACCCTGCCACCAGGATAAAGATGTGGGAGACCGTGCGCAAGGTCGTGCACGACACCAAAGCCACGCTCATCCTCACCACCCACTACATGGAGGAGGCCGAGGCGCTTTGCGACCGGCTGGCGTTCGTGAGCGCCGGGCACGTGGTGGCTGAAGGCACGCCGGACGAATTGAAAAAGCGCGTGGGCAAGGAAATCGCAAAGCTTTCCACCGTGCCGGGGAATGCGGAAAAAGTCATCCGCATCATCAAGGGCATCAGGGGGATAGACAACGTAACCGCCACCGAGCACGGCGTGGTGGTGGAAGCGAAGGGAATCTCGTCGCGGCTTCCCGAAATTGCAAGGATACTTGTGAAAAACGGCGAGACCGTGATTGAGATGTCTGTGTCGCAGCCGTCATTGGAGGACGTGTTCCTCAAGATGACCGGACTGAAATTGCTGGAGGCGAAAAAAGCGGAGGCAACCAAGAAGAATTGGAGGGGCGAACAGAGCTGAGGCTGCCAAGCCCGAAGAAGGGGCTGAAAAGAAGGATTTGGGGAACTGGGCCGGGTTTAGGCTGCCAAGCTGCGAAGCGAAGGCTGAAAGGAAGAATTTGAGGGGTGAACTGGGTTGAACCTGCCAAGCGAGATTGAGAAGGACGCCAAGCAATTCATGCGCGAGGGGCGCACGCTTATGCTTCTGGTAGCTGCGCCTCTTTTGGTCCTTCTTGTCATGGGCAGCATTTTCTCAGGCGACTCCACGCTTGTTGGGAAAACAGCCATAGGCATATGCGACCTTGACAGCAGCAATGCCTCCATATTTTTCGTGGACGGGGTAATGAACTCAAGCGAAATCATAAGCTACGGAAACGGGGCGGATTGCCCGGAAAGGATGGAAAAGGACGTGCGCACAGGCAAGCTTGTGGCAGGGCTTGTGATACCTGCAGGATTCGGGTACGGGATGGAGAATGGCAACACCCAGAGCATCTCCATGCTGCTTGACAATTCGCGGTTCCAGGTTTCCCCCTCGATTGAGGCTGCCGTGCTGGCAAACATCCAGGCAACCAACCAGCGCATAGGGGCGCAGTTCATCCTTTCGGTGTGGGACAGGCTGGATGCGGCAAACGGCAAGCTAGGGACAATATACGCCGACCTCAACGAAACGCGCGGCCGGGCAAACCGGATGAAGTCCGACCTGAACAAAACCGCAGAATCGCTCAACGCCCTCAACATCAGCAGCGTGCAGGATGAGATACGGCTTGCGAACAGCACGATTGCACAGACCTCGGCGGCGCTTGACACTGCGGAGAGCAACCTCACCAAGATAGAATCCAATTTCGCAGACTACCAGTCCACGCTCAACCAGACAGAGGCCGACCTTGTGGGGATAGACGGCACGATTGAAAACATAAGCGGCTACGTCGGCGCAGCAAAAGGGGGCATGAACTGCACCAACCCCCTGTTTTTTGCAGCCTGCGCGCCTCTTGATTCCCTCAACGCAAGCGTGGAATCCGCGCACCTTTCGGTCGCACAGCGGCTGGACAAGGTGAGAAAAGCGGAAATCGACCTTGCGGCGGCAAACATCACCATACAGGAGTTCAAGGCTAATATCGCAGCGGCAAAAATCGGGGCGAACGAATCGGTGAAGGGCATAAGCAGCATGCAGGACTTCGTAAGCCAGCTTGAAAGCAACAGGGCGGAATCGCTGCAGACACTCCTTGAGGTGGACAAGTCCCTTGACGAGCTGGTGGGGAAGACATACGACCTTGAAAAGATAATCACGGACAGCCGAAGCCAGATAAGCGGGATAACCTCGCGCTCGCCGCAGTTCATCATCTCCCCCATGCTTGCCTCGCCGGATTACCTGTTCGGCAAGCGCCCGTTCTTCGAATTCATGCTGCCAAGCGTCCTTCCGCTCATCCTCATGTTCGTCGCGCTCTTCCTCGCCTCCACCTCGCTTGTGAAGGAGAAATCCGGGGGCACGCTCGCGCGCGTCTATGCCTCCCAGGTGAACAGGTTCGAGTATGCAATAGTGAAGGTGCTGAGCTACACAGTGCTTCTCATACCCGTTGCCATCCTGCTCGCGCTCATCGCATCGGTTTTCTACAACATGTTCCCGGTTGCCGACATGAACACGTGGTTCTACGTGCTCCAGGCGCTTGCGCTGCTCATACTGGCGTTTGTTTCCCTTGGCGTGGTGATTGCCATCTACTCCGAATCCGAGGCAACCGCGTTCCTTGCCTGCCTCGTGGTGGGGCTGCCGCTCCTGTTCCTGAGCGGGCTCCTTTTCCCATTCGAGTTCATGCCGCCCTTGGTCGCAACGCTCGGGCTTTCCTCCCCGCTCACCCAGGCGGTGGTGAGCATGCAGGCCACTCTCCTTTACCATTCCTCGCAGTTCGCAAGCTCGGCGGTGCTCCTTGCCTACGCCGCAGTCTTCACGCTGCTTGCCGCGCTATCATTGAAAAAATAACGCAGCTACCTGCTTGGCCCGAGGCCATTGACTTGGATTTTTGGTGTGGCAGCATCGGCTATGCCAGATACATCTAAAAACCCTTTGATAAACAAAAAGACAGGTGGTTCTGCATGGTAAAACTAGTCCAAGAAAGGATAGTGAAAACAAAGGAGCTCCCCCGGGCACTTAAGACGGCAGCAATAAGGATTCGCAACGCATTCGAGAAACGCGAGGAAGCAGGCATAAATGAGCTGGAAGCCCAGATTGCAGCCCACCCAGAGCTCAACGACCCGGATACTGCAAAAAAACTGGTTGCCTACCTCAAGGGAATGGAGCCTGGGCGGCAAAAAGGCGTTGTAAAGTTTTCAAAGCACCTTGATGACGTAAAGAGATGGAGCAAGGCAGTGCGCGAGTTTCATAATACCGAATCAGACTTCCTGGATATCGGCGCTATGGATGATACTGACAATGATATGGGCGGTGGCGGCTAGTTTTCATCAGGCAGGATGGAAAGGAATGCTCGCGCAGGAGCTTCCCGCGATGTTAGGCTTTATAGCGGCTGCAGTTTTCACCCTGGTGGCCATGGTCAGCAGCCTCTCACCGCTGCAGTACCTGGTTCCTGTTTTTGCCGCATGCGCACTTCCTTGTCCTTGAGCTGTATTTCTTCCAGCAGTATCCGCAGCAGTATGATTCCATTGTTTCACCTGAGCTTGCCAGCGCTCCCTGCCCCCTGTGCAAGTAGATAAACCGCAGGCATTACGCCCCATAGCCGTATTAAGCAGCCTGCCAAGCCAGAAAACCGGCTGCGTTCAAAAAATGCGGATGCCCTCAGGGCAGCTCCGCGGAGCCTGCAAATTTCACGGCCCTTTCCACTTTTTTCGCTGCATTCTCCCTTTCGGTGCACCATGCCGCAAGCTCTTCCAATTCGGAGTTGCTGTACCTGGCTGCCTTTGGTGCGCCATAAGAAGCCCTATAAAACGATGAAAATCAATGCAGATATGATGGCTGTTGATAAAAATAGGAATGGATAAAACGGCACAGACATATTCCCGCTTTTAACAAAAAACGAGATCAACTTGAATACGGGCCGCGTCAGGAGAAGCGCCAGCAATATTATGCCCCACATAAGCCAAAACGGATAAATCAGGAAAGTCGTGGCCAGGAAAATCTTGTCCCCGCTCCCAACTTTGGGCAAAAGCAAAAGAATGGCGATTGAGCCGAACACCTCCGCTAATTTCAACGTTGAGGATGAAGCCGCAAATTTAGGGATGTCGAAGTTTATGCTGTATAGGAATATTATGGCAAAGACCGCTGCAAAAAATAAAATATTGTTGACATCTATTCTTTTTCCGCCAATAATATCCAGGATGCCCAATATTGCGAACGATGCAAGCAAAAGAGCAAGCGGCTCCCCAAATAATGCGGATGACGCAAGCAAAGGGATAATCGATTCCATGGCATGTGTTTGCATCGGACGTCTTTAAGATGATGCCTTTGTCTTGCCTTGACTCATCGCCATTCTCCCGCCCATCGCATATGCGCGCAAAAGGCGTAAAAAGGCTTGGCGCATTATCCTTATTATGGCACTTCACGGACATAAGCTCGATTGGCCTGCGCTTATCGCGGCAATAGTTGTCTGCCTCCTTGCAGGCGCAATCGGCTCGATTTTCACCTTTTCTGCAATCCCGACCTGGTACGCGGCACTTGCCAAGCCCTCATTCTCGCCCCCGAACTGGGTATTCGGGCCGGTATGGACAGCGCTATACATCCTCATGGGCGTTTCAGCATATCTTGCATGGAAACAGGGCAAAAAAGCGGATTTCGCGCTCAAGATATTCGGAGTGCAGCTTTTCCTGAACGCGCTTTGGAGCTTCCTTTTCTTCGGCATGCGCTCGCCTGCGCTGGGCTTTGCAGGAATAGTGCCCCTCTGGCTTTCCATAGCGTACTGCATCAGGCTCTTCTGGCCGCTCGACCGCAAGGCAGCCTATCTTCTTCTGCCGTACATGGCATGGGTGAGCTTTGCAACGCTTCTCAACCTCGCGATCTGGATGCTGAACGGCTGACTGGAAAGTGAAGCCGCATCGGAACAGTGCCATCGGCATGTGCATTTTGCCGCCCACTTTTTGCTCGAGCAAAAAGGGGCGCCTTCTTGATAAGGAATAATTGGGGCGAAGCATGGGGCGAGAATTGAGTTGCGTTGCGACGCAACTGCTCGCCACCTGCTGCGGCAGGTGACGAAGGCTACGGCTGGCTGCCGTACGATTACCTGCTCGCTGGATTGGCGCAAGACTTTTGGAGCCTAGTAAAAGCAGAATGGATTGATACTGGGGAGTTTGGGGTTTGAAAACCACTGGAACCACCGGCATCCTACTTCCGAAGCGTATTTAAGCAAACTTTACGCCGTTTTTTTGTGGTTTTATGGCAAAGAAACGGCCATCTGGAGAATCTCGTTTTTGGGATGCCCATATTTATCTTGCAGGAGAAATTGCCGATTGCGCGGATTACTTGATAAAACACCTGAAAGGTTATCCGGGCGTATTTGACAAAGTAAATCCTCGTGCAAAAATAATCCACTATTCCAAAGCGAATGAGAAAAAATGGCGCCAAATACTCCTAGATATACGTGATGGCTTCCGGCTTTATGAGAAATGCGACGGCGATTTTTACGAGTGGAAGGATGGCAAGAAGCCTCCAGAAACAAAAACCGTTGATGAAATGATAAAACAGCTGAATGATCCAAATCGCCCTGAAAAGCTAGTCGTCAACAAAGCCAATCTGGCAAAATTTAGGCGTGCAATGGAACTATTCGGCAAGTATTACGAGCATTTATGGGATTGAAAGCAAGTTTGAGGCACATTAGAAAAATAGAGGGAGAAGATGAAAAAGGACGAAGTAATCAAGAAAATTGGGGCTAAAGACTGGAAAGCGTTTGAAAAGTTCATGGTTGGACAGACCGTCGGAGTATATCCTGACGGTAGTGCAGACATTTACGAATGCGACGTGGAAAATTTCCTGCACAAGAAAAAGACTGGGAAGGCATTGTTCTTTGATTAGGGCAAATGACTAAAAACTCAACATATGGTTATAAAAAGTATTCGTTTCTTATCATAACTGATAAGATATGAGTACCATTGATGTTGTATTAAGCAAAATGAAGCCTGTTTTCCGGGCGCGCGAGTTCATTGCGGCGCTTGGAGGGAAGGCGGCATATGCATACGTTGCGCTCCACAGGCTCAAACGCGCGAAGAAAATAGAGAGCATAAGGAATGGCTGGTGGGCAAAGGCGGGGGCCGTGCCTGAGGAAATCGCATGCGCGGTTTCCTATCCCTGCTACCTCTCCTTCCATTCCGCGCTTCATGTGCATGGCCTGACCACGCAAATTCCCAGGTTCGTGCAGCTTGCCGTGTGCCGGAAGGCAAGGAAATACGCAATCAATGGTGGCGGAGCGCGCGAATACCGGGTAAAGAAAGAGGAATTTGGCGGGTTTGAGATAAAGGAAGGCATTCCTATGGCAAGCCCTGAAAAGGCGTTTGCAGACTGCCTGAGGCTGCCGCGCTCCTGCCCCGCCGCCATCCTTGCGGAGGCATTGGAAGGCGTGGATATTTGGGAAGTGAAAAAAGCGTGCAACAAAAGAATGCTCAAAAGGCTGAGAGAGATTGAAAATGCTGACGCGCGAATTGCTTGAAAAGGGCGGCGAGCCCGGCTTTAGCGCCGGGCAGAAGGAAAAGGACTATGCCCAGCACTGGCTGCTCTCCTATCTTGCCAGGGCAGGCTTCGTGGGCGTGTTCAAGGGCGGCACTGCCCTCCAGAAAGCCTACGGGCTGCCAAGGTACTCCGAGGATTTGGATTTTACGCTCAATGGCGCGCCCCTGCCTGACTTTGACGCCATTTCACGCTATCTTGCTTCTGCCGGCTTTGGCATTGTAAAATGGAAAAAAGAGGCGGCGGGAACCTCGCACAGCGCCAGGCTGCGTTTGCAGGGCCCTCTTTACAATGGAAAGGCAATAAGCGAGTGCTCCATCAGCCTGGACTTTTCGGCAAGGGAAACCTGCGTGCTTGCGCCCAGCCGCATTGAAATCCGCCCGGCTTATCCCGATATAATGCCCTATTCCCTGCATGTGATGGACAGGAAGGAAATTGCAGCTGAAAAAGTGCGCGCCATCCTTACGCGCGCATCTGCCCGCGATTTGTACGACTTGTCGTTCCTGCTGCGGCAGGATTTCTTGCCGGGCAAGGAGCTGGTGGATGAAAAGCTTTCCTACTACGGCATGCAATACTCATACGATGCATTCGCGCGCGCAATCGGAAAGCTGTCCAAGCTTTGGAAAGTCGAAATGAACGCGCTTGTCGCGCAAAAGCCTGATTTTGAAGCTGCGAAAGATGAAGTATTGGCGAAGATGACGACAGTATAGCCCAGCAGTTTCCATTGCTTTTTTACGCCTTTTCGCCCTAATCCATCCCGGAGGTGCCCCTCATGCCTAGTTCTCCGAAAAAAGATCCGTTTCCTTACGCGTTCGGCTATCTTCCCTACCTTCCCGACCCCAGTGATTTAAAGCTTGCCTCAGAATCCAATGCGGAGGGTGGTAGGATGTCCCGTCTTGTCATGCTGTTTGCGCTTTCATCAGCGCTCGCGCTTCTTCTGCTCGCAGGATGCGCCAGTACAGGCGCAAATGGGAACGAAAGCAGCGCAGGCGTTCCTGCAGGCTCGGACACCAACAAGCCTTCAACTTACACGGGTGAAAACGGAGCAGCCGTGACGAGTTTGCCGGCCGCGCAAGCGGGCTACTGGTATAGTACTGAGATTTCCTTCACGAACGGCAAGGATCCGTTCTCGTGCAAGCTCGCCTCCGGCTCGCTTCCGAACGGGATTGCTTTTGACGAGGGCTCCTGCTGGCTTTCAGGCGATGCGCCCGAGCTTCAGCCCGGAGGCACAAAGGACGTTTATCCATTCAGCTTCACAGCCACTGACGCGAACGGAGTGAAATCCGGCCCGTTCAGCCTCGCGCTCACAGTGGTGCCTCTCCCGCCCACTTTCAATATGTATGGCATTATCATGCCCGCACAGGTAGGCGTGCCCTATGATCATGATTTCTGCTACCCTCCCTCTAACACGCCGCTCAACTGCGGCAAGGACCCGCCATCTTCAGATCCATCAAGCGGAGTGCCGCCATATACTTTCACTGCCTCGCGCCTTCCGCTTGGCCTGATGATAAGGTCTGACGGGCATTTGAGCGGCACCGTGCCCAAAGGCGCAAGCATGGGGGACCAGGAATTCGAGGTGTGCGCTGTTGACTTCACGGGCACCGAGGCGTGCAACAATGCCACCCTCACCATCAAGCCGCCTGCCGAAAAATGGAGAGGGACGATTTCAGGAAAGTGGGTCAACCCTTATGACACCAACTTTGTGGAAGCAGGGTCAAGCTGGTCATACGAGTACACGGTTGAATTTGATTTTCCCACGAGCCTATCTTCAATGATGCGCGCCAGCACTATTGACCAGGAGAAAGGCAGCGGAACGCTAAGCGGCAAGCAGGCCATACTAACGCAATCAAAATTTGCCACCCAGGCGCGCATGAGATATACCGGCGGCACGGTGGCAAGCACGCCTATCGAGGTCGAGGCGTATGGCGGCGGCGCCAGCCAGTCCATCGAATTAACAGGCCCCAAAGACTCGAACTTCGCGCCCGGCTACAGGGAGGACTTCTACCAGAGCGGGGCGAGGGAGTCCATCACTCCCTTTTTTGCAAACGAGATAAACCTGAAAGTGGCCTCTATCACAGACACTTCCATTTCAGGCACGTGGATGCTCGGTGAGCAGTACGACACGCGGCCGCGCGGCAGCGTTGGCGCCAGCGCGGAAGGGACCTCGTTCACGCTTAACAGGGTGGAATGAATGGAGACTGGGAGCTTCGGAGTTTGACGAGGGATAATATGAAACTGGTTTTGTATGTGGACGGTTCCGAAGTAAGCGGCAAGGCAAGGAGTTTTCTTAAAGCCGAGCAGTTCATGTTCGAGGAAGTTAACGTGAAAACTCCGGCAGGCGCGAGCCGGCTGCTGAAACGGACATACCAGCAGGGCGTTCCGGCATTGGAGATTGCCCGCTCGCACAGTGTCGGGGTGCTGACTGATTTTGATGAAGAACATTGGCGCAACCATCTGCGTTCGTTGCTGCCGCGCAAGTAATTGCCGCCCTCTTTTTACGATGCGCGCGGAAAGGGGAGGCACAAGCGCCAAGCCGGAAGCGACAAGCGCACAATCCTTATCCATGATCCAAATCCCAACCCGGCATGGTTGCCATTTGTAGGCGAGGCGCATTTCTGCGCCCCTCTCCCCGTTCCGCGGCCCCGGATGCCGAATGGTTTCCCGCTCGGCACGCGAGCGTCATACTTTGTGAGTTATTCTGCAACATCCGCCTTCCAATTCCAGGCAGAAAGGAAAGCGTCCATCCTGACTTTTTTTGCTTCAAGATCGTTTATTGCCTTCAGAAGCTCGCGTTGGGGCACCTGGAATTCATATTCTGAGGCATCGTCATCGCGCATCCATCTATCTTTTTCCCTATACTCGTCCTTGAGCTTTTGCAGGCAGGCAAGTTCGCTTCTCATATCAGCGACATAGTGGATTGCCTCGGCAATGCTCATCCTTCCTTCCGGTGCGTCAATGAAACGCACATGGTTGGCATTCTCAATCCGCATCTTGAGCTTCCTGATTTCCGCAATGAGCTTCGCAATCTCCGCGTTCAAATTATCAAATTTTTCCTCAGGCTTTTTTCCGCCCTGCCTGAACTTGAACGAATTCTCCCGAAGCTCCTGCAGCCTCACAAGCTCGGAGCGTTTTGCCTTCAGCTCCAATAGCGCCTCTCCAAGATTCATTTCCACCACCTCGTGCAAGTGAAGGAATTTCCCTCTTTATAAACGCTCACAGACGGTAGGATGCCGGTGCGATGAACATAAACAGCGACAACCGCCACCGGCATCCCGCCCTGCTCAGGTTTTTATGCGCCTTTGCTGCTTATTCTTTCATGGTCACGCAAAAAAGAGCAGGCCAAATATTCACAATAGGCTATGAAAAGAAAAAGATTGATGAATTTTTGAACTTGCTGCATCGGAACAAAGTGGAACTGTTGGTGGATGTGCGGGCAAATCCGTTCAGCAGGAAACCCTCATTTATCGGCAGCCGCCTGGAAAAGTCGCTTATGGATGCAGGCATTGGATACCTGCATGTTCCAGAGCTCGGGATAGATGGAAAATACCGGAAGAATCTGAAAAGCGATAAGGATTACGAAGAACTGTTTTCACTTTACAGGAATGAAATGCTGCCAAAAAACGAGGAAAAGGCAAGGATGGTTGCAAAGCTTGGAAAGAAGAAAAGAATCGCTTTGATGTGTTTTGAGACCGACAAGTGCCACTGCCACCGCGGAGTGCTTGCCGAAAAGCTGGAAGAATGGGGCATGAAGGCGGAGCACCTATGATCGCCAATTACGGCAAGCCGCTGATGTTCAAATGAAAAGCAGCAAAAGCGAAACAGGGATTGCAGGATGCGCCCCCCCTATTTGGAGATGGTTCTTTGTTGCAAGGATGCCGCGCGGATGCTTCTGAATGTTGCGGAAGTCCTGCCCCTGTATGGTGTTCTGGTACTTCACTTCAACAGGCAGCAGCCCATCAGGCAAGCGCGCAAGAAAATCGATTGTCTCCCCCTTTGCGTTGCGGGTGTAGAAAACAGAGCCTGCCTGGTCGAATAAATCGGATGGCGCAAGGTTGTAGCAGAGCCTGGAAAGATGGTCCCCTACCGTCTGCTCGACGGCAAGCGCCTTGTTTTCGCTGGAGGAAAGCCATTCCTGCGAGGATTTGAAGTAGTCCCCCGCAGGATTTTCAAGATAGGAACGGAAGGCGTGGAAAAAGAAGGGGTTTGGCAGCTGGATTTTCTTTTCAGAGCGGTGCTTGGGGCGGTTCTTGCTCTCGTCGTATGAATCATAGACATTGAGGATGAACAGCGTCTGGAGCGCCTCAGTATAGTCCATAACGGTGACCGCGGTTGGAATTCCGGATTCCTTTGCCAAGCGGGCCCAGCCAACCGGCCCGCCGCGGTGGTTAAGCACAGATAGAAGGACCTTTTTGGCAGTGGTTTCACTCCTGTTCAGCCTGGCAAGGTCGCCAAAAAAGAGCTGGAGATAGTTCTCGTATACGTGCGAGTCTATCTTTTGCCTTGTCACATATTGGTTGAGGGCGCTCATCACCCCGCCTGTGAGAAGATATTCGTCGAATAATGCATCCGCCTCGCCTTTCAATGGCAGAATAGGATCAAGCACCCTGTTCGCGCCAGTTGAAAAAAGGCTGTTAAACGCAATTTTCCTTTTGGCAGAGTCTGTTATGCCAAGCTCATCCAATCTTTGCTTGAGGCCCTCAGAGCGCAATGCCGCATATTCAGAGAACTTCATAGGCATAAGTATCTTGTGGCTTTGCCCCCGGTATGTCTCGCCTTTCCTTCCGCCAAGCCTTTCAGGCGCGTGCTTGAGGTCCCAGCAAGATGAGCCTGTGAAAATGAATGTCTTGTTCGTTAGGGAGCGCCGGTCAACCACTCCCTTGTATGCCACTTCCCATTCCTTTACCCTTGAAATTTCATCAAGGATGATTAGCTTGCGGTCAGTGCTTATCCTTTCGGACCAGTCAAGATAAGTGTCAATCATTGAGACAAGCTCGGCCGCAGAATTCACCATATCGCAGGCATAGTAGAAGATGTTCTCCGGTTTCCTTGCCTTAAGCTCTTCCCGGATCATCATCTTCATCAGGGTTGTCTTGCCAACCTGCCGGGGCCCCCGAACGCTGTAAAATGCATCCGCTGAAAGGTCGATGTACTTGAGCAGGCGCGGCTTCCATTTGATGTGCGCGCGCTCAAGTTCAACTATTTTTGGATCCTGATTTATGGCATTCTTATCCGCCCACCAAGGATTCTGCTTTGCAAGCGTTTCGATGTTCATGTTCAAAACCTTTTAACATATCACGATATACTTAAATCATTCATTTTGACATAGTCTGATATATTAAAAACAGATAAATATATAAAGCTTAGCATAGAATTTTGAAACCGCCAAACCAGAACCCTATTTACTGCGCCCTACTCATAAGGTGCGACACGCCGTCTAAGGTTGCTATCTCGCTCGCAGGTTTCCCGTCGCACCTTATGACAACCAGGGGCAGATCCAGGCGGCAGCAGCCGCCTGTCTCCCCAACAGCTGTGGCTGTTGAGAATCGGCTCCTGCACCGCAGACGATTAGGTTATTATTTATATATTTATGTGAATATATTTAACATAGGCGATAATATGCTCTTGAAAAACCCCGGCAAAGTCAGCACGAGGACTTTTGGGCAGCTATATGCATTGGAAAAAAGGGCATTCGCTGACTGCGGGCATGCCTCGCTGGACCGGTTCAGGGACAAATTCAGCGACGATGCGATAATTGCAACTTCCAAGAACTCAAATGGCAGGCTGGTGGGGTTGGTCATGGCAAAGCCCTTCGAGCCAGTCCAGACAAGAATTGAGGGCAAGGACGCGCTTCTCGAGCTTCTAGGGCAGAACAATGTCGACGGCAAGATAAGCCTGATCGAAGGCGAGCTTGGCAGGAGCAAGCTATACTACGTCAACAACCTCATAATACTCGAAAACACCAAGGCGAACTTTACCATGATGCAGGAATTCTTCAACGCGCTTCGGGCGCGCGAGGTGCGCGCCGTATCCTACCACGGCAGGATGGACAATGATGGCTTCCGGGTAATGGAAAAGATATTCGCGCGGAACAGTTTTGACAAAATCTGTTCCTTTGTCCAGGCCAGGCCGTATGGGGACAGCATGTTCACTGTCTATTACAGCGGCGCCAACTAAGCCTATCCGCAACTCTTTTACGTTTTCTCGCCCCAATCCAGCCCAAAGGCGCCTTCCCTTGCGGGTTTTAGGTCAAGCAAATTCTGCGCGTATGCTGCTGACAATCCCGCTCAGCTCGTGGCTCATTTGTTCAATGAACATCAACGCATCTGCAGCCATTTTTTTCACGTTATCCGCCCGTTCGCCATTGAAAGCAAATGCTGCTTTCTCCATCGCGGCCAGCTCCCTGATCAAATGCGCCGCCGGCCTTCCAACAGTGCTGAATAATCTCGGGCCATTCAATATCTCGGCAAGCTCCTGCTCGATGCTGTGCCCGTTCAGGGCAATCATTTTCCATGCGGCCTGGTATATCGGATCGCGCAGGGGGATTGCGCCATCCAAAATGACGGGATAATCCTTGTTCATGGTTTCAGTTGCCATCAATGACATCAGATACTTGCCATTCCTTATTGCCATGAACTCGGGAATGTCTTTCGCCTTTGATTCTGCATTCATGTATTTGGAATATTCCTCAGTTCCCATATACGGGATGGCATACTGTATTACGCTCAGGGGCGCATAACCGAATTCCCCTGCGACCTCGAATGACCGCCTCACGTTCTCAATCGTCTCTTCGCATACGCTATCGACAGAGCTCAGCATAACCGCGCCTTCGCCGTCAACCGATTCCTGTTTCATTGCCCTGATCAGCCGCTTGATTTCATTGTAAGTATACCTGAACTTGTTGAACTTCACCAGGAGGCTTTCAGAAAGGCTCTCGATTCCAATGTCGCAGCCCATCTTCAGCCTGTTCATCATTTTCAGCATTTCGATGTCGGCTTCGCGCTGCCCGAATTCGCCGTTTGCCAGCAGCATATCCACAGACATCTGGGCGCTAAAGCCGTCCTTGAATGAAAAATTCTCTTTTTCAAGCCTGGACATGATTTCCTTTGCCCCTGCCTTGCCGCCGCCAAAAAGCGCATCATTGAAAACCATCCATTCAACGCCAGGGATTCGCGAGATTTCCCTCAGAATCCTCACAACAGAATCCGTTTCCAGGCGCCGGTAATTCGTGCTCGGCGTAATTATGCAAAAACTGCACCTGTAATTTGGGCAGCCGCGGCTGAAGCCAAAGCCCATTGCCCGGTACCCCGTGCCATAAAGAAGGTCTATTATCGGGTCAATCCTGAGGTAATCCTCCCTGCTGATGAACGGGATTTGGCTGCTTGAAGCGGTGGTGATTATCCTGCTGCCATCCCTTGAGACCAGGCCAGGAATGTCAAGGCTTTCTAGTTTTTTCCCTTGCGCCAGGCCTTCTATTGCCAGCCTGAGCGTGAAATCCGCCTCCCCGCGCAAAACCGCATTGGCGCCAGTATACTTCAGGACAAAATCAGGCACCATGGTGGGCGTGGCACCGCCAAGGAAGATGCGCGTATCCGGGCTGACGAGATTGATAAACCGGCAGAAATCGCGCGTTTCGTCAAGAATCATCTCATAACAGGTGAATCCGAAAACATCAGGCTGGAACTGCTTAATTGCCCGTGCCAGCTCCATCCTGTCCATGCCGGCATCAATCAGCTTGACATCAGCCGCCTTGCCAAACCCGAATTTGGCCTGTTTCTGCAGCATTGAGCCCAGGTATAATATCCCGGTTGACGGCTGCGGAGTGCTTTGCACCATCCTTTCACTGGCTGGTGCTGTGCTGAGCATGACTTTCATCATGAAGAAATGGGCGCACAAGTCATTAAAAATGTATGTTTATGGTGATTTGTCTGGTAATTCGTTTAGCAAACACGCAAAGTATTAGGCGAAAAAGGCGCAGCGCAAGCGCGATTACGAGGCCCTCTGCGCGCTATTGGACTCATAAGGTGCAACATGAAGCATAAGTTTGCAAGCATGCCAGCAGGCTGCCCGTCGCACCTTATGACGAGTGCGTGGGAAAGGAGATATGCGCTTGACTAGCGCTACTTTTTTACGCTTTTTCAGCCATATTTCAACCCAGAGGTGCCTTCCATGCCTAGTTTTTCGGAAAAAACTCCCTTCCCCTACTCTTTTGGCTGGCTCCCAGACCTTC
Organism: Microcaldota archaeon; assembly: GCA_026396415.1. Taxonomy (GTDB): domain Archaea; phylum Micrarchaeota; class Micrarchaeia; order Anstonellales; family Anstonellaceae; genus UBA10161. Next base: position 24,329 of record JAPLWX010000022.1, read on the forward strand.
CCGACCCCCGCGACTATACCAAAGACACGCCCGCAGTCCAAAAACTGCTGAAAATGTCAGCCCAAGGGGCTTCGCCCCTTAGTCCGACATGTGCATTTTGCTCGCGCAAAATGCATCAGACATCGAGCAAAGCTCGATGCTGACCGCCCAAACCCCCAATTAGTGTCGATTTGCGCGCTTTCTGCCCACCAATCTACAACCAGGGGCAGATTGGCTCCTGCACTGCAAACGCCGCAGCCGCGCTCCTGGAATACAACCTCAGGCGCGCACTAGGCAAGGACAGCCCAACCTCGCGCATGTTCATCTATAAATGCACGCGCGACCTGATGATGGCAAAGGGCGACTCGGGCGCATACATACGCACCACAATGGGCAGCCTCGCGCTTTTCGGCGCGCCCCCTGAAAAATACTGGGGCTACAGCGAAGGCATCGACCGCGCGCCACCCGCGTTTTGCTATTCGTTTGCCTCAAACTACCAGGCCATAAGCTATTTCCGGCTCGACGAAAAGACGGTTGGAATTCCAGTTAAAGACAAGGGCGAGGCATTAAACGAGATAAAAAGCACGCTCGCGCAACAAATCCCCGCGATGTTTGGTTTTACTGTTTTTGACTCGATTCGAAACGCGAACGACGGGCGCATTCCGTATCCCGCGCGCGGCGAGAAAATAATCGGTGGGCACGCGGTTTTGTGCGTTGGGTATGACGACGCGCTTTCCATTGGCGCGAGTACGGGCGCGTTCCTCATCCGCAACAGCTGGGGCGAAGAGTGGGGAGAGAAAGGGTATGGTTGGCTGCCGTATGATTATTTGCTCGCGGGACTAGCCCAAGACTGGTGGGCGCTGGTGAAAGCGGAGTGGATGAGCACTGAAGAGTTCGGCGTCTGATTCAGATCTTGGCGTTTGGGTCCCCTACAAAACCCAAAAATGCGGAATTCTGATAAAGGGCACGGAAAGTTGCACCGTCATAAGGTTCCGAAGACACAAGCATTTTCAAAATAGTATCGCTTGCCTTGGATTGGGCCGCGCCAATTGAATTCTGGACTGTGTCGCCCTTCAAAATGTGCTTGCCAACCAAATTTGAGACTTCCAAGACCGGCTTGGCAGTCTGATCCCGCAATGGCGTTGATTCAAGCTCATTGATGTGCGGCACTATGAACGAGCCAGAATAACCAATGAATGCCCTGCAGCCATCTTTCACAGCCGCCTTTCCCAAACCGTTCAATGCGGCGCAGCTCCTTGCAAATACAATCGTGCCTGCCAGTTTCGAGGCTGATTTGTCGTCCACCAGTTTTTCATTATTGTTGCCGTGGATTGAAACATTGCTTCCGTGGCCATTGAAAAATACAAAAACAGGCTTATTTTTCGACAGGCGGGAATCCAGCTCAGTTTCAACGCATTTTCCATCCTCAACCCTGTCAACCTTCCAGCCCGCCTTCTGGGCGTCATCCAGTATTTCTTCAGAGTATGCGTAAAGGTACTGGTTGGCAATATCATGCCTGCTCCTAGTAAGAAGAAGCCTTTGTTCCACTCAATCTACCAACCAACTTGGGCGTGTCAATAAGCATCCGCAGCTCCAATTGCGAGAATTCCTTGCCTATCGCAGTGTTATCCATGACATTCTTGATGATCTGGTCACGGCTGAAGTCCCCGTGCGAACCCACGGAAAAGCCAACGTTTGGAGGTATGGTCTTTAACCGGGCAACAACCAATTTTTTCAGATAGCTTTCATCCATACCATCAACCCTGCTTGAACATACCTATTTCTTCAAGTTTTCTTATAATCTTATCCCCTAATTGGGTTTTCCCATTCACTTCCACGAATGCAGCATTCCAGCTGTATGGGCTGTCGTCAATAATCGCGATTATGTCCTCGCGCAGCTTGTCAGGAACAGACGCATATGCTTTAAGGAAATACGCGCGCAAAACCTCGTTGTTCAAACCCATCCAGCTCGCCTATTGCGTTATTCTCATGTTTGGTTTAAAATCGTTGCGTAGTCCCGAAGGGGTTGCGGCGGAGTGGATAGAGACGGGGGGTTTGGGGTATAAATGCCAACTGCTTTGCACTGATGTTCGAATCGACGAAGTAACGGATTTCAAAACAAAAGTTTATAGGTCTAAATATGTAAATAATTGCGGTTTAATGGATTCGACAAGGCTTGCGACTATTTTAAAGACGGGTTCTGTTCCATATACGCTTCGACAAAACCTATTTTCATTGGATGTAGAATTTAAACAGCTTGAAAATGGAAATCTGTTAATTTTCTCTAGTTACTCTGGAAACTCTATTGACTTTTATTCTTATTGTAAATCAGACGATATTGCAAGAGAAACCAATCTTCCCTATATGAAACCCTCTGGAGAACTTGTTCTGCCACCACAAACATCTCAAAACGACTTCAAATTTCCAAAAAACGATATCGCTGTGAATCTTCGTGGTGAACAAAAAACACTAGTTAGTATAAAAAAAATATATTTTGGTTCATATTATAGATTACGCAGTAAAGAGGACGCAATAAAAGAGGATTACGATTACGCTTATTCTGTAATAGATGGAGCAGTACAAAAGATTAATTTTGGGAATAAACAGGAAGCTTTAGAAGATCTGGACTTGGTTTTGCGGTTTATTAGGGATGAGAAAGCACTTTTAAACCGTGGAAAATTAAAATACGAATTTAGAGATATAGATGGTGCAAAAAAAGATTTCTCAGAACTCTTAAATGGCACATATGATAGTGTAGCAAAGAAATATCTCGCATTCTTAGATGATGAAAAACGGCTGAAGTTCGATGCATTTGAACAAACAGCCAAAGAAAAATATAATGTTGGAGATCTAAATGGGGCAATTAGTGCCACAGAGGAAGCACTGGTTTTTGGAAATACAGCAGAACTTCATATTTTTCGTGCTGAACTTTTTGCAAAAGCAGGCGATTTGGGTAGGGCCGTCAAAGAAGATCCAAGATTTAGTTATCTGTATTATTTAACACCTTTAAATAATCTTGAGAGTATCTTGAATCTGGGCATATTAAGCAGAAATGCTGTGAACACCCGTAAGCTAAGTCATACTGATGCATCAAATCTCGGTGTCCAAGATAATAGACATCAACGTCTGATTGAGATGACGGATGGAGTAAAACGACCGCTCCACGACTGTGCGAATATGTATTTAATTCCCAACACGGCTTCAAACATAATGATGAGACGTGCGCATGATATTGACTTTGCGCTTATTTTGATTAGTAAAGAGGTGTTAGCTGATAAAGAAATAACATTTGCATTTTCAGATGGAAATCTTGGTGCAAGTTTAAGTACAGTATACACAGATTATGGTGATCTGAAAAAATTAGATTGGGATCTTTTATCTCATGACAAGGCATCATACTATGAAGGTTATGAATTTAATGAATATAAAAGAAAACGATGTGCAGAGGTACTCATCTACGCATGTGTGCCGCCTAAATATTTCAAAAAAATAGTTGTTAAAAATATGGATGCGGCCCACAAGATTAAGAAGCTCCTGGGCGATAAAAATCTAAATATTGACCTCGAAACTGGATTGGAAAATCATATTACCAATTAGATAGTTTTGTGTTCATGCGCTTTGGCAAGGCGTAGTCGTAGATTTTTTTTATTGTAGTCTTACCCAATCCTTTCAAGTTTTGCAGAGCATACATTGTTCTTATATCATCACGTTTCAATGCAGATTCCAAAATTCTAGCTTGTTTCTTTCTCAAACCCAAATTTTCAGTAAATTCCTTAACTTTAAAATTACTCGTCTGCATCTTAAAATTCTCAAACAATCGATCACTACCCGTATTGTCAAACTGATAAATTTCGATAAAAATTCCGTCTAGTGGATTGAGTTTGTTGTACAAAACAGATCGGACTGCACTCCAGTCCAGCCCCCCCGACATTGTTCCAAGTTGTGGGAATGCAATTGAAGTTATGCCTAGCGCCTTATACTTATGTGCAAAATCTTCTAAACCAGATTCGATGTACTCTAATTTAGATGGGTCTTTCCAATGTAATTTAGTTGGAAAATTCAGGATCATGGGCTTGGACTTTGTCCACAAATATACGTTTCCAACATGGATTTTGTGATTTTTACAGCGTTCTTGATAGTCAATAAACATATCGGGGTAACGATATCTAAACTCTAATGCGATTCCTTTTCCCATTACACCCGAACAGTTAATCGTATTTACAATAACTTGACACTCCGAATCAAACAAATTGCCCTTTTTTTCAACTATTTCTGTCATGGGTGTTCAACTCACGAGTTATATAAAAAATATACAGTGTAACCCAAAGCAATCCAGCGTATATCTGCCTATTTCAAGTTAACGTTCATCATAAACATCGTCAAATTCATCTCTTAGGTTATCGTCATCAAGGGTTTCAGCGTCAATATAGATGAAATTATCTGAAGCTATGCCAAATCTAAAAAAATTGAAAGCGTTACCACGGCCATATGTAGTTTTTGCCTTTTTAAACGCCGTATCTAAATTATCAATGGCTATATGAAATAGCCACTCGACAACCGCCTTTTCACCCCATTTTTGTCTAACCAATTGCTCATCTGCCCGATTATAAGAGTGTCTCTCTGTCCTGTCTTTCCTTAAAGTTGGGTAGCAGGTAAGCAACAGTCTGCTCCGACGGCAGACAAGATTTTCTCCTGCTCTATTGTTGGGCGCGTTGGCCATTCCCTGATCGAATTTCCGGCTCCAAACCTGACCCACGAA
>JAPLWX010000008.1 GCA_026396415.1 Microcaldota archaeon
ACCCCATTTTCCATCAAGCTCCTTATTTCCACGTGCTCACCTCTTGTTATCATAGCAATCCCGAGAGATTTTCTCGGAACAGTTATAACTTCGGGTGGGACGTGTCGGTGAATATGGGGAAAATTAGACCGTTATTCACAGATGGAAAGGTTGGTCATATCAGGGGCTATATTGTTGGCGACCCAGGAGACAATTGCTTGCGCCGTCTCTTCAGGGGTCTTGCACTTTTGATTGCAGACTATGTAGGCTGCCAGGGCAGCGATTCTCCCGTCCTTATGGTTTTTTGCATATGTGTCAAAAACATGGTTCGACGCCATGGGAATCATCTGCGTGCCAAAGGCGCCCCTGAACTCATCTGGAAATATGAACGGCAGCATATAAAGCGCGTAGAACCTTTTGGAAGAAGTTATCCTGTTTGGATCCGCTATTTTGTAGCATGGCATTTGCATCTTGATGCCCGTTTCCTTGGAAATCAGGCTCGCAGCCTGGCTAAAGGTCATTGGCTTGGCAAGAAGCGCTTGCCTGAATTTTTGGTATCCGTTATCCTTCACCTGCCCCGAATGGAGCGCAGGGGCCTTGCTTTGCTGAAATAGCTCTGGCTGAGGGGGGGCAGTTGCCTCTTTTTTGACCCGCTGGGGCCCGCACGCTGTCAACCCCAGAGTTAAGCCGATAAGGATGGCAACTTTAGCAGTGGTCTTCATGATAATATCATGAAATAACACTTTTTAAACATATCTGCATTGGATCGGGTTAGAGATGGAGCCGTGCGCTTGGCTCAAGGGCACCAATATTAAAAAGCATGTACAAACCCCCTCCATGGCACTTCCCCCGCGCGCGATATTCGCCTTTAACGCAAACATCGACCACCACTGCTTTCCGAGCGAGGATGAGCTTAAGCGGGTAGGGGATTTTGCACCCGCGCTTGCCTCGCAGATGGACGAATGCTTTGCCTACAGCGTGCAGCGGGAGGTTTCCATCGACAGCAAGACCTGCAATTTCCTTCTTTCAGAGTTCAAGGGCGCAAAGGAGATAGTTGGCGGACAGGCGGGAAATGCCGCGCAGATGGCATCCGCTCTCGGCGTGGAGTGCCTCCTGCACACAAACTACGCATCCGCCGGCCTGCTGCGGCTCTTTTCGCATCCCAAGAAGGTGCTGGTGGCGACGGAGAGAGGGTTTGCGCCTGCTGACAGCGTGCAGGAGGAGAAATTGGAGGCGCACCACTTTGTCTTCGAAAGCGCCGAGGCGCGCACGCGCTTCATCGCGTCATACGACCCCCAGCCCCTGCACCCTGACAGCCTGTTCTGCGGGAAAATCAGGGCGGAGCTTTTGTCAGTGCAGCATGCGTTCGTTGGCGGCTTCCACCTTCTCCCCACGGTCGGGAGGCTGGGCAAGTTCATGGGGGAGTTGCGCGCATGGAAGGAAATTAATCCGTCCCTGAGGCTTTTTTGCGAGCTTGGCGAGTTCCAAAAGCCGGAGGTGAGGGATGCGATGCTGGAGGAGCTTGGCATTTTCGACATGGTTGGGCTGAATGACACGGAGATGTCCTCGTTCGGAGTGGGCATTGAGGATTTCTCGCAGAAGGCGAATGCAGCGCTCCTCCATTCCCAGTCCGCGCAGGAAGTGCTGCCGAAAGAAAAGCTGGATGACGAGGCGATGCAGTTCGCGCGCAAGTGCGCGTCATTCCGCGCGGAATACGGAAGGTGCGCAACTCTGCCCGAGCTTGAGGGGTACGAGGCAAAATCCGTGGAGAAGCCCGCGATGACAGTGGGCCTGGGCGACACGCTCTCATGCGCGTATTTCCTTTCTTCATTGTGATTTGAAGCTTGCGCTGGTTATTCATAAAAAAAATGCGACGCTACTAGCGCTGCGGCGCTAGGCGTCCCATTTTCTTTGAAAAAGAAAATGCGACCGCCGGAACCCAAGCGTTATGCTCGGAGCTTACGTCTTTTTTTACCCCTCTGGTTGTCTATTAATGTAACATTTGGGATTTATATCCCTTTGCCGATTTCTGACGCGGGTGAGTATTTTTCCCCACTTCTTACGGCGTTAATAAGCCTTGTGGCAGGTGAATTTCCTAGGTGTTGCGTAACAGCGCTAACACAAAGGCGGCCATTGGGAGGAAAGGTTAAACTGGACGTGCATGGCGCAGGAGGAGGAGTGCACGTGGTGCCCGTCGGAGCCCATTTTTCATTTTTACGTCGAAGAATCAGAATTTTCTGGCGCATTTATCATTTTTAAAAAAAGTTCATGGTCTTTAAACTTATTAATCGCATCAATTTTGCCTTCAGCACTGCACGCGCCAATTCTGACGAGAAAATTATAAAAAGAATAAACCGGAATGCGTTTGTTATGCAATCTATGTGATGGTTCTGGTTCTATTTTTTTCGCCTGAATGAGTGATTGCAAAATGGACGGCATGACGTTCGTAAGCATTTCGTTGTGGCTGCAACAATCATAACTATCTCCAAACCTCTCACGAAACGCGCTGTCGGTTTTTTTGGCTTCTATTTTTATGCTAAATTCTTTGGATGCACCAATTGCATGGAGAAATTGTTCGCTGTCGACAACCGGGCACTCCATAAAATTTGTTTTGTTGACTTGGCGCGAAAAATACGGCGTCATGGCTACTGGAAAGGCTCTGCAAGCAAGAGAGCGTCTTTCATAAATAGAGCATTTGTTTTCTTGTAAAAACGGACACGGTTGGTTACGCATGCCGTATTTTAAACAAAAAAACAACCCAGACTTTCTATCGTGAATAATACCCTCTGGCTCAATTCGTAGAGATATCCCTCTCTCACTCGCCAGCTTTTCATAATCTTCTGCTTCCCATTCCCAAAGAGGTAGGAAACCGCCAATTCCGAAGTTCTTACAACACTCGCCGCAACAGGTGCATTCGAATTTCTTTATTGGTGAGCCAGTATCAGTATTTTCCATCAATACGCCCTTAACCCTATTTTATTCATGCCCCGCTATTGAAAAGTATTCCTGGCCGTTGTCCTCAATGGACGGCGTGTACGAGTATTTCCATCAGAACCCAAATCGTCTCAATATTCCCTCAGCACCAGTTCCTTCTGCTTCGGATCAAAAATAGGGAATTTCTCAAGTATGTATGCAAGCTCGTCCTTTGTGATGCCATAAAGCTTGGCAACTGCAACATCAAGCTGTGCCCGTGCGAGCAGCCTATCGTTCTCTTCAACGATGCCGTGCGAGATGCCAACTTCCTTTTTTAGCTGTTCGAATTCGTCGGTGGTCGCAACAAGCTGCGCGGCTTTTTTTGCAATCTGGTCGTAATAAGCGCCGGCTTGCTCGGGCGTCGGGACCGGAAGCTCAAGGAAGAAATTGAAGTTGATGTTGGCGCTCATCTTCTGTCGTATGACATAGTCAAGCACAAAGGAATTCATAATGCCTGCCAAATAGGATATTTTCTTGAGGTCTGACAGCATAATTACTGCCATTGAATGCCCGCAAACATAGCCAGGTGGCACAACCGTCGCAATCAAAGTTCGATGGTCTGTTGACCTTGCGATTAATCTATATCCAATCCAATATCCATTCTGATATTGCTTTTCATCCTTCAGGTTCTTCTGGATGCTTTTTTCAGATACAGTGAAGCGCGTGTCTGGTGCCTCCCTCCAGTGATGGGTGAATTGATGGATATTCTTTCCCTCAAGAAGCGGCACGCCGAGCTTGCCGGTCTGGAAGAGGTGGCTGTCTGTGGTCATGTTAAAGCCCTGGAATGGCTTTATGCCCCATGCAGGCTCGCCGAGCTTGCTGAAGGCAAGGAGCTTATTCACAATTTCAAAGTCCTTCGCGGATTTTATCTCCACCACGCTCATTGAAATTGGCGATGAGGAACGGATGAAATCAATTGTTAGGCGGGTTGGATTCTCAACCGCGCGCTTCAAGTCTTCCTCGCCATAAAGGAAGAACGCGCATGGGAAGGAAGATGTAGTGCCGCCCTTTTGGAATGTGAGAAGGACGAATTTGTAACGCTGATCTATATCTTGGAATATGAATTTTCTGTTTTCAAACCCGAACATTTCCTTCAATTGGCAGTGCTCAAACAGCATTCTTCTCAGGCTTTTCGTCCCGAGGTCGGTGTAGATGCCGCTCGGAACGACCAACCCAACCAGGCCACCATCCTTCGCAAGCTGGTACGCGCGCTCGGTGAAAAGCTTGTAGAGGTCCGTGTGCCCAGACATGTTCTTCCTTGCGCCATCCACCTGGAATTCATAGGCGCTCTGGAAGTGCGAGGCAAGCGCGGTGTATTCCGCCTGCTTTATCTGGTAGTCCTGCTTGATGTGCGCTCGCGCAAGTAGCTCCTCCGCGCGCTTCTTCGCCTGTTTGGTGCCCAGGTCCTTGAAGCCCTCGTCATATTTCTCGAAAAACTCCTGCGTCTTGATTTCAAACCTTTCCCACGGCGGGTTTCCGATGATTACGTCAAAGCCGCCAGCTTCGGCAACCAGGGGGAAGTCCCGCGCGATTTCAAACGAATTCTTGAAGCCCCCGTCATTCAGCAGGGAGTTTTTCTGTATTATCTTGAGCCTTGGAAGGCGGCTGGGTGTGTCAATCGCCCTCAGGAATAGGTTCAGCTTCGCCAGTCTGACCGCGCGTGCGTCCAGGTCTATCCCGTATATGCAGTTTTCGAGCACCGCGTCCAGAAATTGGGAAAGCCCCTGAACCTCCTCATCATGCCCGCCGTTGCCGTTCTTCTTTTCCCTGACAAGATACCAGCGGCGGAACTCGTCAAACGCGCGCACAAGGAACGTCCCGGAGCCACAGGCGGGGTCAAGGACCCGAAGCTTTAGAGCTTCTTGCTGGGATTTGCATCCTTCAAGCTTCTTGCCCAGAGTGGCGCGCACAAGGTGATCCACCAGGAATTCCGGAGTATAATAGATTCCACTCTGCTTGCGCTTGTAGATTTCCTTTTCAAGACCGGTCCTTTTCGCAGTCTGCTTCGGCTTGTAGGAGAGGTAGTTCTCATAGGTATGGCCGAGGATGTCCGTCCCTATCGCCTCAAACCTGTAGCGCAGCTTTGTCTTCGGGTTCACATAAAACGAGTCAAAGACAGGCATGAAGTCCTCGTTTTTGATTGTCAGCCCGTCTATCCTGTGGTTGTCGAATATGGTGCTGTCATACCTCTTGCGCATCTTTTCCCAGAAAACCGTGAGGAATTCACCGTAGAACTGAACCCGCTTATCGCTTTCCCATCTCCTGCGCTCCTCATCCATCCTATAGCCAGAGTCAGATCCGTTGTCCTCAAGCATCCTACAGAATATGAGCCTGTCGAGGATATGCTGCACGCAGGAGTCCACCATGATGTCCTCATCTGTCGGCTCCGGGTCAAAAAGATCGTGGTTCTGCTCCCTTATAGCGGTTGAGAGCGCCCTGCGGGTGGCGATAAGCTGCTCAGTCAGGAGGTCCTCGACGCTTTCGCTTTCCTTCCATTTCTTGTGCTTCTTGGCATATTCATCAAGCGCCGGGCCGCCCTGCTCGTATGAGAAAAGCATAAGCCACTTCATCTTGTCTGGGTCGCTGGCCGCCCCGAGAAGGTCAAACTCGAACAGTTCGGCATTGTTCGGCTCGTCGAAATAGTCCGAATTGAAGACGCGCCAGTGCGTGAAGTTGGTTAAAAGAACCCACCTAATCCCACTGTTCTTTCCGTAGCTCAGCGCCTGTTCGCGGTGCGCGGGCAGATTTAGATCCTCTGAGAATTTTTTCACTTCCATATAGAAGTCCGGCTTTATCCTGCCAGTTTTCTTGAAGGAGTAGTCCACCCTTTTCGTCTTGCCGCCGCTCTTGACCTGTTTTTGTGGCATAACTTCCGCGCTAAGCCAATCCCAGCCAAGCGCCCCGAAAAGCTGGCTGAGATATTCCTCCGCTTTCTTTTCCGTTTCGGAATCGCGGTTAGGGAGGCTGCTGAGCTTGGAATGCAATCCCAGGATTAGCGCCTTTATTTCATTCTCAGCTTTCATGCGGGATTAATCCATACAAGGATTAAAAAGCTGACCGAAGTTCGGTGCCGCTGCATTCACCCGCACGCCTTCTGCAATTTCTTGTATATCTGGCTCGTGTAAGTTGAAATTCTTCTTGTTCGGGTCTGATTTTCTAATGCCGACGTAGAGCTATAGATTGCTTTAAATATTGGTTAAAGAAAAATGAGTTCGGAAGGTAGAATTATGACAGATAGTAAACCTCTAACCGCGAAACAGAAGTCAATTCTAGATTACGTTAGAGATCATGGCAAACCAGATGTTGCTTTTGACGATTTACTAAAGGCCTTAAGTGAAGAGCGAAATAGAGACTTATTACACGAGATTAAGATATTGGAGAATAACGCCTATCTCAAACCCACATTTACAGTTGTGTGAATAACGGTCTAATTTTCCCCATATTCACCGACACGTCCCACCCGAAGTTATAACTGTTCCGAGAAAATCTCTCGGGATTGCTATGATAACAAGAGGTGAGCACGTGGAAATAAGGAGCTTGATGGAAAATGGGG
>JAPLWX010000023.1 GCA_026396415.1 Microcaldota archaeon
CAGTAGCGGTGATAGACTGATGGGCCGCCGAAGGCGGCCGCGCCGCTACTGGCAACTATTTTTCAAGCACAAAATAAGAGAGAAGGAGGCGCTTTCATCCAACGCCTGAAGGCATTGGGTTTCCCGCGCCTAGGCAACTAAATCTCTTTTGTTTTTAAATGTGATAAAATAAGGAAAGGTATTTAAATAGTTCGCAGCCTATTTAAACCGCTATCCGGAACTTGGCCTTCCGGAGGGGATGGAAACATGTTCATAATGCAGACAACGGTGAGAGTCGAAAATAAGCAGAACGCGGCGCCTGTTTCGAAGCAGCAGGAAACGGCACCCCAGGCATCAAGCGTGAAGGAAGTCAAGCAAACTGTGCTGGAAACCCCGCAGAATTATGTGATAAATTACCCGGTACCTGTGAAAAAAACTAATGAGAAAAAAGCGGATGACCGCCCATATGTTGACGTTTGGAAGGTTGAGGCTGGCGCGCAGACCCCTGCGATAATCAGCGTGCGTGGCATCGACCTTTCCGGCTCAAACCAGGCAGCCAATTCCTGGGGGAAACTGGAGGATGCGGTATCCGATGACGCAAAGGGGATGCAAAACGGAAAAGTCGCAGTTGTATTGTTTGGAGTGACGAAGGAGCAATATGAAAACATCAAGACTGCTCTTGTGGCAGCAGGGGTCGATGTAAGCAACATCAAATACGACGATATGAGCTGCGTGGGCTTCAGTGTTGATGCCAAGCTGTACGGGCAGGCCGCGTTGGCGGCAGTTGAAGCAAAGAAGACCGGCCCCAAACCAGGGCAGGGGATGACTGACCTTTTCGGAGCCCAGCTCATGGGCATGCAGATTGGCTCGGAAATCTACCAAGATATGCCCGGGAGCAAGGTTGATGAAATTCGCAAGTTTGTTGAAAACAACCCAGACGTGATGAAGCACGTTGCCACCACTGGCGGCATGGAAAACCCGACGGACTGGTATTATGGAAAATACTCTGAGAAGAACGACTGGTTCGTGGGCGCTTACAAGGACAGCAAGACGGGACAGGAATATGATGTGATAATGGCAAAGGGCGCCGAGAACTGGCTGTGCATCCTTCCCAAGGGCGCGCTGGAATACAAAGACTTCAACGATATTCAGACGGACTTCATATCATTCAGCAACACGTCTTTCAAGCCGGCTGACCTTAATAAGGGGATTGTGCGCTCGCAGCGCGATGTGCTAGAAAACGTCACTTGCTTTTCAGCAGTAAAGCATGTGCTGATAAACGACGGGAAGGATGACATGAATAAAGAGGGGAAGAAGCTCCTAGAGGGCATGGGCCAGGAAGTGGAAAACCTCTCGGAGCAGAAGGCCAAGACAGAGACCAAGTATTTCGCACTGCGCAACGGCGAGGCCCTGCCGCCTGGCGCACAGTGGGCGGACCGGATTTATTTCGATCCGACTACCATAGTCACCTATGGAGACAAGGAGACGGATGAGAAGATAAGGAAAGTCAGGGTCTTGCGCATCCCCATACCGCACATCACCACCGGCCTTGGTTCCGTGTTCGGGGGGGGCAGAAGCGGGGGAGGGAACGTGACTTGCGAGGCTTACCACACCCCAGGATATAGCGGTTCCGGGGGAGGAAACCTCAGCATGCTAGTCACTGGCCTTGTTGACTGGAAGGAATTCGTCAAGGTAAAGATAAAGGACAAGCACGTGCCGTACAAAACAGGCGATGACGGGAAGCTTGAATTCAAGCCTGAGTGGGGCGGCGTATCCCCCCTGCTCCCAAATTACAAGCCGTGGGAAAATCTTAATTTTCTCAATAGCCTGATGGCAAAGGCCCAGGGGTTGCCATATGGGCAAAAGAAGGCGCCGGGCGAAGTCACTGCCTATGTGAGCCTTGGGAAGGCGGATTTTTGGGATAGTGACAATATAGGCAGCATGCCAGTGACCTTCAAAAATTACAAGAAGACCGCAGATGGCTGGTCTGCCGAAGCTTCGCTGGTTTGGAACGGGAAATTGATAAAAATAACACTTGAACATGGCTTAAAAAACGGAACACTCACCATAGACGAGGGCCGGATCAAAACGGAGCTGGTAAAGAATTATGGAAATATTGAATGGTCGCTTCGAGTTGATCCGAACGCGTTTGCCAATGGAGAGTATGCCTTTGCAAGCCGTGTATATTCCATTATGCCAGGCAAAAAGAAGCTGCTTGATATTGCAACGGTTTCACTGGACAAGGGCAAAACCCGCACGGAGCAGGTCACTGCAGAAAACTACTCCAGGCTGCTTCCATTCATAGTCCAGAATGCCCGGAATAATGGGAATGCGGTGGGCGACTGCCTCAAGCTTACCCTGCCAGAAGGATCTGCGCCTGCAGGCCAGGACAATTCGGTTATCATATTGTACCATAGGGAGAGCAACAGGCCCATTGCAAGCGACCTGGCAAAAGACGAGCTGACCTCTGAGCTTGTGAAGAGGGGGTGCGATGCAAAGGCGGTTGAGGCTGGTGCCAACTCCGTGAATGAAAATACTGGGTATACCATAATGGGCAGCGATGGGAGGGCCTTCATAGTTATGAGGGACCCTGCACACAGTAATCGGTATAGGATCTACAATGGTGTTGTAGGCGGCTCGCTTGAAAGCGAGAACAAGGTGGAATGAAAATGAAAAAGGGATTGCTGCTCGCAGCAGCCGGCGTGTGCCTTTTTTCCTCTGTTGTGCTAGCCAATGGCCCGAAGAAGCTGCCTGCGAAAGGCATGTTCAGGGCGCCCTTGACCGAGCAGGCAACAAAGATTGACACCACTTACCCAGGCACCTGGAATGTGATGAAGATCAGCAATAGGGATACGTCTGCCATGGGCAGGCATGAGAGATATACTAGCGGGCTTCTGACGTTCTTGAAGGGCAGGAACACAGGGGAGAAGATAACCGAGGTTGCGATGTGGGGCACTGTGATCGGGGCCGCGCCTGGAAGCCAGGGCAAGACCCTGATTGAATCCGAGGAAACGGGCATATTCAATTGCCGCACATTCTGCCTTTCAATGCTGGATGCCCTGATAAAAAATGGGATGAAGGATATTTCTTTTGTCATCATCGTTGGAAACCACGCCGTGCTTGAAGTGGGCGGTTGGATGGTGGAAGTGGACGGCAAGACTGGAGAGAGGGAAAGATACCCGAAAAACGAATTCGAGTTGCGCCACCACGGGGCGAAAGTGTATCTTAGGACAAATGACCCCAAGGAATTGGAATTCATAACATACATGGAGTTTGGCGACAGGGCGAAAGACCTGGACACTGCGCTTTGGCATTATCAGGAGGCTGTGAAGGCAAGCCATGGTGGCATTCCAGGGCCCATCCACAGTGTTTATACTACTGCGCTTTTGTGCGGGTATACAGCACTTGCTGATGAGGCAGCATGCCAGTATAAAGCATTGACAGGTAGAACCCCAGACGAAGTACAAATCGAGATAATGCACTGAGCCTTCTTTCCAGCCGGAATGCGCATTCAGGGCTGCACCCATTCTATCTCGTAGTACTCGCGCGTGCTGCCTGGCACCTCGAGCCTTTTCACCAGGTAGTATGTGACGGACGTCTCGCGGTCGCAAATAGCGAGAAGGAGCTCAAGCCCTATCCTCTTGCACTGCGCAATCGCGTCTGCCAGCTCCTCGCCGCCGATATGCTCCTCCTCCGAGAGGGAGAACATCAGGTATTTCGGCTTCCCGGTTTTCGGGTTCTCGATGCCGCCGTGCTGCCGATGATAGAGAAGGAAGTCCAGCGTGGTGTGCAAATCCGCCTTTTCAGCTTTTGTCTTTTTCACGGCAGCGTGCGCTTTTTTCCTTGCCTCGCCCGGAATGGCGAGCAGGAAGGTTTTTTTCACCGAGTGCGCCACGCGGATTGCGCGCGCCCACTCGGAGATGAGGAGCTTGCTTGCGCGGGGGAAGCAGTGCACCACGTGCTTGCTGTGTATCCACTCCTTGCCCTCGCGCGAGGGGGAGGCGCCCGGGAAGTAAAGCCGGAAATGCGTGCCGAACTTGAAGCCTGTCTTGAGCACGAAGCCGTGCAGGCGCCAGTCCTCGTAAACCTCGTAGAGATGCAGGAAGTCCTTGTGCTGGCGCCTTGCCGCGCGTATCACGCCGCTCTCATCCGCATTCTCAAGCCTCATGCCCGAGTGGCGCATGAGGAAGAGCGTCTCGTAAGCGTCGAGCTTGGAGAGCCTGCCGCGCTGCTCCGCCTTGTATGAGCCGAACTGCCCGAACCAGTGCTCCTCGTAAAGCCGCCTGCCCGTTTCCTCGTCGTCGATGATGGACCATAAATCATCCGGATAGAATCGGCCGACCAGGGAGTATTTGTCAAGCGAGAGGGCGCCCGAGGGGTATTTTATGCTGTTGTTCCTGCCGTAGCGCTCGCAGATTTCGCCCACCTGGCGGGCAATAAGCCCCCGGTCGCGCCAGTCCTTGTAGGTGAAGTAGCGCGCCATCTGCTTCTTGCGCTCATAAGCTGCCGCCACGTGGTTGAAGCGGTATTCGTTCAGGGAAGAGTCGAATGCGCGCGCGTTCCGTATGTCCATCAGGTAAAGCGCTTCCTCCGGGAAAAGGTGGATGGTGCCTTTTTTCATGTAGCCGTAGTGCCCGTTCACCAAAGAGGATACGGATTCGGGCTCCGAGACGCATGCCGACTTCTTTTTCGGGGAAAAATCGATTTTTATCGCCATAATATCTCGCTCTTGGAGGCGCTGGAAGAAAAGGCCTCTAAAGATTGCTGCAAATGTATTGCCCAGAAGGTTTATAACGTGAAGGAAAGGCAACCAAAACATGGCAAGGGCGAGAAGGCAGCAAGGCGTCGGAAGGCATTATGAGAGCGCCAGGCGCAAGAATGCCAGCCTGCCGGACGGGATGCTTGCGCGATTGGTCAACCAGAAGTATGCCATTGTGGGCGAGCACTCTGCTGCAAAGCTTTGCCACTGGGCAGGCGAGTCGCTTAAGGGGCAAGGCGGATGCTACAAGTCGAAATTTTACGGCATTTCCTCGCACCGCTGCCTGCAGTGCACCCCTGTGCTCCAGTTCTGCAACCATGCGTGCGTTTTCTGCTGGCGGATGATGCCGGAAAGAGACAAATTTCTGAGAAATTTGTCTGTATTGGAGCCGCAGCTCCAATCTGAAGACAAGTATGGAGATGTGAAAGGCTTTGGATGGGATGACGCCGGCGACGTTGCAGAGGGGCTTGTCAAGGCACAGAAAACGCTTGTGTCGGGCTTTGGAGGCAATCCTGAAGTGAAGAAAGCCCTTTACATCGAGTCGCTTTCGCCTAAACATGTCGCGCTCTCGTTGACAGGAGAGCCTGCAATGTACCCCAAGATGGACAAACTGCTGTCCGAGTTCCACGCGCGCGGCATGACGACGTTTGTTGTCACCAATGGCACGCTCCCAGAGGCAGTTGCCAAATGGAAAGTGCTGCCTACGCAGTTCTATGTTTCCATGGTGGCTCCAAACGAGGAGGTTTACAAGCGATACATCCGCCCGTCCAGCCCTGGGCTTTGGAAAAAATACCAAAAAACGCTTGGCATGATGCCGGAAATCGGAAAGAGGACAAGGACTGTGCTTCGGATGACGCTTTGCCGCGGCGTTAATGACACTGATTTGGAAGGCTATGCAAAACAGATAAAGCTCGCGCAGCCGCATTATATTGAAGTGAAAAGCATGGTGTTTGTGGGCGGCGCACGCTCGCCTGGAAGGGGCTTGGCGCTTGAGAGCATGCTGAAGATGGAGGAAATCGAGGCAATTGCGCACAAGCTCGCCAAGATGACTGATTACCGCTTCACTGACACGCATGCGCCATCGCGCGTGGCACTGCTTTGCAGGGATGAGAGAACCGAGATGGAGAGGAAGATAAAGTGGCAATAACAGCGATTATTTTCGACATTGACGGGGTGCTTGCGGACTCGCGGGAGGCGATTGCGCACAATACCATCCGCCTCATGAAGGAATTCGGCTTTGCCGTGCCTGATTCGCGCGTGGAGGGCATGTCATCCGCGCACTCCGCAGAGTCCGTGCTGATTGCGCTTGCGCCGCCACTTGGGAAGGACGTGGCGCTGCGGAAAAAAATGCTGGAAAGGCTCAAGGAGCTTACAGCGGAAAACCTTGCGCTTGTCAAGCCCTCGCTCCTCGCCGCGCATGTGCCTGAGCTTGCCGCGCGCTATAAGCTGGCTGCAGCCAGCAACAGGAGGTCATCCGCGCGGCTCGTGCTGAAAGTGCTTGGCATTGAGAAATATTTTGAAGCCGTGATGACAAGCGCCGATGCGCCTGTCAAGCCGGACCCTGCCATGATAACGCTCGCGCTTGGGAAATTGGGCGTGCGCGCGGATGAAGCCGTATTTGCCGGCGACAATATGGAGGACATGCAGGCGGGGCAGGGCGCAGGCGTGCGCTCCATAATGCTATATGGCATGGACGGCACGGCGTGCGCGAAGTTCCTGAAGGAGTTTGTGGGTGAGAAGTAACGCATCAGACCGTCCAATTTGTCGCTGCTGCGACAACGGAACCGCTTGCCGGTGCGCCGACAAGCCGGTCCGCCTATGTTATTTCCAGCACGCCGCCCCTGTTTTCTATCCTGAAAAAGCGCGCGGGCGCGCCTGAGGCAAGCGAGATTGCGCAGGATGAGTTGGCGCGCGCCGAGAAATTGCCTGCTATGAAGATGATGGAACTGCCTGTGCTGCCAGGCGCTGCCGAGGCTTGTTCTGCCTCATCTTCTGCCAGCTTAAGTGTTGCCATCTTGCCTTTCGCCTCCACCTCGCGCACGTTGCCGTTCCCAAGCGAGCAGGCGGACTGCAGCTTGGCTGAAAACTCCAAGAAGGAGGATTGCGAGAGCGACGTGTCAAGGCGCGATTGCGCTGCCGATGCCAGGCGCGAGCCTGCGGCATACGAGATGCCGAGCGCGGAGAGGAAAATGATGAAAACCAGCAGGGTTTCGACTGATGCCTGCGCGCGGGAATAAGACGGAGCCGGCATAAAATACCGCCTTTTGCAAATTTAGACGCACTTTTTCGTATAGGAATCGCAGCTGGCGGATGCGCAATCTGTGTCTGTTGCGCAATAGTCCCCACTCACGCCCTTGGCCACGCCCTTGTCGGATGCCTCGAGCACGGCGTCAGTCTTCGCATCCGCGCTTGCCGCCGCCTTGTTCGCGCTCTTCATGAGCGTGCTTGCCAGTATTACGGCTAGGCCGAGGATAACCACCAAAACCACGAGCATTTCCGCGGAAAGCTGCCCTTTCGCGCCCATCTCCCCACCCCAAATAAGATATCGAAGGCGCAGGTTAAAAGGTTTATGCAAAAAAGAGGAACCCGTGGGGCGAGCATAAAATGAAGCTTGTTATCTGTGAAAAGCCGAAAGTGGCGGAGAAGATAGCGTATGCCATAGGCAGGGGGAAAGCAGTGAGGAAATCCGCAAACGGCGTGCCATATTACGAGGTGGACAGGGACGGGGCGCATATCGTGGTCGTCTCCGCGGTGGGGCACCTCTACACATTGAGGCAGGCCGAGGGCTCCGGCGGCTACCCTGTCTACAACATCGAATGGGCGCCAAGCTCGGAAGTGGAGAAGGACGCGGATTACACCAAGAAGTACGTTGATGCCATAAAGAAGCTCGCGCCCGGCGCGGACGAGTACATCTGCGCGTGCGACTATGATATTGAGGGAAGCCTCATCGGCTATAATGCATTGCGGTTCGCCTGCGGCACCGAAGCGGGAAGCCGCATGAAGTTCTCGGCGCTCACTTCGGAGGACTTGGAAGCGGCCTATCTTGAGAGGGGGAAGCTTGACGTGGAAAATGCGCTTGCAGGCGAGGCGCGCCATATCCTGGACTGGTTTTACGGGATAAACCTGAGCCGCGCGCTCATGGCGTCCATACGGAGCGCAGGCGCAAGCTACAGGCAGACAATGAGCATAGGCAGGGTGCAGGGGCCTGCGCTGGCAATCCTTGCCAAGAAGGAAAAGGAGATAGGCGTTTTTGTTTCAAAGCCATACTGGGAGCTTTGGTGCAAGGCAAAGGACACCAGGTTTGACAGCGTTCGGGGAAGGTTTGAGAGGAAAGAGGATGCAACGGCTGCCATGGGCGCTTCGGCTGCGGATGGCAGCGTGGAAAAGGTGGAGAGGAAGGAATGGCTGCAGGCGCCGCCGCCCCCGTTCGACCTGACCAGCCTGCAGGTGGAGGCGCACCGGGCACTGGGCATTGCGCCCGCAAGGACTTTGGAGCTTGCGCAAACGCTTTACGAGGCGTCCATGATTTCATACCCGAGAACCAGCTCGCAGAAGCTCCCGGCAAAGCTGAATTTGAAGAGAATTGTCGAGTCGCTGTCCAAAAATCCCGCTTATGAAAAAATCGCAAAGGCGCAGCTTGCGGAAGGGCGCTTCGCCCCCGCAGAGGGGAAGAAGGAAGACCCGGCCCACCCGGCAATACACCCCACGGGGCAGGGAGGGCAGGTGGGCGAGAAGGAAACGCGCCTGTATGACCTGATTGTGAAAAGGTTCCTCTCATGCATGGGCAAGCCGGCAAAGCGCGAGACCCTCAAGGTGTCGCTGCTTTCAGGCACAGAGCATTATGCCGCGTCAGGCAGCAGGACCGTTGAGCAGGGCTGGTTCGACTCCTATGCGCCCTATGTGAAAATGGATGAAATCACGCTTCCTTCTTTTGTTGAAGGCGAGAGAGTCGCTGTGACGGGCTTTCGGGTGGATGAGAAAAAGACGCAGCCGCCTCGGAGATACACCGCCGCTTCAATAATTTCCGAGCTTGAGAAGATGAACCTTGGCACAAAAGCAACCAGGGCATCGGTGATTGAGACATTGTTCAAGCGGGGCTATCTGGAGGGGGAGAGCATACGGGCAACGCCTTTCGGCCTGGCGGTTTATGACCTGCTGGCAAAGGTTGCGCCTGAAATCATGGATGAGGAGCTCACCAAGTCGATTGAGGAGGAGATGGGAAAGATTGCAGACGGGGAGAATGAGAAAAAAGCCATTGAGGATGGAAAGAAGGTGCTTGACGCGATACTCAAGAAATTCGCCGGCAACGAGAAGGAAATCGGATTCGGGCTGCTCTCGGGGCTGCGGCAGAAGGACTTTTCGGACAGCATGCTCGGCAAGTGCGTGAAGTGCGGCGGGGAGTTGCGTGCCATACGCTCGCGCGCAGGCAAGCAGTTTGTGGGCTGCTCGGGCTACCCGGACTGCAAAGCAACCTACCCTCTTCCGCAGGAAGCGAAGATAATGCCGTTGGGCAAGGCGTGTGAAAAGTGCGGCACACCAATGGTGCGCGTGATTAGGAAGGCGAAAAAGCCGTTTGAGATGTGCATTGACCCGATGTGCGAGACAAAGAAGAATTGGGGGCAGCCAAGCTACCAAAGGAGCGTGGCGCCTGCCGTGGCAAAGCCAATTGCATCCGCAGCAGGCACACTGCCTGCAACCCCGCATGCGTCCGTGAAACCGAATGTGGCGGTCTCTCCAACAACCCTGGCAGCGCCAGCCGTTCCAGCCCCACTAAAAAAGGCTGCGGCAAAGAAAAAGGCGACAGCCGCCGCAGGCGGTGCCCCTTCGCCGGCGGCAGATTTGCGCGGCAAATCTGCGCCCATTGGAGCCCAAGGCTCCAATCGGGAGGCGAAGAGGGCTGCAAAGAAAAAGAAAACCGGTGAGAAAAAATGACGCGCGGAAAGGTTGCAATTTTCATCCCTGCTTACAACGAGGAGAGGACGATAGGCTCGGTGGTGCTGCTTGCCGGGAAATACGGCAGGGTTTTCGTGATTGATGACGGCTCGGACGACAAAACCACAGGGATTGCAAGGAAAGCCGGCGCAGGCGTGATTGCGCACAGGAAAAACATGGGATATGGCGCGGCACTGAAAAGCGCGCTTGCGGCTGCGCGGAAAATGGATGCCGCTGCTTTTGTTTTCATGGATGCGGACGGGCAGCACGATGCCGATGAAATCCCGGCGGTGGCAGGGCCTGTGCTTGATGGAACGGCAGACTTGTGCCAGGGTTCGCGCTTTTTGGGGAAATTCGTCTCTGCGCCGGTTGGAAGGCGCGAGGGCGTGGCATTCATCAACAGGCTCACAAGCGCGCACAATGGGAAGAAGGAAGTTGATGCGCAGTGCGGCTTCCGCGCGATTTCAAGGGAAGCGGCTGGAAAAATAGCGATTGGCTCGGATGGATATGCGGGATGCGCCGATATGGTGTCATCTGCGCAGCACTTGGGCCTGCGCGTGGCAGAAGTGCCTGTGCATGTGAAGTATTTCCCGGAAAGGAACAACCCCTTCCAACAGGGCGCTGGCCTTGTGGATTATGTCGCGGGCCAGGTGATAAGGAAAAACCCTCTTGCGCTTTTTGCAGGCATTGGAACGGCAATGCTTGCAGTCTCGGCATTGCTTGGCGTGTTTGTGGTGGATACCTTCTACACGCGGCACGAGCTTGCCACGGGCTCAGCGTTCCTTACCGTGTTTTTCGGCATCGCAGGCATGATAATGGTGCTCATTGGCCTGAATCTTTACACGCTTAAGAAAATGCTTGAGGAGAGGGGGAGGCAGTGAGAAAGAAAGGCGCCGGGCGCCCTGGGAAATTGATTGCGCCTAAGAATGGGAATGTTTTGGAGCGGATAGGCGCCCGCCTGCCGGCCCTTATCGTGCTTTTGTCCTGCCTTGTTTTTGCAGTTTACGTGGGGGCGCTGCAGCCAGAGTTCTATTTTCAGAGGGTGGATGCTGATAACGGCGGGGCGGGCGGGAGCAGCGACGCATATGCATCAGGGAATGCGCTTCTTTTCAAGCTGCCGCATGCAAAGGAAATGGGTGTGCGTGCCAATTTCAGCGGAAGCGGGCATATTTCATCGCTTTCTTTTGCCGGCACGGACCAAACCGCCAATGTCACAAAAATCACAGTGGATGGAAAGGTTGCCTGCTCGCCCTGCGCGCCGGGGGAGGAATATCCTGTGGACGCCAGGGGGAACGTTTCTGTCGTGGTTTTTGCAGAGGAAACCAGCCCTTCGGCGGCGCCAGGCAATGGGTTTTTGAAGCGGGTATTTTTCGAAAAGACCGTGAGGACTGAAATTGAGGCAGTGGTAGATGCCAAGCTGGCAGGCGGATGGCAGTCAAGCCCGAACTCCGCAGTGCCTTCCTCGTTTTACGGGGTGGACGCGCCTTTCCACATCCACCGCGTGCCAATAGGGGCAAGTCATCTGATGCTCTTGCAGTGGCCTTGGGCGGAGTACACCTATATTTCAGCAGTGCCGGCGTCGCTGATTTATTTGCTGCTTGGCGTGAGCCACCAGTATGCCTACAAGCTCTGGGAAATCCTCCTGTTTTTCCTGCCGGTCGCAGTATTCTACCTTTTTTCGCGGAAGCTGCCGCGCGGCAAGGACGCGGTTTTCATGTTTTCCTCTCTCATTTACCTTTTCCTTCCAAGCCAGGGCATGCTGACAGGAGGGGGGGCGGACCTGTTCATGTACGGCATGACGGCGCACACATTTGCCACGTCGCTCTCGCTTGTTTCGCTCCTGTTTGCCTATGAATTCGTGGTGGATGGGAAAAACGCGCGCTTTTGGCCCGCCCTCCTGCTCTTTGTGCTTGCGGTTGCATCGAACCAGAGGATTTTCATTGCGCTTGCCATCGGGATGGGCGCGCTTTTTGCCCTTTCGCTCGCAGTAACAGGCGCCAGGAGGGCGGTTCTCCTTGGCATTGCGTGCGCTGCGGCAGCGGCGTTTTTGCTTGCGCCGTTTGCCCTCAACACAGGCATCATTGCAGCTTATTCTGTGCTTGGGGGGGCGAGCACTGAAAGCCTGGGCTGGTCGCTGGTGGGCCTGTTCCAGCTGGGCTATTTCATCCTGCCGCTGCTTTTCATCGCCGGTGTGGCTGCGGCAATAACAAAACGCGAGACGTTCCTCCTTTTCCTTTTTGCCATTTGCGCGCTTGTTTTTGCATTTGCCACCAGCCAGGGGCTAAACAGGCTCGCGCCCTTCCTCGATGGCTTGCGGTTCATGCCGTCCTTTTTCCTGCCGCTGTTTTTCGTTTCCGGCGCAGGGGCGCTATATGCTTTTGAGTTTGCGCTGGGCGCAGTGGAAAAGGCAGGGGAAATGCTGAAGCTTGACAGGCTGGATGCGGCCGTGTCTTTTTGCCTGGCCATCCTTGCCCCGCTTGCCGTTCTTTTCGCATCAGTGGCATTAACCACGATGGACCAGTACCGCGACGAGGCAGCCTCGCTGTCGGTTGCCTCGGAATATTCCGAGCTTCATGCTGCATACGGGATAATCGGGGATGGATGCGTGTTCGTCCAGGGAAGGATGGAGATTTCGCAATATCCGGTTTATGAAGAGGGGCTTGAAAGAAGCGTTATCGCGGATGCGGACTCTTCCGGCGGCATTATTGCCGCCATGGCAAACGCGCGCTGCAAATACCTGCTTTTGGGCAATGCCAAGACAGCCGCCAGCGCAGCGGAAAAAACAAGATGGCAGGAGTACGAGGGCTTCAAGAGCGAGCCGCGGCTGGCAGAAGTTGCCTATGGGGGAAGCAACCGGCTGTTCGTTCTCAGAGGTGCGGAGGCAGCGGCGAAAGTGGAAAGCGCCAGCGCGCGCGTGGGCGGATATTCCTTTGACTATGACAGGGGAAGCGTGCAAGGCGAGTGCTTGGCGGAAAACTGCACCCTCCGCATAAGGCAGGATTCGCTTCCAAGCTCGCTTGCATGCAGCGGCGCTGCGGGATGCGAGGTGAAATTTGATGCGGCAACCAATGCAGTTTATGTTTCCGGCATCCCGCAAGGGAAGTTCAGCATCGCGCTTGAGCCCCAGGCAGCCCATTGGCTTTGCCCGCTCGCATTGGCAGGCGCGATAGTGGCACTTGCATGCGGCTATGCGGCGGGCAGGATGCCGGGAACTTCTGATTAAAATGCTTTGCCGCCATATTTAATCCTGGTAATGCGATGCTTCTGTTTGAAACTCTTGCTGCAAAAAAGAGCCATGCGAAGGCGAATCTCAAGATGATAGTGAAATTAAGGGAGAATGAATTCAACCCAGGAGAACCCGCAGAGAAAACAAAACCAAAGGAAGTGAAAAGACAGGATGAAAAGAAAAAGCGGGTTGGGTCGTTTGGGCAAAAGCCATCGGGGCTCTTGGAGAACCTGGCTGGCTTCTTTACGCCGGTTTCCTTGTACGTGGATGGGTGGGGCGTGTACTTAAAAATATCCCCGCTCAGGGGAAACTTTGAAGCCGAGCTCAATTATAGAAAAAGAAAAAACGAGCATGTGCTGGCTGTTCCGCTTTCGCCTTGGGGATCCCATCGCATCACAGCCAAAGTCACAGCCACCATTGGCTTTGGACCGGACAGCAAAAAGATTGTGCTGATGGACGTGGATACTGTGGTGGCGGCAAAAAGATATACTGTTAGCCAGGACGGCATTGATGTGATTTGCGAGTACCCGGGAATGGGGAATAGCGGCTCAGCCACAGCCAGCACGATTGGCGCCCTCCGCAGGCTGATAAATCCTAAAGATACCGTAAAAGTATATTTGATTTCAAATGAGAATTTTCATGAGCCGCACTATGATGATGACCCGCGAGAAGTGTACGTGTCGGCAAGATACACGGACGAGGCGGCAGTGATTGCATGCCATGAAGAAAGCCATGCCTGCTATCAGCGCATGGTGGATGGCGGCGAGGCGGCAAAGCTCAAGTTAATTGAGCATGCATATGGAAGGATGCTGGATGCCATCCGAATCACCACAGGGGCAGACCTGCGAAAAGAATCGGCGGACGGGCTGAGCTTGTGGAAAAAGATAAGGTTGCTGGGCAACCCGGTGGTCAAAGCGTTCAAAGAGGGGGATTACCCAGATATGCGCTGGAATGCGGGCCATCCGTGGGACCATCCGACCGAACTGTTCGCAAGCGCAACCAGCGTCTTGCGATTTTATCCTGGGAGATTTTTTTACTGGCTATCCATGTACGATAAAGATGGGATAACTGACCAAAGGCTGGTCGATATTACCAGGGAAATTGCGATAGATGTCGTGAAAGCCTGGGGCAAAAAGTCCCCTTTTGCGCCGATTGTTTACGAGAAGCTTGGGCTGCCAAAGCCATAGTTTCGGTGCTTTCAAAACCTGCCTGCAAACTCCTTCAGGAAATCGTTGATTCCCCGAGCATGGTCGCGCCCGCGACGATGGCCGCCCCCTCTTTGCTGCTAATTGGGTATGTTTACTGCGTCGCTTTCGACAAGCTTCTGGATTTTCTTAAGCACATTTTCAAATGTCTTCAGGTTAATCTCCGCCTCGCTCAATGACGCCTTGTCCACGCCGCCAAAATCTTCGTCGCCATAATCATCAGGATAATATCCGCCGGCCTTCCTCTGGGTTATCTTCACCGCCCTGTCGGAAAGGTCCTTCAGCATCACCCGATAGGAATGGCCATTCTCTTCCCCGCCAGGGTCGCCGTTGCGGTTCTCCTTCTTGTTCGACAGGATGACTCTTGCGTATTTCATTGCTGGGTTTGCGCCCCATGCAGCAACGATATCCAGGAACATGTGGCATATGAATGGATTCGAGGATATCAGCTTCTCAATGGTTTTTTCGACTTCAGGCTCCCCCAGGCAGCCCAATGCCTTCTCAGAATTCGGCAGGCTGTGAAATACATGATAGCGGAGATCTTTTGGGTTTTTTGAATTTTCAAACATCCTGCCTATGGCTTTCAGCTCCCTTAGGAAAAAATCCGCTGTTGGGAGGCTGCCGTTCGGCATGCCTGCTTTTATGGGAAGCCATGTGGAGAAATTCATCACTTCATTGTAATCGAACTTGGTAAGAATCAGCTTGAGCGTGCGGGCTGCTTCCTCTTGCCCGTAGTTCTCGACAAGGCGATTCGCGAGCTGGATTACAAATTCCTCCCCGTGCGCCGATTGCGCGTAGTATATATTTTTGCAGCATTTGTCTATGAACGAATAGGCTGATTTTGAGTCTTTGCTTTCGCGGAGTTCAGACTCGTAAATCGCTTCCAGCATCCCACGGAGCTCTTTCAGCCCGTTCTTTGCCATTTTCCAATGGTACTGTGTGGGATGGGGGTTGTGGCTCTTATAACTGTCAAGGAGGTTATCCGCTGTGTTGCTTATGCGCTCCTTGGCACTCGGCTTCTTTTCCCCTCCCATGAATTCGCCATTGCCCACCTTCACCGGCACGATTGCTTCCAGGCTGGCGCCTGTTTCCTCGGATTTGGTTGCGGTTTGAGCCAAAGAATCACGTTCAATTAAGGCCAAAAGAGATTATAACCTTGCCGCGAACTCCTTCAGGAAGTCGTTTAACTTTTCTTCCGGTATGGTCGCGCCTGCCGCGATGTTGTGCCCGCCGCCCGCTCCGCCGACCTGCGCGCAGCATTCTGAAAGGATTTTCCCGAGGTTCAGCCCCGCTTCCACAAGCGCGCGCGTGCCGCGCGTTGACAGCTTTATCTTTCCTGGCGCCTCAAGCGAGAGCGCGAGTATGGGTTTTTTTCGCGAGCCAGCATAGAGCATGCCCGCCACCACCCCGATTATGGAGTCGGGAATTGCCCCGCGCGCATCAAGAAGCAGGAATTTGCCGATGTCCTGCGTGTTTTTCGAGGCGAAATCCATGCCTGCGCGCAGGTTCCTGCGGTGCTCGGCAAGGAGCGACTGCGCCTCAACATAGGCGCCTGCGCGCTGCAGGCAGACGGACACGCCAAGCTCGGGCCTGCTGTTCCTGCCGCATGCATTGAGAAGGGTGGAGAATTCGGACGCATCGCGAAGCAACGTGCCTTGCGGCATGCGGAGCAGATTGTAGGTGTCGCCCACAAGGCGGCTTGCCGCTTCCTGGGAGGAGCGCATGGCAACCAGCTTTGCAAGAGAGGAAACAAGCGCACGGCGCTCGTCAAATGAGAGGTCGGAGTAGGTGCGCCATTTCTCACTGCCTGCTTCGCCTTGCTCTGCGCTTTTTTGCCGGAGCGCGGCGCTGCCGCCTTCAGCGCCCGTTGCGCCTTTTTGCCTCTGCTCGATGCCAAGTTCCCGCAGAAGCGCGTCACACGCGTCATCCTGCCCCGTGATGCCCGGAAGGTAAGGCTCGTCCGCGTAGAGAAGGAATTGCTTCAGCGGGCGGCTGTTCCTGCCGAACAGGAGGATGTCCTTTTCCACCGCCACCGCCTTCTGCCGCACCGCATCATCAAGCATGAGGGCATTCAGGCTGCGAAGCGGCGCCTGGATGTCGCCTATTGCGCCCACCACCCCAAGCTCCACGAATTCCCGGAAGACAAAATAAGCGCAGCCGGCTGCCGAGACATCTGTTCCGCCATCGAAGCCGAATGCGTGGGGGTTTGCCTGCAGGCGGCTGCTGCTTTTCTGCTGGTGGTGGTCTATTGCCACCACGTTGCCAGCCAGGGAGTCTATGCCCGCCGTCCCGCTGCCAAGGTCGACAAAAATGATTTCCGGCTCGTGTGCAATCGAGGCAAGGAATCCGTCGTCCAGCTTGCGCACCGACTGCGCACGGTAGGGCTTGCCCATTTTTTCAAGCGAGCCTGCCACTATGGAGCCGGAGGTGATGCCGTCGCAGTCGTAATGGTGCACCACCAGCGGCTCGCGCATGCGCACGATTGCCTCGCGCGCCTCGGCGCAGCGGGACAGGAAGCCCTCAACGTTGCCCATGGGTGCGGATTTGGCGGCGCAGTTATAAAATAAGGATGCAGAAAATCCAGCCATGGACGTGGAGATGGCGCCCGACGTGGAGAGGAAGGTCAGCGAGATAGTGGACGTGCTGTCCTACGGGCACGTGAATGAATTCAGGATAATCTGCATGCGCTCAAGGAACGCGACTGCGCGCGCCTATGCCAGGATTTGGAACCTGCCGGACATCTGGCAAAAGGCGCTCTCTGTCGGAACGTTTTACATAATCGAGGTGCTCACACAGCATTATGACCCGCTTTCGGAGGAAGAGAAGGAGAAAGTCATCATACATGAGCTTTTGCACATACCCAAGACGTTTTCAGGCGCGCTCCGCCCGCATGGCGGCAAGGTGAAAATAAACGCAAAGACTGTCGGGGTGTTGCATAAAATCTACAAGGAGAGGAAAAAGGAGCTGGAGGATGGGAGGAAGAAAAGGCTTGCGATTGCGGAAGCGGCATTCTGAAGGCGCTTGATGCGGAGGGATTGAGGAGGGAGGGCGGCTTGCGATGCTGAGCCGGAATTTTGATGATGCTGGCGCAGGAGAAGAGAATGGCTGTTGTTTGACGAAGGTGATGCGATGATAATTGGCGCAATGAACGACCCGAAAAAGAATGTTGCCGAGGAGATTGCGCTTTTCGGCGAGATGGGCTTTGATTATTTTGAATTGACCATAGAGGCGCCGTGCGCGCACCCGGACAAGCTGATGAAGGAGAAAAAAGAGGTGCAGGACGCCCTTTCGTCCTACAATTTTGGCGTGCTGGCGCACATGCCCTGGTATTTTTCGGTCGCGCATCCATATCCCCCGATACAGGAAGCGATAAACGGCGAGTTTTGCCGCGCATTTGATGCTGCGGTTGAGTTTGGCGCAAAGAAAGCCACTCTGCACTCCGAATTCCTGCCCTCAGGCATCCAGGAAAGGCAGGTGCACGTGGCAAAGACGATTGAGAATGTGGGAAAGCTGTGCAAGGAGGCAGAGGCGCGTGGCCTTGAGCTTTTGGTCGAGAATTTCAATGCGAGCTCGTTCTCCATAAAGGATTTCAAGCAGCTTTTTTCAGAAGTTGATATTGGGATGACATTGGACGTCGGGCATGCGTTCACCTCGGATGGGGAGGGGCTGGAGAATTATCTCGCGCAGTTCCGGAAGCGCGTGAAGCACGTGCATCTGCATGACAATGACAGGCGCACGGACCAGCATTTGCCGCTCGGCGCGGGGAAGATGGACGTGGCGCGCGCGGTGAAGGAGCTGAAAGCCTTTTACGACGGCACCATCACGCTGGAGGTGCACTCGCATGACCGGGATTACCTGAGGATATCGCGCGAGAAGCTGGAGATGATGTGGTACGGCAGGAAGAAGTTCGAGGAGAACAGGGAGTATTTGCAGCCTGGAAAGAAGGTGTGAGCCGATGATTGACAGAAAATATTGGATACCTGTTGCACTGGTTGCAATATTTCTTGCATCAGTCATAGCCAGCCATTTTGTGACTGATGAGATGTTATGCGGCAGTGGAGATGATAGCGCTGAATGTCAATATCACCATTTTTGCCTGTGCGGAAATAACATATGGGGGGTGCTAATCACAATGCCAGCACTTTCTATCCTCGGGCTTGTTCTGTGGCTGATTGTATTTTTGGCACTTTGGCTGTTTGGTAAATTCAAGAAGAGAAAAAAGTGAATGCGGGGGGTTTGGGCGGTGTGCAAAGTGCAAGGCACTTTGCATATGCATTTTGCTTGCAAAATGCACATGCCGGACTAAGGGGGACGGACAAAAGCGAAGCTTTTGTACGCGAAGTCGAGCGAAGCTCGACGACGCAGCCCCCTTGGGCTGGCATCAGAAGTTGAACGCCGACAGCTTGTAGAAGTGCGGCTCCAGCTCGTCCCCGCACGCGATTATCAGCTCGAGGCGCGCGAGGTGCGCTATCTTGACCTGCTCCACCAGTTGTTTTGTGGACGGGGCTTTCCCAGGCAGGAGGCAGACCAGCTGCGAGGGGCGGTTCTCGGTGCGCCCCACGCCGGGCGCATATGCGCGGAAGTACTGCGTTGTTTTTTCGAACGGGGCGACCATCCTGCCGGTTTGGCGGACGATGAAATAGACTGCAAGCGCGAAGGGGAAAATCCTGTCGCGCTTCTTTTGCGCGGCAGTGAACGAAACGAGCGTGCCTTGCGCGAATGCGGCCTTGCCGATTTTTGCCAGGTAGCCGGCTTCCAGGGGCGAAAGGAGCAGCTCGCCGCCGTTCTTCAGGCCAAAGCCTGCCTCGCGGAATTTCTGCGCGAGCGCAACGTCGGTTTCCGTGAATAGCGCGGCTTCTTTCGCGGTTGGTTCGAGCATGATGGCACCGTCAGTCCGCCGCCTTCTTCCTGGCAGCCGCTTTCTTCACAGGCTTCCTCATTATAAATGCTAGCTCGTCCTCGTCGAAAAGCCCGCCGAATGCGCCTTCCTCTTTTTTTGCCACCAGCTCGAAAAGCGGCAGGTAGCCGCTTGCCTGCTGCAGCGAGCAGTGGCACATGCGCGTGATTTTGGAAAGCGCGCCCTTGCGCAGCGTGCGCGCGGATTTCGACGAGCCCATGGCACGGATGTAGTCGGGGTATGCGAACTGCACATACCCGTGCTGCTGCGCCGGGGCGGATTTTGAAAGGGCAACGCCGGAAGTCATCAGGTCGGACGAGTAGCGCAGGTAGCCCCAGTATTGCGCGCGCTTTATCCTGCCATCAAAAACGTCGGCGCGCGAGAGAT
This sequence comes from Microcaldota archaeon, assembly GCA_026396415.1. Taxonomy (GTDB): domain Archaea; phylum Micrarchaeota; class Micrarchaeia; order Anstonellales; family Anstonellaceae; genus UBA10161. The sequence goes on from JAPLWX010000023.1 coordinate 19,386, forward strand.
TGCCGTAGCCTTCCGCGAGGTCGAATGGCTTGATGCACACGGCGGGCAGGTTTTGCGCAATCCAGAGCTTGAGCATGTCGTGGTCCACATCGGATGAAAATGCCGCCTTGCGCGCCTCTGCGTATTTTTCGGACTTGAAAATGTCGCGCATTACGTCGAATATGTTTTTTTCGCGGTCGCGGCTTGCGGACATGTTGCGCGCGCGCAGGTCGTTGAGCGCCGCCCGGATGTCGCCCGCCGCTGCCTGCGCGATTTTTTCCGCGTCGCCCTCGGCAAGCACAATGCCCCGGGAGGCCGCCTCTTGCCGCAGGAGCTTCGCAATTGTGGAAAAATGCGCGCGGCGAAGCTCGAGCCTCGTGCAGTGCGCCTTGATTGAAGAGAGCTTTTTGTCGTAGTAATCGGAGGCAGTCAGGATGACGGGCTGGCGCGCGCCTGCTATCGCCTTGGCCATTGCGCCTGCGCCGCCCCGGTCCGCCGCACCTGAGAGGGAGTCGGCATCGTCTATCAGGATGAGGCGCGTGCCGCCGAAAAGCGAGGCGGATGATGCGGCGTTGGCAAGGAGGGTGGAAACCGATTCCTCGTCGCGCAGATCGGATGCGTTGAACTCGAAGAGTTCCCAGCCGAATTCATTGGCAAGCGCGTGCGCAAGCGCGGTCTTCCCGGTGCCGGTGGAGCCGGTTACCAGGAGAGGGGGCTGCCTTTTCCCCTCCTGCCAGCCCTGCGCCCAAGCCTTTGCCGCCGTGATGGCGGACGGGTTGCCGACGAGGGAGGAAAGATTGGGCTTGACTTCGGAAGAGGGCATGCCAATAGTCGGTATGGACGGGTTTTAAGGGTTTGCGTTCCAAACTGCGCTTATGCTTATCGGCGTTGTGGGAGCGCCCAACAAGGGCAAGAGCACGTTCTTTGCGGCAGCGACAATGGTGGACGCGCAGATTGCAAACTACCCGTTCACCACGATTACACCGAATCGGGGTGTAACATATGTGCGCGCGCCCTGTCCGCATGCGCAGCTTGGCCTGGCCGGGTGCAACCCGAAGAACAGCAAATGCGTGGGAGGCGTAAGGCTGGTGCCGGTCGGCATGATAGACGTGCCGGGATTGGTGCCGGATGCGCATGCGGGAAAGGGGCTGGGCAACAAATTCCTGGACAGCATACGCGAGGCGGATGTGCTCATCCAGGTGGTGGATGCCACGGGAAAGACGGATTTGCAGGGAAACCCATGCGAATCTGCCTCGCCTGCGGAGGAAGTGGCATTTTTGCAGGAGGAAATCGCCTTGTGGCTTTCCGACATCATGTCGCGGGGGGCAAAGGGAAAGGGGGCAGCGGGCTTGGCAGGCTCGCTTACCGGGCTGAAGATTGCCGATGGGATGCTGCACAAGGCGGCGCTTGAGTGCGGGCTGGATGTGGCTGCGGGATTGCCGGATGATGACGGGACAAGGCGGCTTGCCAGGAAATTGGTGGAAATGAGGATGCCCATCGTCGTTGCGTGCAACAAGATGGATGTTGCTGGCGCCCGCGCCGGCTTTGAGAGGGTGAAACACGAGTCTGGAAGGCCTTCCATGCCATGCAGCGCCGCGGTGGAGCTTGCCTTGCGCAAGGCAGAGCATGCCGGAGTGGTGGAGTACAGGCCTGGCGATGCGGATTTTACAGTCAAGGGAACGCCGAATGAAAAGCAGCTCGAGGCGCTGTCCGCCATGAAGCGCGTGCTTGCCGAGAACGGCGGCAGCGGGGTGCAGCAAATCATCGATTATATTGTTTACCAGCACCTGAATTGCATCATTGTCTATCCAGTGGAGGATGAGCACAAGTATTCAAACAATAAGGGAGATGTGCTTCCGGATGCATACCTGGTGCCAAAGGGGACCACCGCGCTGCAGCTTGCCGCAATGGTGCACACAGACCTGGCACGCAAGTTCATTGGCGCGATGGACTGCAGGCGCCACATACGCGTTGGCGCCGAGCATGCGCTGGGGAATGGGGATATTATAAAAATCATTGCAGGGAGATAGCCGTGCATGCCAGGATGGCGGTGCCTGTCATGCAGTGGACAAAGCTTCGCAAAGCTTTGTCCGCATTGTAAATGATATGCCCGCAGGCATAGAATTTACAATACAAGAACAAAACCGAATTGATTATAACCTGAACGCTTCCTCAAGGGAATGAAGGTGGGAACATGGCAGATGCTGCAAACGTCGTGAAGAAGGGAACCGGCCCAAAGATGCTTGTTTTTGCTGCGGTGGTGATTGTTGCCGTGCTTGCAGCGGCAGGCTATTATGGCGGCTTTTTTGGAGGCGCGGCCCCTCCGGCGGCGCAGCCAAATCCCGCAGTTCCGCTTGCCACCCAGGAAGCGCGGCTTCTCCTTGCAAGCTATGACAGGGGAGCCGCGCTGACTGTCTATTCAATGGATTATTTCGAGAATGATAATGGAATAAAAACCAACTATTCCATTGCCTATAACGGGAGCGAGGGCTATGTGAGCGTGCAGGATGACGCCAGCGGCATCAGCGGTTTTTTCGGCGCAAATGGCAGCAATGACATCGTATGCCTGGAGTATGGGGGGGTGGAAAAATGCGCGATGGCCGGCACCAACGTGAAAATGAGGGGGATTGCCGAAAACCTCAGGACAAACCTGCAGAACAGGACGGTCTACCTCAATCTGAAAGATGAAATCCGCGCCCTTATCTCTGCCGGGGCAATCCAGCTTGCGCCAGGGATTGTGGAAGAGCGGTCCGGGCAATTCAGCGCGCAAAAAATAACTTACACCATCGATTACCGCAACCTGACAATCCAGCAGATGATTTCCCTTGGCCTGCCCCCAAGCGACAGCACGCTGCGCATTGTGAGGCAGATTACCTACTGGATCGACCGGAAAACCGGCTTGATTGTCAAAAGCCGCATGGCGGAATTGAATGGAGTTGGGTTTTATGAGAAGGACATTGAGGGCCTTGCAGTCGGCAATGTGGAACTGCCGGCCAAAAACATGACACGGATCGGGTCCGATTCATTCCTGAGCTTTTACACCCAGTCGCAGCAGGATTATATACAGAACGCGGAGTGCCAGGCAATGAACGGGACAGAGAAGGAGACCTGCTTCCAAAGCATTGCCGTGAACGGGGGGGGCTGGGAGGCCTGCAAGCGGATTGGCACCCTATCAGGCTATGAGAAATGCAGCGTCATAATTGCGCAGACAACGCACAACCCGGCAATTTGCAGGAATCTTTCGCTCCTTGCAGATGATTGCTATATTGCAGTTGCAGGCGAGACTGGCGATTTTGAGCTTTGCAAGAGCGTGAAAAACACGGGCTTGTCCTCAAATTGCATAGAAGCGGCGACGGCAGGGCAGAAAAAACAGGAGGCGGCGGCTGCACTTGCGGCAAAGGCGTACGCGGGCAGAAATTGTGCGAATGACGGCGACTGCAAGGTGTTCGGAAACGCGTTCCAGTACTGCGCCCCGAAGAACTCGACTGCGCAGTTTGCCAATGACACCGATCCGCTTTATGCCTGCCTTGAGGGCGTGCCATGCGGCTGTTCGGAAAACTATTGCGGGTTTGCAAAAAACGAGACGTACTACTCCTGCATGAATGGTGTTGAGGATAGTGCGCTGAGGGCGTATATAGGCAGCCTGATACCGGACAATTCCACAGCAAACAGGACTGCCCTTAAATGAATCCGACCGAAGTATCGCCATTCGGCCGACCGACAAATCGTCGCAATGGTTTGCGGCCCACAAGTCGAATGTTTCGACTTGTCGGAAATACTGCCAGCTGGACCCGCCGCAAGCGGCGGGGTATCGCCCAACTGGCAATGAAATGGTGATGGGAGCGGGCCCAGTGGGATTCGAACCCACGACACGTGGATGGCTCTGCGCGCGTGTGCGTGCATAAGAGTCCACTGCTCTACCAAGCTGAGCTATGGGCCCCCAATCGAGGCTTTAGGGATGGAAGGATATAAAAGTTCTTTGCCCATGTTTGGCTGTTGATTTGATGGCGGAAGCGGATATGATGGGGCTTGAAAATAAGCTTGTGCGGCTGAATGCGCCGGTACACAACCGGCTTAAGGGGATATTCAGCAAAAAGCAGGAGCCTGCCGCGGTTTATGGCCTTCTCTCGGAATTCCTATTGGTGGAAGGAAAGGGAATACGCCCCGCGCTTTGCCTGCTTTCATGCGAAGCTGTTGGGGGCAGGCGGGAAGACGCGCTGAAGGCGGCGGTGGCAATTGAGATGTTCCACAACTTCACGCTCATCCATGACGATATTGAGGATGGCTCCGAGCTGCGGCGCGGCAAGCCCTGCATGCACATCAAATACGGCGTGCCGCTTGCGCTCAATGCGGGAGACGGACTGTTCATGATGGTGTGGCGCGAAACGCTGTCCATACGGAGCTTGAAGCGGGAAGAGGCGCAGCGGCGGCTGCTTTTTGCCTTTACGGAAGTGCTGGAGGGGCAGGCGCTTGAGCTTGGCTGGCATAAAGACGGTGTTTGGGATGTTTCGGAAAAGGAATATTTGAAAATGGTGGGCGGCAAGACAGGCGCGCTCATCGCGGTTTCATGCGGGGTTGGGGCGCTTTTGGGGGGCGCGGACAAGAAAACGTGCGAGGCGATGGCGCGGTTTGGCGCAGGCATTGGCATGAGCTTCCAAATAATCGACGATGTGCTGAATGTCATTGGTGATGAAAAAAAGTACAGGAAGGAGATTGGCGGGGATATTTCGGAGGGAAAGCGCACGCTCATCACCATGTGGGCGCTCCGGATGCTGCCCTGCGCGAAGCGGGCGCGCTTGGGGATGCTCCTTAAAAGGAAAAGCAGGAGCAGGGCGGATGTAAACGAGGCATTGGCGCTTCTCCGGGAGTCCGGCGCCCCGGAAAAGGCGATGGGCTGCGCAAAAAAAATGGTGGACGCCGCCCTCTCCGAGCTTGAATGCCTGCCAGACAGCAGGGCCAGGCGCCTCCTCGCCGGGGTTGCGGCGTATATCACAACGCGGGAAAGATAATGCGCCTTTGGCGCGGGAGCGTGGGGAAGATTTTTAAATTGGAACCGAGAAGAAATGGCAGGGCAGACCCAAGGTGATGGTTATGACGACAAAAGTTTCGAAGATATACGGCATGGATATTTACACCGATGGCGGCAAGTTCCTCGGCCGCGTCCAGGAAATTCTCCTCGACCTTGAAAAGGGGGAGATCATCCGCCTGACGATGGAGCCTCTCAACTCCGTTTCAAAGGAGGAGGCAAAGAGGATTTTGCGCGACAAGAGCGTGCTCTATAAATCGGTCAAGTCCGTGGAGGATGTTGTGGTTGTGACAAAGGGCGCCGCATCCGCAGCAGGCGCGGATGAGTAAAGCCTGTTGATTTTGCTCTTAGCCCTCTTTTTCAGTTCTTCATTTGCCCTAGCGTGGGCCTGCCGCTATGTTGTGCCAGATGCCCACCCCTGGAGTTCCGGTAATATGGTGGGTAATTTTGTATTTATATCCGATGATTTTGGTTGTTTGTGATGTTTATAGTTGTTTATTGTAACTATGGTTACATATAAATACAATAAAAAATATCATTTATTATTATAGGAAGTATGGGGGTCTGCCGGAGGGGGTGGGGGGGTAGAAAAACAGGAAAAATAGAAAATAGCGGGAAGTGGATTTGAACCACTGATCTCTGGGTTATGAGCCCAGCGGGCACTCCAAACTACCCTATCCCGCTACAAGGCGTATTGGAGATGAGGTAATTAAAAAGCTTGGCAATCGCTTGGGAGAAAAACAAACGGCGAAAGCTACATTTTCCCAACCTTATTCTGCTGCTTTGAGTCAAAAAATTCAAGGCAGCTCCCACACTTGCCGCACCTGAAGCGTGCATCCACCGCTTCCGGGAAATCCATCACTTTTTGCTGGCTGCAGCACGCGCATCTATACCCTTCCTTGCCTGTTGCCTGCGTGGCTTCCCCAATAACCACAGTGCCGCCGACATCCTTCAGCCTTCCCTCATCCATTTTCCAAATATACGAGTACCAGCCGCTATCCCTGTCCCGCACGCGCGTATAGGCAAAGACGCCGCGGTTGTGCAGCCTGTTGAGCACCACGCGGACCTCGCTCGGCTTTATGCCTGTTTTTTTCGCAAGCTCGTCATCACTCATATCCATATCGAACTCGCGTATGATGTTTATGGTATTCTCCCCCCCAATCTCAATAAGCCGCTGGCGCGCAGCCGCATCCGCAAGGACCGCCGCCCTTGCAGCCTTGGAATAGGTGCTTCGTTTCACTACAATATCCGCGTTCGAGGTTTTCCTGGCAGGATAGATTTTTTTTGCTTTTGAAAAGGGCGCCCGCCTCCCGAAAAAACGCGCGGCCGGAGCCGCTGCGGGTGCAGTGGCCTGGGTTTTTGAAATTTTTGATATGTTTTGTTTTTTGGAAGCTTGCAAGGAAGGAGATCCGGCTTTCTTTCCTATCCTGGATTTATTTTTCGGAGTAGGCATCCAAAATCACAATGACTTTCTGACCTATCACTTATATATCCCTTCAGTCGCTTTCAACATGTTGCACTACCTTGCCACACACATTTGGCACAATCCGGATCTTGCCTGAAAATTTTTTCCCAAGCTCCTTTCCCATAAAATACCTGTCCAGAAAAAGCGCGAGCGCGCCGACTTCGGAGTGCGGCTGCGTCGTGACCGAAAGGTTGAAATCCGCAAGCTCATACGCCTCCCGCGGCACTTTCCCGGCGCCAATCACGACAACGCAATTTTTCGCGGAAAGCTTTTTCGCTGCCGCGCGGAAATCCTCGCCGTACATTGTGAGGTGCGCCACTTTCCACCCCGCGCGTTTTCTCTCCGCCAGGAACTTCCTCCAGTCCGGCTCGTGCCTCACCTTGAAATTCCCGCCCCAAATTTCCGAAACCCGCGCGATTCCCTTCACCACCGACTCGTCCAAATCCCCAGAAAGCACGCCTTCCGTTGCGCCAAGCGCGCGCGCCACCAGGAAAACATGGGTGGTAATCCTCTGGTCCCGCATCTGGCGATGCCCCAGCCTCAGAACGCAAATTTCCGCCATGGCAGGTTCTCCATCGTCGCGCTTTAAAACCTTCCACCCCCCATCCACGCCATGGACAAAATACTGGTCGACACCAACATGCTCCTTTCCCAGTTCGAATACGCATTCGACTTGCCTGGCGAGCTTCTGCGCATCGCATCCGAGCCATTCACCCTTATCGTCCCTTCTGTCGTGATGGCCGAGCTTAACACAATCGCCGGCAGGACGGGCAGGCGCGCGTCGGCCGCGCGCTTCGCGCTCCAAAACCTCCCTAGGATAAAAGCACTTTTGCCTGTCGAGGTGGCGCAAGAGCCGGGTTTTCCAGCCCGCGCCGACGATTGGATTTTTAAATACGCGCAGAAAAACCATTCCTGCGTTGCCACCAACGACGTGGCGCTGCGCAGGCGGCTGTTGGCATTGGGAGTGCCCATAATCGCCGTGAAAGGGAAATCCAAGCTGGATTACGTCTGATGCGCATTTGGCGCAGGAACGCAAACCGGCCAATTCGCATTCAACCGAATGTTTGCGGGGTGAAAGCACTGGCTTCAACCCGCAGCCACTTGGCATTCTGAAAAAATCCGGGGTGAGAATTTGGTGATGAGCGGAACAATGCCGGGCATCGTGCTCTATCTTCCAGTCGCGCTTGCCATAATCGGAATCGTTTATGGCGTCATAGTCGCGCTCTCGATTTTCAGGAAAAGCGAAGGGACGGAAAAGATGAAGAAAATCTCCGGGGCAATCCGGGAAGGCGCGGATGCATATCTCGCGCGCCAGTTCCGCACAATTGCGGTTTTTGCAGTCGTGCTCGCCATCGTGGTCTACCTCGCGCTGGGGCCGCTGGTCGCCATCGCATTCGTGGTCGGCGCGGTCTGCTCGGGCCTTGTGGGTTATTTTGGCATGTACCTTGCAGTGCGCTCAAACGCGCGCGCAGCGCAGGCATCGCTCACATCCATGCAGGACGCGCTTGCCGTGCCTTTCTCGGCGGGAGTGGTCTCCGGCTCGCTGGTCTCGGGGGTGGGGCTTCTGGGCGTTGCAGTTGTTTTCATAGGGGTCTACCTCTCGCTTGGCGCAAATGACGCCGCTCTCGCGCAAACAGGGCAGGCCCTCATCGGCTTTGGCTTTGGCGCCAACCTTCTCGCCCTTTTCATGAGGGTGGGCGGAGGCATCTACACGAAGGCTGCCGACGTCGGCGCCGACCTGGTGGGCAAGGTGGAACAGGGAATTCCCGAAGACGACCCCCGCAATCCGGCAACAATCGCGGACAATGTGGGCGACAATGTGGGCGACTGCGCAGGGATGGGCGCGGACGTGTTCGAATCCTACACAGTCACCATAATCTCCACCATGGTGCTGGGCATGGTGTCATACGGCCTCTCAGGCGCCATTTTCCCGCTATTGGTGGCAGGCATCGGCATGCTTATAGCGCTTGCGTGCAGCGTGTTCGTGCGCGTGAAGGGCGAGGACGAATATCCGTTTGAAGCGATGAAGCGCGGCTTCCTCTACTCCACCGTTCTCCAGGCAATCGCATTTGCAGGGCTTTCGCTTTTCGTGCTCAATTCAGACGCCGCGTTCTTCGCTCTCCTTACCGGCTTGTTTGCCACGCACGTAATCATGAACTTCACGGATTACTATACATCCACCAAGCACAAGCCGGTGCAGGAAATCGCCACAGCTGCAAAATCCGGCGCAGGCACCAACCTCATCGCCGGGCTTGGCGTTGGCATGGAATCCGCCGTGGTGGGCATCCTTGTAGTGGCTGCCTCCATAGGCATAGGCTATTTTGGCTTCAATCTTGGCTACTTCGGCATTGCGCTTGTGGGGCTCGGCATGCTCTCCACTACGGCAATGATTATGGCAATGGACACGTTTGGGCCCATTTCCGACAATGCGAACGGCATTGGCGAAATGTCGGGGCTTGAGGCAAAAGGCAGGAAGAGGATGGACACATTGGACGCGGTTGGCAACACCACCAAGGCGGTCACCAAGGGGTTTGCCATCTCCTCGGCGGCAATCGCCGCGGTGGCGCTGTTCTCGACCTATTTTGAGACAACCGGCCTCAAGGCGATAAACATTGCCCTCCCGAACGTCTTTATCGGCCTTCTCATCGGAGGCGCGCTGCCTTTCATCTTCTCCTCTCTCACCATGAAGGCAGTGGGCAGGGCGGCAAACCTTGTTGTGGAAGAGGTGCGCAGGCAATTCAAGGACCCGGCAATCATGAAAGGCACCAAGGACCCTGACTATGCAGCATGCGTGGACATCTCCACCAAGGCAGCCATTGACTCGCTTTACCTGCCGGCGGCCATCGTGGTGCTCACGCCCATAGTGCTCGGCTTCACGCTGGGGCTTGAGGCGCTGGGCGGCTTCCTTGCAGGCGCCATACTGGTCTCCCAGCTCATGGCAATTTTCATGTCCAACGCAGGAGGGGCATGGGACAATGCCAAGAAGTACATCGAGGAGGGCCATTTTGGCGGGAAAGGAAGCCCCGCGCACATGGCTGCGGTGGTGGGCGACACGGTGGGCGACCCCTTTAAGGACACCTCTGGCCCCGCGCTCAACCCCATGATAAAGATACTCAACATCGTTTCCCTGCTTGTCGCCGCGATAATCGCAGGCAAGCACTTGGGGGCGATTTGAGATTCTTTTCCCTTTGTTTTTCCTTCTTTTCCTTTTTCTTCCAGTTTTTGTTTTTCTTTTTCCTCTTTTTTATTGTATTGTAAATTCTATGCCCGCAGGCATATCATTTACAATGCGGACAAAGCTTTGCGAAGCTTTGTCCTCCCCCGCTTTGGGTGCCAATTTGGGTATTATTTCGGAAAAGCCGTTTATAATCGGAATGAATAATCCATGCAGGATTGTTGGAACCGCCAAAAATCCAAAACAAGGTGATGGGCATGTGTGAATAACGGTCTAATTTTCCCCATATTCACCGACACGTCCCACCCGAAGTTATAACTGTTCCGAGAAAATCTCTCGGGATTGCTATGATAACAAGAGGTGAGCACGTGGAAATAAGGAGCTTGATGGAAAATGGGG
>JAPLWX010000031.1 GCA_026396415.1 Microcaldota archaeon
CGCAAAAAAGATGCCCTTTTTTCTCGCAATATTGCTTGAGATAGCGGTAAGCCTTTTTGTCTGTTTTTACGACGTTCTTGAATTCTCTGATGTTCACGGAACCACCCATTCAATAGGTGGCTTTTGTTTTATAATTACCTTGAATAATAGTTAAGACTTATTTTCAAACAATTTCGGATTTGCTTCCTTGAACTTATTCGCAATGTGTTTTTCTTGGATATTTCCCTTCACTTCTTCAAAGAGATATTCGGCATCAAGCCCTTCTAGCATATACCGGATTCTCCCACCGTGCAGATTTATTTTCAACAAGTCTGAGTCCTTATTTTCTCTAACAAATTTGAGTAGTTCCATCTGTGTTTTTGGCTTGAAAACTATCTTTCCACTGTTATCGACAAAACCGAATTTAGAGTCAACTTTATTCCAGAGGTTTTTAATATGTCCAAAAAAACTTACCACGTTATCGCCTATACAATCCTATTATGGCAAATCTAAATAAGGTATTCTTTTTACTGTCGACTTCTACCACTATTTCCATTATAGTAATGAATTCCATTATGGTAATTAATATATTTCTGTGGAGGTATTATAAGCCTTGAGGTCATAGCTCAATCACAGTAGGGTGTTCATCATGAAGAAAAAAATCAACGTCATGAAAAAGATATCTGAAAAGAAAAAGAGAATTCGGACGGTTGCCATGATAATTGTCGGTGCGTTCCTCGCTAATTTAATGGATCAGATGTTGAATAAAGGTGTCGAGGGTGCCATCGCACTTGTTCTATGTGGAATCGTCGTCGAATTGATATTAGTCTTTTGGGGTTAAATAAAACCTGAAAAATAAAAAAATGCTCAGACCGAGACCTTCGTCTCGGTCGGCTCGAGGTGCAGGACCGCGCACTTCCTGCCGCCCTTCTTGCGCGCCTACTCTTTCAGGAATCCCTTTCTCCACTTCTTGAAGTCCACAAAGCTTATGCCGACGAACGGGAGCGCGCTGTCCGGGAACTCCCCCGCTATCTGCCGCAGAGTTTCCATCGGTTTTTCCACGCTGGCGTCCCTTGCAGCGCGCGCGAACTTTTCTCTGTCAAACTTTGCAGCGACAAGGAGCGCGACAATGTCAATCGCATCCTTCTCGCCTTTCGCGCTTCCCTTGCGCGCCTCGTACGCGCCAAGCTTGAGCAGAAGGAGCTGCTCCAGGCTTGCCACCTTTATGCCATCAATGGTTTCATGCCCAGCAAGCAATTTCTCAGGAGGATAGGACAGGCGCGAGAACTTGGGCACGTAGACATCCACGTCCACCTCACCCTGTTTTATCTCGTATTTCCTGAGCCTTTCATTCTTCACAAGCGAAAAAGCGGCATCCAGCTTCCTAAGCCCGTCAAAGCCCACCACAATGTCAATGTCCTTGGACTTTTGGGTGCGCGTGTGCAAATATGCCGCCCAGCCCCCAATCAGGACAAAGTCATGGCTGGTTGCAAGCTTTTGCAAAAGCTTGAAGCTCTCCCCAGTAACGCTTTCATGCCAAAACTGCCTCATCACACCACTTCATGCCGTGCCTTCCTCATCAAAGCCCATTCTCTTCTCAAGCGCGCGCCTGAAATCTGCGGCATACCACTCGGGCGTATTCCACAGGTCCACATAAACCTGCGGGTCAGGGCACAGCCCTCCATCGGAATACTCTTTCATGAACCTGTCCTTTTTTAGCACAAGCAGCTTAACATTGCCTTTTGCCTCCATCCTTGCCATTATGTCCGGCAGCATCTTCTCATCAGCGTAAAGCATGAGCGTGGAATAGTCAGCAGGCACATCCTTGTAGCGCATCTTGTAAGCGGTGCAGCCACCCCAGATGGCGCCTGAAGGCGCAAGCTTTTCAGCCTCGTGCACTCCTGCCGCGCTTCCCTGCCAGAGAATCTCGCGCGCAAGCCTCCTTTCGCTTCCCCAAAAGGCAAGCAGGCGAGGGAAGGAAACCAGCCTAAAGCCGCGCGCAAGCGGCGCGACAATGCCGTTCTGCTTCAGCGGCAGCATTGCATGATGCACAGTGGAGAGCGAAATGCTGAATTTGCGCGACAGCGCAAGCCCGGTCTGCTTCGCGCCCCTTTCCTGCAGGTGCGCGCAGGCAAGCTCGCGGTAAATCCACTCTTTTTTGAACATGTTTCGATTTATGCTAATACTTATTTATATAGGTTTCGATAAAAATCGAAACTTATCATGGAAAAAACACCTGAATGGGTAAAAATTGCAGAAAAAAAGCCTGAAAACTAAAAAGGAAAGAAATTAACCCGTCACTTTCGTCTCGGTCGGCTCTAGGTGCAGAACCGCGCACTTCCTGTCGCCCTTCTTGCGCGCGGGCGAGCGGACCATGACGAAGCTGTCGTCAATGATTTTAGTAATGACGACTTTTTCGCCAGAGTCGCGGCCCTTGGTCTTCACGCATATCCTTCCAACTTCAATAGCTGCCATTTCAATCACACTCTCACGCCCGAAGCCCATCCTCTTCGCGCTTTGCGCGAAGGGACCCCTTTTTGCCCGAGGGCAAAAAGCAGGTGCCTTTCAGGCATGGGTAAAGGCAGATTATCTTTGTCAAACATGTTCCAAATCCGTCCGCACCCCGCGCCTTTAGGCGTGGGGGTGTGGCACCAAACAAACGTATTTACCGCTTTACTTCTTTTTGGCCTTTTTTGCAGGCTTTTTCGCTTTGCTCTTTCCGCAACATCCGCAAGTCATAGTATTCACCTTTTCTTGTTTTTCTTTCCTTTCCTGATCTTTTTAGCAGCAATTTTTGCCTTTTTCCCGCCAACCGCGCGCGCGGCCGCGGCGATTATCTGCGCGGTTTGCGCTGGCACGAACTTCTCGGTGTTTATCACGAGCTCAAAGCCCGAATGGTCGTAGATGTTTATCTTGTACACTTCGTTGTACCTGTGATGGTTGCTTTCGTCCCTGTCGTTTATGTGCGCGAGTGCCTGTTCTTGGGACATGGCGTCCCTGCCTGCCACGCGGCGCGCGCGAACCTCTCGCGGGGCATACAGCCACACGCGGATGTCCGCATCCTTCACCATCCACGGGCCGAGCCACGTGGTCACCACGCAGTTGCCCCTCTTTGCCTCGGCAACAAGGTGCGCGTCAAAATGCCTGTCAATGGAATGCTCGTGTTCCGCCTTCCTGTGGAACTCCATGAGCGTCATCTTCTGCTTCGCGGCAATTGTCTTGAACGTCGGGTCAACCACGCGAAGGCCTAGGAGCTTTGCGACCTCAGCGCCCACCGCGTTCTTCCCGCTTCCCGACAATCCCGAGATGCAGATTATCATTTGCCAGCCCCGTTATCCCAATTACTTCGTGCCCAGCAGCCCCTTCACATGCGAAAGCAATCTCACATCGACGTCTTCCAGCCTCATCGCGCCTTCCTTCACGCGCGAGGCGAACTTTATCACGCGCGATGATGCCGCAGAGGAAAGGTTCCCGCCGAACTTGCGGTTGGAGCGCTTCACGCTGGCGGCAGTTCCCTGCCTGGAGCTCACTCCCTGCAGCCTCTCGCCGGTAATGCCGCACGAGTGGACGTTGCCCTTGATGCGCCTCTTGTAGTGTATTACATGCCCCCTCTTGGGAACGCGCACATGCAACTTTCTCACGGAATTTGACCTGTTTTTTGGAAGCGGCATAAATGCACCTCTATTTTTTCTTGGTCTTTGTCGTGATTTTCATCACGACATCTGAAAAAATCATTTTGATTTTTTCATCGCAGCTGAATATACGGCTTTTCCTATGCTGTATAGGATGCTTATCACAAACGCAGCAAAGAGGAAAACCCCGTAGGAGCCGATTATACGGCGGATGTTTATTAAAGGTATTGTGAAGGGCAAATCCACGTAATAGAACGTGCCCATGTCAAGCGAGCCTTCCAGCCTGTCACCTGCGGGGAGCGCTGGCGACACGGCTGCATGGAGCGCCACGGTCTGCCCGCGCGTCACATTCTGCGCATCCGCTGTCGCATTGATGTGATACGCCGTCTTGCCCAGCAGCCCGTCAAGGAAGCCAGACTGCGAGGAAGCTTGCACCCAGATGTCCTGCGGCTCCCCTTTCTCAACGTATAGCGCAGTGCCGTTTTTCGCAAGCGATTCGTTCGCGGCTGAATAAAGATTGGCATCGGCAACCCACGCGCCCGTGCTCGCATTCGCGGGTATTGCAAAGCAGTTCGAGAACACGCCGTCAGACGAAAGCAAGTCGCAGTGCGCAGCAAGCCCATCGTCAAAAAGCTGCGCCCGGATGTCGTCCTCCGCGCCAGGCTCGAAGTGCGGGAATATCGCCATGAAGACGAAAAGAATGACAAGCAGCACCGCAAGCATCTGGAACTGCACCTTCATCAGCTCGCCCGTCAGTTCCCAGTACTTTTTCATCACCGCGTCGCTTGCCGCAGTGTCCTTGCTTTTGCTTGCCTCCATGAGCTGGAGCTGGACGCTTTTCATGTCCTCCTGGATGGTTTTCAGGCGGTTCTTGCCGCCTATGTTTGCCTGCACAGTGGTCGTTATCGCAACATAGATTATGGCAAGCAGCGCCACGAATACCCAATAGTTTCCCAAATCAAAAAGCACGCCAACACCTAATCAAACAGGGAAAGAAGCGCCCTCTTGGTCTCCTCCGCATTGCCCTGCGAGTTCACGATTATCTTCGCGGGCGCGCCGCAGAATGCCGCATAAACGGCAAGCAAAGCGACATTCACGTCATGGTGCTGCCTCAGCGACTCCTCGCTCTCGGCATCCCTGGCGCGCGTCTTGTCCGCACTCCTTCGCGCCACGATGTCCTTTATCGGAGCGGTGATGAGCACAAGCTGCGTTACCTGAAGCTTTCCCAGCAGGGAAAAGGGCAGTCCCGGAAGATAGCCCTTGGGCGTCGCAATTGAGCAGTGCGTGTCCAGCACCACATTCCCTTCCATCTTCGCAAGCGCGTCCCCTGCCTCGGCCTGCACTTTTTTCTGCGTGGCTGGCGGAAGCTTCCTCAGGCCGTCGCGGTGCTCCACATACTTTTTCTTCGAGGCAATCTCGAACATCAGGTCCCCGTAGTTGACAAGCGCGCACCCTTGCTTTCCCTTCAGCGCGGAAAGCACCGTGGACTTGCCAGCACCGGGCACGCCAAGCACAATAGTCATTGACATTTTTACCACATCACGAAAGCAGGCCCCCTAAGCCTGAATAGTTGTCGAACATCTTCTGGTTCTCCAGGTCCTGGTACATCCTGTAAAGTATGCCCACCGTGAGCAATATCCCCGTTCCTGTGCCAAGCGCGCCTGTAAGGTCCGCCAATGCGGCAAGCAGGCCGACGAATGCGCTTCCCAGTACAACTATGTAAGGTATGTACCTTGCCAGCACGCTCTCCACAATCCTCGGGTCGCGGCGGTGCCCCGGTATCTGCAGGCCCGACTTGTCCAGCTGCTCGGCAACATCCTTTGCGCCCATGTTGGTGGTTTCCACCCAGAACTGGCCGAATATCACACAGAGGACTACCATGAATATTATGTATGTAATGACGTGCGCCCACTCAGGCAACCCGTAAATCGGCGTGGTGCCGTTTATCAGGTGCCCGAAGTACACGCCATAATTGCCCTGCAGCGGGCGGTAAATCGGGGATATGAGGTAAAACAGCCCATCCCTCAGCTGGTTGCCCGAGTCCACGAACGCAATCGCGGGGACCAGGTCAAACCCGCCATTGCACTTGTCAAAGTTCGGCGAGTCCTTCTGGTACGTGCCTGTGATGCACAAATGCTGGTTCTGCAGGCTGATTGCAAAAAACTGCATGTTGAGCAGCAGCGCCGCAGCCAGGATGACGGGGATGTTCGAAACGTAGAGGAACTTTATCGGGAAGCGGCTTCCCAGCCCCCTTGCGCGGTCAAAGGCAAGCGGGATTTCCACCTTCACCCCCTCTGCAAATGCCACTATGGCAAACACAAGCCCGGTGAAGAAAAGCGGCAGCATGGCGAGAATCGCATTCGGCAGCGCTTCTGCGCTTCCTGATGAGAGCGCATCCGCTGCCTGGCCGAAAAGCGCAATGCTCCCCCCCACCACCGAGAAGGAAACTCCCGCGGCGATGAAAAGCGAGATTCCGCTCCCGATCCCGTGCTTGCTTACCACTTCGTCAAGGTAGAGCAGGATGAGCGAGCCCAATGCCACCTGGAGGATGACCAGCGCGGCGGTGAAGGGCGCGTTCATTGTCTGCACCCCGTTCACGGTAGTAATGGTCTCCCCCAATCCCCCGAAGAGCGGGACTAGCGCCACATGCGCGAACAATATGTACACTGCCGCCTCGAAAAAGCAAAGCAATATTGCCAAAAGCTTCTGCGCCCCCTGGAACGTCCTCTTCTGCTCGGGGTCGCTCATGTCCACCTGCAATATCTTTGCGCCTGCGAAAAGCTGGAGGAAGATGGACGCAAGCACAATGGGGCCGATTCCGACAGTGATGAGCGAGCCTATCTTGGATGCCGTGACCACCTGGAGAAAGTCGGCATTTGCCGCGTGCGGCGCCACCCCTGCAGCGGTCACATTGTACATGATGAAGAATATCGCAAGGGCGATGCCAGTCCACATCAGCTTCTCGCGCAATGGCGGGGGCGTGCGGGGAGGCGATACCTCTGGAAGGAGGTGCAAAATCGGTTTAAGGAAGTCAAGCGAGCTGCCCATGCAAAATTCACCCTAGTATTTTCTGAACAGAGTGGTTAGCTTCCTGATGAAAGGTTTAAATTCCCCTCTGTCGCCGCCCGTGCATGCTGCCTGCCTGGCCATCGCTTAAATCTGGGCGCAAAACATACATTCTTAGACTCTTCTATCAACAAAAATATAAAGTAGCAAAAAATGAATAAACAGGGAGGTTGTGCCGATGAATGCTTATATGAGGAATTTTCGCAATGCCGCGCTTGTTGTTGGCGCTTTCACGTTATTCACCATTCTTCCTCTCCATGAGCGGGCACAGACCAGGAGCCCCCCGGGCAAGCCTGACACAACCAAAGTGCAGAAAAAGAAACCCCAATCCGCCTTTGACTTGAATGCAAAGCTCAATGGGCAAAACAAGCAGGCAAATGAAGAGAAGAAGGGAAAAAAGGATGAAAAGAAAGAAGGCGCAAAGAAGACCAATTACTCGGATGAGGGCGACCAAAAATATGCAAGTGGGGTTTATGCCGCCGCAATAGACTCATACAAGCAGGCGCTTAAGGAAAAGAACGCAGACAAGACTTCGATTTATGAGAAAATCGGCGATTCTTACACGATGCAGGACAAGTACCAGAAGGCAGTGGATGCATACCTTGATGCAATTAATGAGCTAAAGGGCATTACAACCCAGAATCAACCCACGTACTATGCGCTTTGCAAAAAGGCCGGCAAGCTGCTTCTAAACCAGCTGGGCAATCCATCCGAAGCCAAGAAGTACCTTGCGGTGAACCTGTCTGATGGCGAGAACAACCTGCTTGTCGGGAAAGCGCTTGAAAAGATGGGGAAGACGAATGCTGCGTATGACAGCTATTGCAGGGCAGTGAAGCTCCTTGAGAAGAAGCTTGCCTCGCAAGGGGCGTTCCCGGATGATGAGGCACAGACCGCCTCCCTCCTCAAGGACGCCATCAATTCCGCAATTGCCACTGGAATCGGCGGCAAGATCCCGACGCAAGCCCTCAAGGAAAAACTGGACATCCTCATCAAAGCAGGCTATTGAGACACGCCACTTTTTTTTCTTTTCAGGTTTGCCTAGCTGCTGCTTTTTTAGAATTTGAGCCAGAGCTCAAAATCAGATGAATTCGACCGAAGGCGCAAGCAGAACGTCGCAACGTTCTGCTGCGCACCAGAACGGTTCGCCGTTCTGGTCGCGCCCCGCTCCAAGGAGCCCACTTTTTCGCCGTAGCGAAAAAGGGGTCCCTTTTTGCCCCTGGCAAAAAGTGGACGGGGTATCATCGCCATTCGGTCGACCGACAAATCGTCGCAACGATTTGTGGTCCACAAGTCGAATGTTTCGACTTGTCGGAAATATTGCCAGTTGGGCCCGCTGCAAGCAGCGGGGTATC
>JAPLWX010000016.1 GCA_026396415.1 Microcaldota archaeon
ACCCCATTTTCCATCAAACTCCTTATTTCCACGTGCTCACCTCTCGTTATCATAGCAATCCCGAGAGATTTTCTCGGAACGGTTATAACTTCGGGTGGGACGTGTCGGTGAATATGGGGAAAATTAGACCGTTATTCACAGTTGTGTGTTTTATGCGCCTTAGCGGAAACGCTAGGCTATATCTGGGCATTTTTGCTACTGCCGATGGTGCTTACTGGGCTTGCCCGGGTCTTGAACACATGGATGGCCGTCTTTTCCTTGTCATAAAACATGTAAAAATCTTCGCCATGCCAGCGCACCTTTACGACACGGACCTGGCTTGGGTCGGTCATGGACTGGACCGCGAACTCGTTTATCTTGACCTTGCCAGCCAGATTGATAAGCCCGCTTGTCTCATCGATTCTGCCAAGCTTGTGCGATACGCTGAATTGGTAGACGAGGTCTTTTCCAGCTATCTTGCTGGCTAGCCCGGTTATCGCAAGCGAGTCTGCGGAGGCGAACCCCTGTATCGCAGTCGAATCGGCAAGCTGCTGGGGCTGCTCCTGCTTTGCGCCCTTCTTCTGCGCATAGGCTTGGTTGAATATCGGCTCGGCAATCAGCTTGGAGGCAAAATAGAGAAACAGCATGGCGGCCCCAATCTTGATTTTGGCCTTGAGGGGAGTCCTGAACGATTTGTTCGCGCCCTTGTGGATTGCTTCCGCCCTGCCAGATGAAAGTTGCTGCGCATCCATGCCATCCCCCCACACTAAGTGTTAAAATAAGGTCAGGAGGGGATTTAAAGCTTGCGGCA
This sequence comes from Microcaldota archaeon, assembly GCA_026396415.1. Lineage (GTDB taxonomy): Archaea > Micrarchaeota > Micrarchaeia > Anstonellales > Anstonellaceae > UBA10161. The sequence goes on from JAPLWX010000016.1 coordinate 791, forward strand.
GACGTCAGCCTTAGCCTTTCTCGCCTTTCTTCCTTTTAGTGGATAGGAACGATTGCTCTTTTACCGGACCCTCGCCAGCGGCTGCTGAACCCGTGTCCCCGGGCTTTTCTTCCGGCGTTTGGGGAGCCTGCTGCACGGGAGGCTCCGATGGCGACGTGGCGCCCTTCCAGCGCATCGGCTTCACCTCGAACTTTGAATCAGCCATGTACTTCATCTTTGAATAGCTTCCCAGGCTGAACCATGCCGGGGCGATGCCCAATTCCAGGGAGGGGCGCTGGGTGCCTGAAACCTGGCTGGGCTTTATCATGGAGATGAGCATGTCAGATTCAGGGCTGTTCATGTATGGAGCGCGGTCCTGCCACCCCGTCTTTGCCATTTGCGCGTTCAGGTAGGAGTCGGATGTCTGGTGGAGCGCGACTATGGCTGAGTTCATTTCTGTGAGGTAGCCTATGTAATTGCCAAGCTCGTCCGTGTGGCTTGCGCGCTGTTTTTTCGCGTCGTCAAGCTTTTGCATTATTTCAAACTCCGTGCCTGCGAACCTTCCGTCGAATTTCAACCCTGCCAGAAGCGCCGTGTTGGCGCTTTCAAGCGAGTTTGCGAATTCCTTCTGCGACTTTTGCGACATCGTTGCCGAATACTCCGCGCCGGCATCCATCAGCCCGGCAAGCGATTTGCGGTAGTTGTCCGCAGCCTGCTTGTCCTTGAAGCGCACACTGGCAGATGCAGACATTGCTCTTGACATATTGCCAAGCACATCTGACCTATTTTCAAGTGCATCAGTCTCATAAACGTTTATCCTGTTGAATTCTGTGTCCGCTTCGGCATAATAGTTTCTGCCGTTTGATTTGAAAGATGCCCTTTCGCCGTCTTTCAGCAGGGCTATCCGCTCCAATTCTTCATGAGTACAGGACAGACCATTTTTGGTCAGCTTGGTTTCTAAAACAGAGCGATCCTTGGCAGGGCTCTTGCTAATTTCTGACCAGAGCACTATCCTTGGGGCGATGCCAATCCCGCTGAACGATGCGATGTCAGGCATCCTGTTCTCCATGCCCAATACAATGGAAGCTGTATAGCACTGGATATAGCTATCTGAGAAGTGGAGAGACTTCATCATGTTGTCTGCGATTGCGTTGTTTGCCTTGGTTATCTGTCCGGCATAATCAAGCACGTCCTTTTTCAGGTCAAGCCCGCTCGCAGCGATGGCATCGTAGAGGTGGAGCGCCATATCGTCATTCTTGACGGATTGCCCGACATCGAAAATGAATGCGCGCTCCCCGTCCGTCATCTTGCGCTTGCCCTGCTCGGCCTCGAATTTCTTGAGGGTTGCATTGTCATCCTCAAGCTGCTTGGCAAGCACGTCGCGCGTCTGGCCAGCCTGTATTATCTTGAGCACTGCCTGCGAGGCCTCGGTGCAGCGTATGATGTCTATGGTGCTGTTGGCAAAGTCAATGTGCTTCTCAAGCGCGCTTCTAAGGCCGAGCACCTGCATCTGCTCCTCACCGGGCATGCTGGACACGTCAGGAAGCTTTGCCATGAGCGCGTAGGCGCTCGCCTTGCTCTGCCTTGCCACATACTTGTCCCCGCCGCGCAATATCGCGCCTATGCGGCTGCTCTTGGAAACCTCATCGTACTGCTTCTGCTCATCCGCAGTCAGCTTCTGCCCTTTCTCCATCTTATCTGATAATGCGGCATAGGCAGGGTAGTTGTCGTGGAGGGTTTTCCGCGCCTTGTCAAGTTGCACCTGCTCATCCGGGGTCATTGTCTGCCCGCTTTTTTTCTTGTTCAGCATTTCATCCATGTATGACAATGCGGCATAGGCAGGATAGTTATAGTAGAGTTTTCTCAGCTTTTTGTCAAAGTGCTTCTGCTCCTCTTCTTTTGTCAGCCCCTGCCCGCTTTCCACTTTTTTCAGTATTTCGTAGTTGTACGTCCGCCTTTGGGCAAACCAGTAGCGCTGGCTGATGAATTCGTTTGAATTTTTGTACAGCTCAGACCTGTCTGCCTGCAACTTGTCGTATCTTCTTGCTGCTGCGACAGACATGGCAACATAGAGGTCGTCCTTGCCCTTCACCAGGTAGTTGCGCGAAAGTTCGTCGATTTCAAGCGCCTTTCCGCCCTCAAGCATGATGACGCGCTTGCCGTTCTCTTCCGTGACTTCGTACTTCTTGCCAAGCGCCTTGCCTGTTGCCATGTCAAAGCAGTTCACCACCTGGTAACGCATGCGCCCGTTCACGTCCTTCCCTGCTTCCCCTATTTGGTAGCCGATTTTCCTGTCCTTGGTCACCATGACCGTGACAGCCTCGCGCTTGAAAATGTCCGAGAATTTCTGCACGAGCAGCCCCCCGCCGTTCACTGCGCCGCCCACCGCGAACTGCAGCTTGTCGAACGGGAATGGTAGCCCCGGGCCCACCATCTGCTGCGCAAGGTCCCTGTCCACCCACGAGGCGAGCGTGGCTGCGTTGAGGTTGTACTTGCCTGCGCTGCCGAAGCTTGCGCTGTTTATGCTGTCCATGAAGCCTATGCCGCCCTTGAGGCTGCGCGAGCCGGTTGCCACGCCCAGCCCCTTGGTGTAAGCCGAGAGCACGGACATCACCGAATATATCCTGAAGAGGGACGAGATGGCGCTGTTCACGCTCCTGAAGCTGATGCTGGTCTGCACCCGCTGGCCCTGCTGCGTTTCCCTGTTGCGCAGCTTGGCGTTCTCCATCATTTTCTTCAGGATGAACTCCAGGAGCATGGTGAATGCCTGCCCTGTGGAGCTTGCATTTGCCGCGTACTTGAAGTATTCGTCCACTCCGCTTGCTGCCATCCTGTCCTTCGCAGCCTCGTGCGTCCAGGTGCCTTTCCTGAATAGCGAGATGAGCGTGCCAATGGTGTCGCGCGCGCCGAAGGCAGACGCCTGCGCGCCGGATGTGCCTGTCGAGGGCATGCGGCCGATGTCGCGCGCATCCGAGATTTTCTGCCCGAGGTCAGCCCGCTCCTCTTTGCTGGGCTGCGATGTTGCCTGCGGCTTGCCGGCATCAGGAACTAGATTCTTTAATTTGCTCACCTCGGCTCTCCGCTCCACCCGCAGCTCCTTGCCAGACATGCCAAGGTGGGTTAGGTAGGAGATCTCCTGCGTTGCGGTCCTTAGCTCTTGTGTTGCAGCCTTTACGCCGGCAACATCATTCTTGTCAATGGCATCTAGTTTCTTCTTGGCATCTGTCTGTTTCTGCGTGGCAGCTGTCAGCTTCTCACCAATGCTTTTCGGAGCCGTATCGCCGTATATCCAGCTCTTTGCCTGGTAAAGGTCGATTTTCGCCTGTTTTATGTCTTTCTTGCTTGCGTTGCTGGACACCAGGGCGTCGAGCTTGCCCTGCCTTTCCTTGACGAGGTTCTGCCGCTCGAGCCTGAACTGCGCGCGCGTCTTGCCTATGCTTTCAAGCGACGCGAGCTGGTCTTTTGCCATGCCCAATGCGGCAAGGTCCTTGCTTTTCTCGGCAGCCGCAATCTTGTCCTTTGCTTCCTTTGTCAGGTCCTCGACGCTTTTTGGCTTCTCGTCGCCGACTTTCCAGCTCCTTGCCTGCGAGCGCTCCAGCCTTGCGACCTTGAGGTCTTTCTTCACTTCCAAAAGCTTTTCCTTTGCCCCTGCCTGACCGCTCTTCACTTCTGCCCTGGCCTTCTCTTTTTCATGCTTCAGGTACTTGACCGCGTCCTTTGTCTCTTTAATCAGGAGTTTCCTGTCCTCCCTGTGTGCTTGCTTCATGCCCTTGATTATGGTCCCGCGCGAGCCCTTTATCATGTCCTTTATAGATATGTCTTTTTGTGGCATATATCTGAACCTGCGCGAGCCTAGCGCCGTGCCTTTTATTGACACTGACATGTTCACCTGCTGCGCGTTGGTTGGGCTCAGGGCAGTTTGCTGGGTGGGCTGGCTGCTGCCGAATGGGTTTTGGAAAAGGGTTTTTGCCGGGCTGAATCTGTCGCTGCCCGTCACGTTTGTAATCACTTTTTTCATGTCCACATGCCTGGCATCAAGCGCGGCAAGCTTGGAATTTGCGGCTGAAAGGATTTCCTTGCCCTTTTCGGTTTTTGCTGCTGCGGAGTCGGCGAATGCGGCTTTTGCGTCCACGTATTTTGCGCGTGCTGTGTCGTACGCATTTTGGGCTTTGCTGATTGCCTTCGTGTCGGGCGGGATTTTCTGCAGCTCTTTTTTGAGGTTTGCATCTGCCTTGGTAAGCGAGGCATCTGCCTTTCCAAGCGCGCCCATTGAGGATTTGAGGCCTGCTATTGTGTTCTTTATGTTGCCAACCGGGTTGATCACGCTTTTCAGCTCGTTCTTCATGAATGCGCCAAACCCGCCAGGGCTCTTGAGCGCCTTTGCCATGCTATTCGCGCTGCTCGCCGTTGTCGCCGCACCCATGATGTAGGACAGGAAGTCAAAGCTCTTGTTCTGCACGCGCGCGGAATACTGCCTGCCGCGGTTCATGCGCGGGGAGGAGAAGTCAAACGCGTGGAAGGGGTTCTTGCCTGCGGCAAAGCTCGCGCCGAGCAGCAGGCCCAGTATGAGCATGAGGGGCCAGCAAAGCGGCGCATAGTCTTTCGTCACCTTGTTACAGAAGAAAAGCTCATTGTGCGAGAGTATGTGGTCAAGGTAGGACTTGGGGGCCGGGGGCGAAGGGGTGCATGGGGTTGGCTGGGGGTAGATGAGCGTATCGTACTTTATCTTGGTGCTGTTCAGGCAGATTTCGCGCGACACCCTTCCGGCATCGGTTGCAAGCGCGGCGTCCCCGCGCGGGCAGAAGATGAACCAGTAGTCAGTGCAGCCTGGCGCAGCCTGGTCATAGGGCATCTGCATGTGCCCTGTCGAGTCTGCGACCTTGTAGCATATCTTGACGTTGGACTGGGCGGTCAGGTTGACCATGAAAAGAAGGGCGTTTGGAAGCCCGGTTTTCTTGTAGTTCTTTTCAGACATGTTGTAGGTGAATGTATTTATCAGCCCTTGGTACGAGTCAAGCGTCACGTCGGTATAGGACGGGATGGTGGGCGCCACGGCGCAGGCGTTAGGCTGGCATACATGGCCCGTGCAGATGCCGCTGCAGCAGTCCGAGCCGTAGTTGCACGCGGTTGCGCTGTTGTCATCTATGCAGCACTTCTTTGACGCCCCTTTCAGCTTGCAGGCGTAGCCTGTGCAGCAGTCCGATGCGGAGATGCAGGATTGGCCGCCGCAGGTCTTGCATTTCAGGGTGCCGGAGTCGCACGTCGAGCCCGGGCAGCACTGGCTGCCGGCCTGCGTGCAGGCGCCGCCTGTGGAGTAGCAGCATTTGTTGCTGGATGAGCAGGTCAGCCCCGAGCAGCAATCGACGCTGCTGCAGTCGCCGCCCACCCCGGGGCATATGCATTTCCATCCGTTGCCCACTTGGGTGCACGCCCCTGCGCCTAGGCAGCAGTCAAGGTTGTCAGGGCTGCTTGAGAGGCATTGCTGCGTGCTTTGCGCGCATGCCGGGGGGTTCCATGTGCAGGCGCCCACGCCGTTGCCATCTGAGAAAATCTCGCAGCCCGCCTTCGTGTTGTCCAGGCTGCTGCACAATATGGTGGCGGAAAGGCGGCCGACCGCCAAGCTGCAGCCCGTGTCGCTCCAGACGCAGCCATCCGCCTTCCGGCAGCAAGATGCATGATCAATTGCCGCGCATTCGTCAAAGGACGAGGGGATGGCGCCCTGCGTGTTGCAGCTGCCGCTGCCTGATACGAAAGTGCCGCAGTGGGGCGTCACGCACAGGTCGGAGGCGGGGACACACTGGTCGTAGCTCAGGTCCCCCTTGGTCGCGCAGCATACCTTGCCGCTGACAGTGCAGTCTGGGTAGCCGATGGATGCGCATCCGTTCACCGCGCTTGATGCCCCTGCGAAAACGGCGAGGAGCAGGCTGGCGTAGATGAGAAGTGAAAACAGGCGCAGGCTTGTTGCTTTGCCAACCATTTGCACACCATGGTAAATTTCCAGAGAAATTTTCCAGCTATTGGAAATTGCAAAGCAATTTACAATGCAATGGATAATTCCACCCAATTCCTAAAAACCTTCCCCATTCCTGCGCAGGCTTTTGCCCAAGAGCAAATCCCGTTCAATCCACGTATGTCTGGCTTTGCGGGTTGGCAGGGCACTGCGGGTCTCTTACCTTCATGCACGCGATTTCCTCCTGTGAAATCGGCACGCGTATGTTGCAGTAGGTCAGCACAGAGGTGTCCGGGGACCTGCCGCAGTCTATGTTCTGCTCCCCGTGCGCGGGGAACTGCAGGAACTCAGCCTGCTGTTTTGAGCCCGTCATCAGCGTGTAGGTGTATTTCGCATCCGACGTGTCGGTGGCATTGCTTTGCAGGCAGCACTTTTCCGAAGGCGACAGCCCTGCGATGTAATCCCAGTTGTCGTCGGTGATGGAACTGTAGCATTTGGAGTTGCCAAAAGTCCTGCCTCCGGCAGGGGTTATCCTGCAGAATGACGAGTCTACGGAGTGCGACGGGTCGCTGCACAGCCTGCACGCCGTTGCGTTCATGCACCTGTCGGCGCAGCGGAAGCCCCCTGTGTCGCTCCTTCCCGAAGGCATGAGGCACGTGGTGCCGTCGTTGCAGTAAAGCTGGGCAAGACCTTGGTCTGTGGACAATTTTGCCGATAAGTCGCACGCACCGGTGATGTAGTCATAGTTGCTGCACTCCTGGCAGTCGCACGTCTGGTTGTCTGCATAGAGCTTCTGGCCATAGGAAAGCGGGATGTAGCCGATTGCGCGCTTGGAGAAAAGCTGGACAGCGCAGAACAGGGCGCCCTTGCCTGATTTGATGTCGGACATGCTGCGCGGGTTGTCCAGCGTGAGTGTGGGCGTGGTGAAGCCGCGCACGGCGGGGGGAGACTGCGTCAGGCCTGTGAGGAGGCTCCCATCTGGCCAGTTGTGCTGGTCATTGCCATAGAGATGGTTGTCGTTGTAGGACCTTGATACGGGCCCATAGCCCAGCCCGTCGGCCATCATCCAGTCGCTGTAGATGACGCCTATCATGCCCGAGTCCACCATTGCCGCCGTGTTGTTGAACATGTAGTCCAGGAAAATCGTCGCATTGCACTTGGTGTCCTGCGGGAAGGCGAACTTCCAGACCAGCATGGGTTTTGAGAAGTTCGCCATCATGGCGCGCGCGAATTCCAGCTTGCTGTCAAACTCGTACGTCTCGTTCTCGCCTGGAAGCTTGCCCTGCCCGCTGCACATGGGATACCAGTCCAAAAGAAGCATGTCAACGCTGTCAGGCACCTTGTCGACCATGCCTTTCGCAGTGTGGTATTCGAACCCTTGTTGGGCCTGTTGGGATGTGGAGTAGAAGAACTTGTGCAGGCTGCCGCGGGCGGGGTTGCTCTTGTTTGACAGGTCGCCGGTGCCTATAAGGCTTTTGGCATCCTCGTAGGGCATTATCTCGATGCCTGCAAGCGGGGGCGTGCTGCAGTCCTGCTTGAGGAAGGAGGCGCGCACCATGATTGCCGCGCTTCCTGCAAGCGAAACGGAATTGTCCCCTGACAGCCCCAGATAGGTGCGCGTCTCATAGTCCAGGCTGGAAGGCAGCACCGTGCCATAGTTGCCTGCGGAAGCATCCAGCATGGAGCTGTTGCCAATCACGTGCACCACGCCGCCATCCCCGCCCATGTCGTTGCATATTGCAAGCGGCGGGTAGCTCTTGCCTTCCATGCTGGCGAAGCAACTGGCAGCGCAGTCCTGCGCGTTGTTTGGTTCATCAGGAATGCGATTGATGTCATAGGAGAACATCCTGCCCGTGCCGCGGCAGACATAGCCGTCCACCCCCCCGGCTATCTCATCGCAGTGGTCGCATTGGCTCGCGCATGATTGCAAGCTGGAATAATACCATCCGGTGCTGGGGCAGTAGGCATAGGGGTTTTCGTAGAGTTTTTGGCAGGTGTATTGCGGCGGCGGCTGCGTCTTGGAGCTTTGCTCGTCAAGTATGGGCATCACGTTGGACTGCAGGTAGG
>JAPLWX010000020.1 GCA_026396415.1 Microcaldota archaeon
GCGCAAAAAAGATGCCCTTTTTTCTCGCAATATTGCTTGAGATAGCGGTAAGCCTTTTTGTCTGTTTTTACGACGTTCTTGAATTCTCTGATGTTCACGGAACCACCCATTCAATAGGTGGCTTTTGTTTTATAATTACCATTTCCTTTTGCACCCTCCGCGCCAGCCAAAGCGCGAGATTGCGGAGTATGTGAGGAAAAACGGCATTCTCGTGCCCGACATCTACGATTCTTTCAGGGATGCGCGAAAGGCCGAATCGAGCGGAAGGAAAGTCAGGGCAAGGAGCGAGCATCCGCAGGATTACAACGGAGTTTCAGGCATGCTCGAAAGCCCGTTATTGTCGAACCCCTCGATAACAGACGAGAAAAGCCTAAAGCTGCTTATCAAAGAAGGTGATTTCATGAAGAATAAAGGCTTCATGCTGCACATCGGGCACATCCATATGACAATGGAGCGCGGAAGAATTCTTGACAGACTTTTGTACAATCTTAAGGAAGACGCCATCATGTACATTGAGCGAAAGAAAAAAGAAAAGAGAGATTTGATGCGGGAACCCGGCAACAGCAGCCACAATGCCGGCAGGTATTGCGAGCTTCTAGGGGTTGATGAAAGAAAATTCTGGAAAAAGGCGTCATTTTCCTATTGGGAGGAGATTGACGGGAACAATCTTACAATAGTTGCTGATTCCTGCATCAAGGGACGGTACCATATACTCGTCCACAATCCAATAACCTATGCCATCCTGGAAAACGGCAAAGTAGCTTACTTAAGCCACAGTGCCCCTGATGATGTGATGCAATGCATCGTGGGTTCCCCTGATTTTTACGAAAAAGTGCGCAGCCTGCCAATGTTCTCCGCCATTAATTGCCCTGTTATCGAGGCAGAACACCTAAGCGGCAACCATTATTTCCTCCAGTACCTTCTCGGGCGCGATTTCGATCCTGTGGATTTTGCCCTGGACCGGCCCCCTGGCAAGAACGAGATTGCCGCCCTGTACTGCCGCGGAAGCACACTCGCAGGGCATCCGGACGGGGAAATCATTTCAGTGAAGAGATTATACAGCATGACCAAACAGATTCCGCACGATGGCGAATCCTGCATGCATTCGGAAGGGATCTCCATGATGCTTTCAGAGCTTGCTTTGCGCAGGCAGAATGTCAATTTTATGCTTGCAGATTCAATCTTTAAGCAATCCGACAGGGAGACGGCGATTAAGTCATTTTTTTACAGATCCATCAGCCATACAGGCGTATCAAGGCTTTTCAAGCCAAAAATCTCTTTGCTTATGTTTGCCAGTGACTTTGATAAGCGCGATAACAAAGAAGAATTTCAGGCAAAAGTGATTGCGGATGGGCGGAAGGCATACGTGGAGCTGCTCTAGAGCACCTTCTTGAGATACTCGCCATAGTGGCTGTTCTTGCTGCGCATGATAAAATGCGCAGGCTAGCGCCGATAGACCTTGCCGCGATTCTCAAACCGCAGCATGAACACTTCTTCGCCAACAACTTTGTAAGTAAGCCTGAAATTCAGGATTCGCAGGCGATAAACATCCGAATCGCCCTTGAGCGGCTTGAACCTGCGGGGGTTCACCTCTATTTTGTCATAAAGCCGCTTGAGATGGATTCGGATTGAGTTATCAAGTGCCTTGACATCCTTTTCGAAATATTCGGTGAAGACAAGGCGGAAAGCCATTCTAGTCAAGCCCCATGCGCTTCTCGAATTCCTTCTTTGAGTAGGTCTTTATCCTGCCTGCCTTGATTTCTTTTTCTATCTTTGCCACTTCCCGGAGGATTTCGCGCTCGTCATCCTCTTCCTTGCCAAGCGATTTCCGCCCCAGTTCATACTTGTCGGCAAGCTCCAGCAGCCCGGCGCGAAGCGCCTCTGTCTTTGTCTGCACTATCCCCCTGCGTATCGCCTCGTCCACGATGTCTGAAAGATATCCCTGGAAATTCACGGTCATGTGCATTTGCTCACCATATTACGTATTATATATAAGATTTATAATCATTTGTATATAAATTCGAGAAAAACAGAGCGCGACGAGGCGCACAGGTTCGGCATTTCGTATCACCGCCTTCTTAGAAAGAAGAAGTTCAAGCCGGAATAATGCGAGGCATTTCTTCAATCCTCTGTGCGGCACCTGATTCCTGGCACTCATCCGCCTTTTTCTGCGCGGCATCGGAGTTTTTTCGTGCTATCTTTGCCCTTTCCTTCCCAATTCCTGCGATCACACGCCTGCGCTCGGTCCTCGTCTGGTTAAGCTCGAATATCACCGAACCGGCAATACCATCCAGGACAAAATCAATATCGCTATAAGACACAGTCCGCTTGGTTGCCTGGAATTCCGCGTCAGGCAGGCAAAGCACATTCATATTGCCAACCATGTCATATTCTTTGACCTGCTTTTTGTATAGCGTAGCCGCCTCGGCATACTTGCCTTTGTGCATGAGCTTCGTTGCATCCGCGCTGTACATGTCGGGGATAAGCCTGCATCTCACTTTAGACTGTTCTATGACGCCTGCAACCGTGCACTTATAGCCGTATGTATCTATGTATTCTGCATATTCTTTCGAACCGCGGCGCATGCCGTCAGGTGTAATCAGGAGAATCCCCTTGCGGTCGCACTTGATGCCCCCAATTTCCACGTTGAAATACGGCTCATACTGGGACATGAGATCCTCAATATACGTCCTATACGCTGTTATCGCCTCTTCGCGCCTGCCAAGCTTAGCAAGGGTATCGCCCAGCTCCCTGTAATTCGATGTCTTGGTAAAAGTCCAGATGCCGCTCTCTTTCTCTTGCTCTATCATGGTTTTGAGCTTTTCGACCTGGCGCTCCCATTTTTTGATCCGGTAACCCTGGTATGCAAGTCCAGGGCGCAAAAGTTTTGCAAAGAATTTGAACTTGGTGCCATTGGGCGGGGTGTGCGTGGACGTCTGTTGAATTGTTTTGGTCAACATGTTATTGTATATAATACGACCATTTTATAAAGTTTGATGGCAGCCGAAGCAGCCGGCTCACTGGACTTTTTTTTATTGGAGTAGATCCCACTTTGTTCACTATACTGCTGAAAAAAATCTAGAGCACCTTCTTGAGATACTCGCCCGTGTAGCTTGCCTTGTTCCTCGCGATTTCCTCGGGCGTGCCCTGCGCGACGATTTCGCCGCCCTCGTCCCCGCCTTCGGGCCCCAGGTCGATAACATAGTCCGCGGTCTTTATCACGTCCAGGTTGTGCTCAATCACGATTATGGTGTTGCCCCTGTCCGCAAGCCGCTGCAGCACCGCAAGGAGCTTGGAAACGTCGGCGAAGTGCAGCCCCGTGGTGGGCTCGTCAAGTATGTAGAGCATGGAGCCGTTCTCTCGGCGCGTGAGCTCTGCGGCGAGCTTTATCCGCTGCGCCTCGCCGCCCGAAAGCGTGGTGGCGGGCTGGCCAAGGGAGATGTAGCCAAGCCCCACGTCGCTCATTGTCTCAAGCTTGCTTTTCACAGCAGGGATGTTTTGGAAGAACTGCAGCGCGTCCTCCACGCTCATGGAGAGCACGTCGTGGATGTTCTTTCCCTTGTATTTTATCTGGAGCGTTTCGGAGTCATAGCGCTTGCCGTTGCATTCTTCGCAGGTGACATAGACATCGGCAAGGAAGGCCATCTCAATCCTTTTCACGCCGTCGCCCTCGCATGCCTGGCACCTGCCTTTCTGCACGTTGAATGAGAATTGCCCTGGCTCATAGCCGCGCGCGCGGGCCTCGGGCACGCCTGCGAACAGCTCGCGGATGGGCGTGAAAGCACCTATATATGTGGCAGGGTTGGAGCGCGGCGTCCTGCCAATGGGCGACTGGTCCACGGAAATCACGTCAGTAAGCGCGCCTGCGCCGTCAATCCTGTCGAACTTGCCAGGCTCCTCCTTGGACTGGTGGAAATATTTGCGCAGGGCAAGGTAGAGAGTCTCATTTATCAGCGTGCTCTTGCCTGAGCCTGACACGCCCGTGATGCAGATGAAGCAGCCTATGGGGAATTTCACGTCGATTTTCTTCAGGTTGTTCTCGCGCGCGCCCTTGAGGGTGAACCAGCGGGAAGGCTGGCGCCTTATCTTGGGCACGGGAATTTTCAGCTCGCGGCGCAGGTACGCCCCTGTGAGCGAGTCGCGCGTCTTTTCCACTTCTTCAGGCGTGCCTATTGCCATTATCCTGCCGCCGTGCACTCCTGCGCCGGGGCCGAGGTCTATCATGAAATCAGCGCTCCGCATAGTTTCCTCGTCGTGCTCCACCACCACCATGGTGTTGCCAAGGTCGCGCAGTGTTTTCAGAGTAGAAATAAGCTTGTCATTGTCGCGCTGGTGGAGCCCAATGGACGGCTCGTCAAGCACGTAGAGCACGCCCATCAAGTTTGCGCCAATCTGCGTGGCTAGGCGAATCCGTTGTGCCTCCCCTCCAGACAAGGTGCCTGTCACGCGCGAAAGCGAAAGGTAGCCCACGCCCACGTTGAGGAGGAAGTCCAGCCTTGCCTGTATTTCGCGAAGCACCGGGCGCGCGATTGTCTCTTCCGTCTTGGTGAGCTTGAGAGAACTGAAAAAGCCATAGGCGGATTCCACCGAAAGGTCGGTCACTTCGATGATGTCTTTATTGTTTACTTTTACCGCCAGCACCTCGGGCTTGAGGCGCCTGCCCTTGCAGGACGGGCAGTTAAGCTCGCGCATGTACTTTTCCATCTCCATGCGCCGTCCTTCGGAGTGCGTCTGCTTGTAAAGCCTGTCCAGGTTGTTGAGCACGCCCTCGAATTTCGTCCAGCCCTGATAGGACGAATCACCGCTCTTGGACTCGAGCTTGTACTGCAGCTTCTCGTCGCATCCATGCAGCACTGCGTCGCGAGCGGCAGGGGTGAGCGCATTGAACTGCGTGTCAAGCGAGAAATCGAATTTCTTTCCAAGCGCCTCCAGAAGGTGCGCGTAATAGCCGCCCATTATGCTGTTGCGCCAGGGAAGTATGGCGCCCTCGCGCAATGTCTTCTGCTTGTCAGGCACCACCAAGTCGACGTCGAACACGATTTTCACGCCCATGCCCTTGCACTCCTCGCATGCGCCATAGGGGGAATTGAAGGAAAACATGCGCGGCTGCATCTCGCCAAGCGAAATGCCGCAGTCAGGGCAGGAGTTCTTTTGCGAGAATAACAGTTCCTTTCCCTTCTCAATGGCGACAATGACAAGCCCGTCGCTGCTTTCGCGCAGCCCCACCTTGAGCGCTTCAAGCAGGCGCTGCCTGTTCTGGTTGGTGGCTGTGAACCTGTCCACCACCACCTCGATGGTGTGGCGCTTTGCCTTGTCGAGCTTGGGGACGTAGCTTTCAAGCTCCATTATGCTTCCGTTCACGCGCGCGCGAGAGTAGCCCTTTTGCCTGAATTCGTCGAACAGCTTCTCGTATGTGCCTTTCTTTCCGCGCACAATGGGAGATATTATCTGGACGTTCTTCCCCTCTGCCCCGCCCTGCGAAAGCACTGCGTTTGCAATCTGCTCGGTGGTTTGCGAAGTAATAGGTTTGCCGCACTTGGGGCAGTGGGGGATGCCTATGCGCGCGTAGAGCAGCCTTAGGTAGTCGAATATTTCCGTGGTGGTGCCCACTGTGGAGCGGGGGTTTCTGGTGGTGGTTTTCTGCTCAATGGAGATGGCGGGCGAAAGCCCCTCGATGGAGTCCACATCGGGCTTGTTCATCACCCCAAGGAACTGGCGCGCGTATGCTGAGAGCGACTCCACGTACCTGCGCTGGCCTTCGGCATAGAGCGTATCAAACGCAAGCGTGGACTTGCCCGAGCCTGAAAGCCCGGTTATCACTGTGAGCGAGTTGCGCGGAATCTCGAGCGTGAGGTTCTTCAGGTTGTGCTCTCTGGCGCCCTTAATTATAATCTTGTCTTGCATATTATGCCCCTTGCTGTTCGGGCGCCATCTCGCCAAATCTTGATAGATTTAGCGACCGCGCGCCCTTGATTATGATTTTGTCCTGCATATCTCCACATCTAAGCGCGATAAATTTTGCCGACGGACTGCCCGGGCGCGTATTTATGGCTAAGGAAGCTTTAAATGGCTGGCTACAGCTATTTGCCAGTGGTTTGCGGGGAAATTTAGGCAGGGCCAGCAAGGAAATTCATAGGTTGATGGTGATTCCACGGACTTGGTGCTTTGTAATCCTTTTCTTGACCAACATGGCGGGGCAGAGCGGGCCATTTTGGAGATCGCCAAGAGGTATTCCTGCCCCATTTATGCAATCGACTATAAGCCCGACCAGACTTTCCCAGAATTTTCGGAATTCGACATCCGCAAAATCCCTGCCAATGCCATCGAATATCCTCCTGCAGCATTGGCTTCGCTTGACAGGGACGTTCGGCTTCAGTGGGCGGTAAGGGCGGGATTCAGGATACTGCCCTTCAAGATAAAGATGGACTACGACGTAATAAGCGCGCACCTGAACCCAAGCGCCTGGATCAGAAACAGGAATGAGCGCGTTTGCTGGTACTGCCATGGGCCTACTCCTTCTTTCAGCCTCTACCCGTTGATGTGGCAGGAAAGGAATCTCCTCGAGAAAGCGCTGCTGTTTTCCGCCCAGCATGCATTCCGCGCAATTGATTTGCCATTGATGTCAAAGATCGAAAAAATTGTCACTTGCTCATCCTGGACATCTGAAAAGATTTCGCATGCCCTTGGCAGGGAGGATGCCTCAGTCGTGCATCCTGCAATCGACCCTCGCCATTTCAGCTGCATTGATTTCAAGAAAACATTCATCCACATATCCCGCATAGCGCCGGAAAAGCAGATGGAGTTGACAATAGGGGCTTTCAGGCAATTCAGCAAGAGGCATTGGGGATGGGAGCTGGTGATTGCGGGCTTCCTGTTCCCGAATGCCAGGAATGTGGATTACCTTGCCAAGCTTCGCAAGCTTGCTTCCGGCCTGAATGTCAGGTTTGAGATAAACCCAAAAGACGCCAGGATCCGCGAGCTTTACTCGGGCTGCTTTGCCTTCCTTTTTTCATCCTTTGACGAGGACTGGGGCATCGTCATCCTGGAAGCAATGGCGTCCAGCAAGCCCGTCATTTCCATAAACAGGGGCGGACCCACCATATCCGTCGTGCACGGCAAGACGGGCTTTCTGGTGGACAGCGCGGATGAGATGGCGCAAAAGATGCGCTTCCTTGCCGAGCATCCTGACATTTGCGAGGAGATGGGCAGGGCAGGAAGGAAGAGGGTGGAGCAGAACTACACGTGGAGGATATTCCTGGACAAGATGGAAAAAGTGTTCAAGGAAACCGCGAAGATGTGATCACTTTTTCTTTGCCTTTGTTTTCCCTTTTCCGGCGCCGGCGGAATTTTCCTGCCCCTGATTTTCTTCCTTTGCTTGCGCTTTTTTCGGGCTTGTTTTCCTCTTTTTCGCGCCATCCAGCTTTCCTGAAAGCTCTGCCAGCTGGTCGCGCAACTCAATGGCGCGCTCGAAATCAAGGTCTTCCGCAGCGCGCTGCATCTCGGCTTCCAGGTTGATGGCAAGCGCGCGAAGTTCGGCATCTGACATGGCGCGCTGCTTGGCATCCTCCTCCTCGTCAGCGCCTGGCGCGAGCTGGGAGGTGCCCACCTGCTTGTAGATGGTGGTGGGCGTGATGCCGTGCTTGCGGTTGAATTCCTCCTGCACGCCCCTGCGGCGCGTGGTTTCAGCGACCGCAGCCTTGATGGCGCCCGTCTCCTTCTCGCAATAGAGTATGACTGTGCCGTTCACATTGCGCGCTGCGCGGCCCATGGTCTGGATAAGGGAAGTTTCATTCCTCAGGAAGCCTTCCTTGTCAGCGTCAAGTATTGCCACAAGCGAAACTTCAGGTATGTCCAGCCCTTCGCGCAATAAGTTGATGCCCACCAGGCAGTCAAATTCACCAAGGCGCAATTTGCGGATGATTTCTGTGCGCTGTATGGTCTCCACCTCGGAGTGCAGGTAGCGCACCTTCACGCCCTTTTGCGTGAGGTAGTCGGTGAGGTCCTCTGCCATGCGCTTGGTGAGCGTGGTGACCAGCGTGCGCTCGTTTTTTGCCGCGCGCGCCTGCACTTCGCGCATGAGATCCTCGATTTGCCCCTCGGTTTTCCGGATGGAAATCTGCGGGTCAAGAAGCCCGGTGGGGCGCACCAGCTGCTCCACGACCTGATGCGACGTGTTCCGCTCGTATTCATTGGGCGTGGCAGACACGAACACGACATTTTTCATGTGAGTCTCAAATTCCTCGAACTTGAGCGGCCGGTTGTCATAGGCGCAGGGCAGGCGGAAGCCATAATCTATCAGGTTTTTCTTGCGCGTGCGGTCGCCGTGGAACATGCCGTGCAGCTGCGGAAGCGTCACGTGCGACTCGTCAATCACGATGAGGGCGTCTTGCGGAAGGAAGTCCATGAGGGTGTAGGGCGGCTGGCCGGGGGAGCGGCCGTCAAAGTGGCGGGAATAGTTCTCAATGCCCTTGCAGTAGCCAAGCTCCTCGATGAGCTCCAGGTCGTAGTTGGTGCGCTGCTTGAGGCGGTATGCCTCAAGGTCGGACAACTCGGGAAGCCTCTGCTCAAGCTCAATCCTGATGTTCTTCAGCGCGCGCTCCTTGGCGCTTTGCGGCACGATGTAGTGCTTTGCGGGAAAGATGCGCACTTCGGGAAGCTCGTCAAGCTTTGAGCAGGAGATTGGCTCGCAGAGGAGTATCTTTGAGATGGTGTTGCCGTCCAGCATGATGCGGATGATTTCCTGCTGGTAGCCAGGCACTATGTCTATGGTATCGCCTTTCACCCTGAAGATGCCTGGCTTGAGGTCGATTTCATTGCGCTCGTACTGGATGGCAATGAGCGAGGCAAGCAAGGCTGAGCGCTCCACCGTGGCGCCTTTCCGTATGTCCACGGACATGTCCAGCCATTCCTTGGGCGAGCCAAGCCCGTAGATGCAGGAAACCGTGGAGACGATTATTGCAGGGCCGGGAGAGAGCAGGAATGTGGTGGACTGCAGCCTGAGGCGCTCGATTTTCTCGTTTATCTGCGCGTCCTTCTCGATATAGGTGTCTGTCTGGGGGATGTAGCTCTCGGGCTGGTAGTAGTCGTAGTAGGAAACAAAGTAGCCCACCTTGTTCTTCGGGAAGAACTGGCGGAATTCGGAATAAAGCTGCGCTGCGAGAGTCTTGTTATGGGAAATCACGAGCGCGGTCCTGCCTGTGCGCGCAACAAGATTTGCAATGGTGAATGTCTTGCCGCTGCCAGTCACGCCCAGGAGCGTCTGGTTGCCCCCTTTCTTCAGCCCCTGCACCAGCGCATCCACTGCCTCAGGCTGGTCGCCTGACAGGGAAAACGGCGCCACTAGACGATATTCCATCATGTCAATCCCTAAAACATTTTTCCGTATCTTTTTTCATATTCTTTATGGTCACCCACAAAGAAGACGGTTTTTGTTTTTTTGCCAGCATCCATCAGGTAAAGTGCCCTATACTGCCCAAATTCAAGCACCAATACGTCTGGATGTTTTTTCAGGGCACGTGTCGGAGCGCGAACTGCCAAAGCGTCTATTTTTTTCTTTATTTTTTCGGATATCGATTTGTCCATCTTTTTCAGCGATTCGGCTGCCTTTGCAGAATACAGAATTTCATACTTCCCAGCGCCAGCAGCCATTTCATCACTTAGATTTCACTGCTTTTGTACAATCGCGCTTTTCCTGCCTTGACCTTCAAGTACTCGGCTTCGGCATCCTTGAACATCATTTCATCGATTACTTCTTCTTTGGTTTTCACCGCGCCGTACTTTGCCGCGAGTTCCACTGCCCCGACCCGGAAGATGTCTGCCTTGGATTTGAATATTCCTTTCTGCAGAAGGCGTTCAACTGCTTCAGAAACAAAATCGTCGTATTGGAGCATGGTTGACTTCATTGGAACCACCTGCATGGATATACAATGGTTGTATATATAATCCTTTTCTTCCATTCTGTTTTTTGCCCCTTGTTTTTATAATTGTATTGCATCTCTGCCGAGTTGCAATAGCCGCCAAATTCTGTCCGCAGAATTTGCCGTCCTATTTACCAGTCGCTTCGCTCTTGGTAAATGGCTAAAAAGCATTGGCATATGCTTTTTATCCTATTCTCCCTAATTCGGCATGGAGAGGATGATTTTTATGGCAGAGGGAAAAATGCACATGCTTACGCCCGGGCCTGTGGCGCTTGCAGACCCTATCCGCCTTGCGCAGAGCAGGGAAATGATATACCACCGCGGCCCTGAAATCAAGGAGCTCATCTCAGGCATAGTGTCCGTGATGAAGAAGGACTTCAATGCCGACCACATTTTCCTGGTGACAGGCTCAGGCACTGCCGGCCTGGAGATGGGGTGGGCTTGCCTGACGCGCCCCACTGACAAGGCGCTCGTGCTCACCAATGGCACGTTTGGCGACAAGCTTGCAGCGTGCGCGAAAATCTACTGCGCAAACACGCAGGTGGAAAAGGTGGCGCTTGGCAAGGGATGGAGCTTGGAGAGGGCAAAGGAAATCATAGACAAGTCAGGCGCGCAGGTTTTCGGCATGGTGTACAATGAAACGAGCACTGGCGTGCTGAACGATGCGCGCGCAATCTGCAAATATGCGAAAAGCAAGGGCATGGTGACAATATTGGACGCGGTGTCGGCATGGGCATCCGCGCCTTTGGACATCAAGGATTTCGGCGTGGATTTCACGGCAACGGCATCGCAGAAGGCGATTGGCGCAGCGCCTGGCATGGCAATCGTTGCATGCACTGAGGAGGCGATGAAAAGGGCGGAAGGGATTC
This sequence comes from Microcaldota archaeon, assembly GCA_026396415.1. Lineage (GTDB taxonomy): Archaea > Micrarchaeota > Micrarchaeia > Anstonellales > Anstonellaceae > UBA10161. Next base: position 10,787 of record JAPLWX010000020.1, read on the forward strand.
CTGCGCGCACCTTTTACCTGGACATGAAGAAGTTCAAGAAGGACATGGACACGTTCCAGACGCCCACCACGCCAGCCGTGTCGGTGCTCTACTCCATGAAAGCCGCCATTGACTACATAAACGGGCGCGGCGGGTTTGACGCGCACAGGGCAAGGCATGTCAAAGCTGCGGAAAAATCCAGGAAATTCGTGGAGAGCATCGGCTTTTCCGTGTTTGCCGAGCCTGGCTTCTACTCGCCGTCCATCACCGGCTTCATCATGGAGGATGCGGACGGCTTCCGCAAGCGCCTGCGCGAGAAATACAGCCTTGTGACTGCGCGCGATTTCGGGGACCTGAAGGGAAAGTTCTTCAGGATTTGCCACCTGGGCAATTTTGACGACGCGCACCTGGATTATGCTTTTGATGCCATAAGGAAGGAGCTTGGCAAGTAAGGAATGAGATTGCTGACGGGGAGGATATCATGAAGATTGTGATTGCGGATAACATGGAGCCAGAAGTGGTGGCTGAGATAAAAAAGCTTGGCGACACGGCAGTGGCGCCATCCGACCTTAAGGCAGCGCTGGCTGATGCGGATGCGCTCATAGTGCGCAGCGCAACCAAGGTGACTGCGGAGCTTCTCACGCACGCGCCCAAGCTTCGGCTGGTGGCGCGCGCAGGCGTGGGGCTGGACAATGTGGACATGGAGGCGTGCAGGAAGCGCGGCATCAAGGTGGTGAACACGCCGGGCGCGTCCACGAATTCTGTCGCAGAGCTTGCGCTTGGCATGATGTTCGCGGTGTGCCGCAGGCTCCCGAAAGCGGATGCAAGCATGAAGGGGAAGCAATGGCTGAAAAAGGAGCTCACAGGCACAGAACTTATGGACAAGACGCTTGGCATCGTTGGGCTGGGAAGGATTGGCGCCTCGCTTGCCATAAAGGCTTCTGCGCTTGGCATGATAGTGATTTACTATGACCCAAAGCAGGAAGGGGCTGCAGCTGGCAAAAAAGTGTCGCTTGAGGAGCTTTTCGCAAGCTCGGACTACATTTCGCTCCACGTGCCGCTCACGCCCGAGACAAAGGGCATGATAGGCGCGGCAAGCATTGCGAATATGAAGAGGAATGCCGTGATCGTGAACACCGCGCGCGGCGGCCTGGTGGACGAGGACGCGCTTTGCAACGCGCTTCGGGAGGGCAGGATTGGCGGCGCGGCGCTTGATGTCTATCCCTCCGAGCCTTACGGTGGAAAGCTTTGCGAGCTCGGCAATGTCGTTCTCACGCCGCACATTGCAGGCAGCACGAAAGAGGCGCAGGCAAGAATAGGGCAGGAACTGGTCGCGAAGCTTCGCGAGGAGTTGGGCTGAATGCTTTCTTTGAGACTTATCCGCGAAAACCCGTCGATATTGGAAGAGTCGCTTGCGCGCAGGAATGCCGACACTGCGCCTGCTGCGGAACTCATGGCGCTTGACAAGAAATGGAGGCTGGCAAAGAACGAGGCGGACAACCTCAAGGCGGAGAGGAATGCGGCTTCCATGAAAATATCCGAAGCAAAGAAGACAGCCGCCAAGGGCGGCGCCCATTTGCCGCAGGCAAATAGGGAGGGCGAGGATGTTGCCAAGATAATTGCCAAGACAAAAAAGCTTGCGGCGGAGATTGGGGCGGCTGACGAGAAAGCGGATGCGCTTGAGGCGCAGATGAACGAAATACTTCTTACAGTGGCGAACATCCCGGACAAGACCGTGCCTTCAGGCAAGGGCAAGGAGGACAATGCGGAGGTGCGCAAGTGGGGCATGCCCAAGCTCACCAGCAAGGATGCCAAGCCCCACTACGAGGTGGCTGACAAGCGCCTCATTGATTTTGAACGGGGCGTGAAGCTTGCAGGGCACAGGTTTGTAATGCTTCGCGGGCTTGCCGCGCGCCTCGAGCGCTCGCTCATAAATTTCATGCTGGATTTGCAGGGAATGAACGGCTACACCGAGGTGCTGCCGCCATACATGGTGAACAGGAAGGCGATGATGGGGACCGGGCAGTTCCCGAAATTCGCATCAGAGCAGTACAAGATAGAGGACGAGGACCTGTACATGATACCGACAGCAGAGGTGCCTGTCACCAACATGTTCTCGGGCGAGACTTTGAAGGAGGAGCAGCTTCCCATGTCGTTTTGCGCATATTCCGCGTGCTTCAGGCGCGAGGCAGGCTCGTACCAGAAGGACATCAAGGGCATAATGCGCCAGCACCAGTTCGACAAGGTGGAGCTGGTGAAGTTCACGAAGCCTGAAGAATCTTTCCACGAGCTTGAGAAGCTCACAAAGGACGCGGAGTCCGTGCTGCAAAAGCTTGGGCTGCCCTACAGGGTGGTGGAGCTTTGCACCGGCGACCTGGGGTTTGCCTCTGCAAAAACGTATGATATTGAGGCGTGGCTGCCCTCGCAGGACAGGTACAGGGAGATTTCATCCTGCTCGAACTGCACCGACTTCCAGGCGCGGCGCGCGAACATCCGCTTCTGGCGCGCAGGAAAGCCGGAGTTCGTGCACACGCTGAATGGCAGCGGGCTTGCAGTGGGCAGGACTATGATTGCGATAATGGAAAACTACCAGGACGAGACGGGCTTTGAAGTGCCCAAAGCGCTGCGCGACTACATGAGATGCGATAGGGTGGAGTTCTAAAGCTCAAGCATTTTCCTTGCTTTTTCATGTGAAATTGTTTTCCCGTGCATCAAATCTTTCCTTCCTTGAAGTATGCCTTTCCTGAATTGGAGAGTGTATTCCCCTTCTTTGTCACCTTTCGGAATGTCTGCAAGCGTTAATCGTTTCATGCACTCAACTCGTTTTTTCAATTTTTTCCTTAATTTCCGCCAGGAACTTCCCGTTGCCCTCGAGGAGCGCCTCGAAAACCTGCTCCGGGTCGCCAAGCGTGAAATGCGCGCCCTCGAGCTTCTTCCGCAGTATTTCCATGCCCTGCTGCCGCGCGGAGAGCTTTTTCTCGCGCGAGAGCTTGATTTGCGCGATTCTTTCCCTCAGGTTCTCGCTGTTCATGCCGTTTTCCACGAAAATATTGTCCCCGAGGTGCGGCAGTGAAAGGTCGGCTGTGCCAAGCCCTTTTGCAAGCGTGCCCTTCACCACGATTTTTATGAGCGGCTCAGGCCCGCCTTTTGGCGCGGTTGCGGCAAGGCGCGACGCCTCCTTTTCCACTGCGGCGCGTATGTCGTCCGGCTTGGCAACGTCAAAGGCGAGGATGGAATAGAACAGCTGGCGCGAGTCAACGGGCTTGAATTCGCCTTTGCGTGCGGCGGTGTCGTACAGGAGCCAGCCGCGCTGGCCCACCTCGTCCTTGCGCATCTGCGTCACCACGGTGCTGCCGGGGTTGAGCACCTTGCCTGTCAGCGCGGGCTGGTGCACATGCCCGCAGAGGTAAAGGTCAAAGCCGCCGGGCAGGTCGTCAAACGTTATGAAGGTGTCATTGCCGGACACGTCAAACTCCTGGAAGGACTGGTGGAGCACGAAGATGTTGAATGCGCCGGGCAGGGGCTTGCAGGCGATTTGGGAAATCGCTGCCTTGGCATAATCCTCAGGCACGCTGCCCATGCCGGAAATCGCGATTTTCTCCCCGCCGCGCTCATGCAGCAGCGTGCGGTTGTGGAAATTCACCAACAGGCCTGCCTGCGCAAGAAGCTCGGTGGGATGCACAAACCCCCTTGCGCGCCTGTCATGGTTGCCGTGGATTGCGTAGATTGGCACGCCTGAAATTCCGCGCGAGCGGAAGATGGCAAGCGCCTCGGAGAGTATGGTCGTTACCTCGGCAAGGGTTTCCATGCGCGGCAGAGAGGTGTCGAAGTTGTCCCCGCCAAGTATGAGCGCGTCCGCCTCGCGCGCAGCCGACAGGATGGCGTCCCTGCCCTGCCGATGCGCGTCCGCTTCGAAGCGGCGGTAGCCAAAATGAGTATCGGTGACAAAGGCTACTTTCATGTCCAGGATTTGGCATGAAAGCTTTATAAAAAGAGAAATGCATAGAACCGTCATGGTTGACAAGCTGATATTCACCGGCGTGATGATAATCGCCGTGGTCGTAGTGGTTTATCTCCTTTCGCGCTAGTTTTTTCCCCTTGAGCCGCCAAAAAGTTTATAAACTCTTCTATTTATAACGGCTTCACAACTTTTTAAAACTTAACTATCAGCTGCGTTAGTGGATATAGAGGTGGATGGATGGCTATTGAAAAATGCCCTGAATGCGGAAGCCCAAGGCTTACAAGGGACTACGAGAAAGGCGAGATCGTATGCTCGAACTGCGGGCTCATAATCGCGGAGAACCTGGAGGACCCGCGCCCCGAGTGGCGCGCGTTTGACGCCGAGCAGCGCGAGAAGCGCGCAAGAGGCGGCGCCCCCATCAAGTACATGCGCCCGAACAAGGGGCTGGTCACGGAGATAGACCAGTACAACAGGGACATCCGCGGGGCGAAGATATCCCCGAAGAAGCAGGCGCAGCTCTACCGCATGAGGAAATGGCACAAGAGGGCTTCCATCGCCTCGTCCATGGAGAGGAACCTTGCCATCGCGCTTTCAGAGCTTGACAGGATTGCATCCTACCTGGGGCTTCCGGACTCCATCAGGGAATCCGCAGCGCTGCTTTACAGGAAGTGCATCAAGGCCGAGCTCATCCGCGGAAGGTTGATTGAGTCCGTTGTGTCTGCTGTCATTTATGCCACCTGCAGGATGCAGGGCATACCGCGCACGCTTGACGAAATATCACGTGTTTCCGGAATTGAGAAGAAGGAAATCGGGCGCGCATACCGCTTTGTGAGGCGCGAGCTTGACATCGACGTGCCGCTCACCGACCCTGCGCATTACGTGCCAAAGTTCACGGCAGCGCTCAAGCTGTCCGGGCATGTGCAGGAGCGCGCAATCTCGCTCCTCAAGAAGGCGATTGCCAAGGGGCTCATCTCAGGCAGGGGCCCCACGGGCGTTGCAGCTGCCGCGGTGTACATCGCATCCGCGATGTACGGCGAGAGGCGCACGCAGAAGGAAGTGGCTGACGTCGCGGGAGTGACCGAGGTCACCATCCGCAACCGCTACCGCGAACTCAAGAAGGAACTTAACCTCAAGGTAACACTGTAAAGTTGCCTTGTTTTTCTTTATTTTTTTTCACATATTAGGCGAAACCAAATCCCTGGCGCCTTCGTAACTTAAGCCGCCCAATTTCGCAAGATCGCTGAAGGCTTTTTCCATGCCGCCGAGCATGGGCGCCATGAGTGCCACTGCAAGCAAAGCAGACTGCTTTTCCTCCTTTTTAATATCCTTATTGAGCATCGTGCGCCCAAACTCAAGCAAGATGTTGAACTTTCCCTCGGTTATCCCAGAAAGCCAGTTCTTGGCAATCCCATTTATCGTGGCTTTGTTCCTCTCAAGCGCCTTTCCATCATTCGCGAAAAACGCCTCTGCCTTCAAAATCTCCCTTGCAACAAGGGATAGCCTTTCCTCCTGCCCAAGCCCTGCAATTTTCTCCCCAAGAGCATAAGCATATGCATCTTCATATGCTTTGTCAAGCGTTGCACGCCTAATCTTCCTTCTTGAGTCGGGAAGAGACGGGATATTGGCTTCCGCCTTATGGTAGAAGCTTGACACGGACGGAAGCTTTTGCACCCGTTCCCCTAAAAGCCCGTCCCTCACTTCTTTTTTGACCGCGGCTTCCTCTTTCATGATATTGGAGTAGCGGAAAAGCAGGAAATCCAATTTTCTGGGCTGCCCTGACTCCTGGCGAGCAGCATAAGCAAAATACTTGGCGGCGTTGACCATTCTTTCACCTCTCTCCTTTTCCTGCCACGAACGGTTTAAAAGGCAGCGCCTTTGATATGCTCTTCCCTCGGGCTCATCAGCAAGATGCTTCACAAAATAGCGCTTTTTGCGTTCCCAGCCAACCATTTTGCCAGCCCTCTTTTCTCTATGGCAAAAGTGTCAACTATTTTTCGTGAACCGCACTGATGGAAGGAAAGGGGAATGAAAAAGTTGCAGACAACTTTTTCAGCTATTGTAAATTATCAAATTTACAATACAAAAATAAAAAAGATGATTTAGATTAATTCATTGTCATGCATGGACCGCTTCTCGAACTGGCTCTTTGTTCCCAGTGCCCTGTCAACGGGCTTTTTGCAGTCCCTGACAAGTTTCTTTATACCGCGCGCCTCGGAAATCAGGGTTATTTGCGGCAGCAGATTTTCTGTTTGGTTGATTTTCTTCAGGAGAAGCCCGTGGGGGTCGACTGCCTTGCGCACCCGGGCGATTTTCAGGGATTGGCGCATGGACGAGATTATTCCCAGGATTTCCTGCTTTTTTAAGTTCAGCTTTTCCGTGTCTGTCTGGATGGCTTTGTTCGTTAATTTTGTCAATTTCCCACCTTGCCCATTTTCCCGCACAAACACTTTAAAAAGCCATTTTTTTCATTGAATTTGAAATCAGCATCGAGCTTTGCTCGATGACTTGTCGAGCTCGGCTCGACAATTGTTGAACGCTTGCGCGTTCAACATCTGATGCGTTTTGCATCAGCAAAACGCACATCGCCGCGCTCTTTCAGCATCGGCAGAGCCGATGTCTGATGCATTTTGCTCCCGATTCGCCTGCAGGCGAATGGGCGCAGTTTTGCAAAGCAAAACTGCCGTTGCAAAATGCACATCAAATGCTGGAAAAGATGCTACATCTTTTCCACACTGCTCACCGCGTCCTGCGCGTCCTTCTTGTTCCGGTATCTGCGGTAGAGGACAAAATGCACCCCGCCCACCAGGAACCAGAGGATGGCGAAGTTCCTGCCTGCCTCGTGCAGCCAGATGACGAGGAAAAGCATGGCCACGCAGCCGAACACGGCGGCAAATGCCAGCAGCGGCACCTTGACGCCTTTCCATTGGATGTTCAGGGGAAGGCAGAACGGGCGCTTGATGTTGGGCTCGCTGAATCGCAGCTTTATCAGCGAAAGGCTGGCTATCAGGTAAGCGGTAAGCGCGCCGAAGGCGTAAAGCTCGCCGAGGAAGAACAGGTCGCCGTACGAGGCAAGGATGATTGCCACGGTGGAGAACAGGAGGATGGTCACCCATGGGGTGCGGAATGTGGGGTGCACCCACTTGAACCTGCGGGTGAGAAGCCCGTGGTTGCTCATGGAATAGGTCACGCGCGAAACGCCTATTATCCCGGTATTCGCGGAGACGAAGCAGATGGCGAACCCTGTGGCGGCAACAATGGGCACGAGGATGCCGGCAAGCGGAAGCGCCTGCGCCACTGCCACAAGCGGGCTGTCCGACCTTTCCGCAAGCACCTGCGGGGTTACGATGCCCAGTGCCATGATGGATATCAGCACCGCGAATATGACCACGGACGATACGGCGGTGATATGGGCGCGCGGAAGCGTCTTTTCCGGGTTGCGCGTCTCCTCTGCGCCCTGGGAAATGCTTTCTATCCCGATGAATGCCACCATGGCAAGCGTCACGGAATAGAGGAAATTGTGGATGCCCGGGCTTTCAGCTATGGGCTTGAAGCCGGAAAGGAAAGTCTCGAGATTGAATCTAGTGCCGAAGCCCACTGCCATCAGGAGCACGAGCAGGGCTATGGTGCCTACTGTGAGCCAGGAATTCACCCACGAGGATTCCTTGATGCCGAAGAGGTTGATGGCGACCAGCACAAGAATCATGACGGTGCTTGCTATGGGAAGCATGGGGCGCAATGCCGGGAAGAAGAATGACAGGTACCCTGCCGATGCCACTGCGAAAAGGGCGATGTCTATCGTGTAATCCAGCATCAGCCCCCAGCCGCCTATGAAACCGGCGAGCTTTCCGAACGCCCGTTCGCCATAGACCGACGCCCCGCCAGCAACCGGAATTGCGGATGCGAGCTCCGCATAGCAGAGGCCGGTGAGGACATAGACGCCTGCGGCAATGAGTATGGCAAGCGGCATCGCCCCGCCTGAATATGCGGCAATGAGGCCAAGCGCGAGGAAGATGTCGGCGCCCACGTCAGCAAAGCCCATGGAGAAGCTGCCGAGGAACCCCAGCTCCTTCTTTAGCGGGGAAATCCTGGCAATTATGTCCATGGGTGCGGGTATGTCCATAGTTTAGCCTCAGCAATGTTTTGTGTGCAAGGTTCGCCCTACTTTTTCCCCTCAAGATACAGATAAGCGGAATATGCGGCTGATACCGCCTCGCCCACGCCCACTATCGCCTGCTTGAAGCGCGTGTCCGTGACATCGCCTGCAGCGAAAAAGCCGTGCACATTGGTTTCCGAGTTGCGGTTTATCTTCACATAGCCCTTTGCGTCGATTTCCACGCCCGCCTCCTTTGCCAAGGCTGAGAGCGGCGTGTGCCCGATTGCCACGAAAACCGCGTCAACGGGAAGCCTGTCGCTCCCATTGTGCGGCTCGTCCAGGAGCACGCCTGCCGCCTTTTTCTCCCCGTAGATTTCCAGCACGTTGGTATTGTAGATGATTTCGATTTTGGGATGGCTGGTGACCAAGGCATAGTTCGCCGGCTCTGCGCGTATCTTGTCCCCGCGGTAGATGATGTACACCTTGCCTGCGAACTGGGTGAGCAGGAGCGCGTCTTTCGCCGCCGAGTCAGAGCCGCCTATCACCGCGACATGCTTGCCCTTGTAGAATGCGCCGTCGCAAAGCGCGCAGTAGTGCACGCCCCTGCTGGCGAATTCCTTTTCCCCAGGCGAGCCGAGCTTCTTCCATTCCGTGCCGGTTGCATAAAGCACGGTTTTGCCTTCGTACTTGCCGGAGTCCGACTCGATTTCAAACCCATTGCCCTTCTTTGATATTTTCTTGACCTTTTCGTCCTTTATCTCCACGTTGGGGTAGGCGCGCGCGTGCGCCTCGAGCTTGTCCGCAAGCTCCATGCCGGTAAGCGAGATGAAGCCCGGGTAGTTTTCCACCACGTGCGTGAGCGTGATGGTGCCGCCGCGCAGCTCGCCCATCACCAGCGTCTTGAGGCCCAGCCTTCCGGCATACATGCCGCCCGCAAGCCCGGCGACGCCAGACCCCACCACCAAAATGTCGTAAACCACGGAAATCACCGATTTTGGAACCTCTTGCCTAGGATGCGCCATTCGCTTTTTTAAGTCTATTCTCGCCATCTCCACGCATGAGGTGCCCATACTGCTCGCACACTGAAACGGACGTGGTGGACAGCCGCGACACCGACGACATGCGCATCAGGCGCAGGCGCGAGTGCGCCAAGTGCCGCCGCCGTTTCACCACGTACGAGGAGGTGGACAAGGAGGACATCTTCGTCATAAAAAAGGACGGCAGGCGCGAGAAGTTCGACAGGCACAAGCTGATGGCTGGATTGGAAAGGTCATGCGAGAAGCGCCCTGTTTCACGCGAGCAGATAGAGGAGATGGCGAACTGGGTGGAGGGGAAGCTGCGGAAAAGCGGGAAGAAGGAGATAGAGACCAACGGCATCGGCGAGCTGGTGATGGAGCGGCTGAGGAAGGTGGACGACGTGGCGTACATACGCTTCGCGTCCGTGTACCGCTCGTTCACGGACATCGACTCGTTCGAGGACGCGCTTCGCAAGCTCAAGAGGAAGAAATAACGGTTGCATGATGGGGAAATGGAACAGGGGCAGGAAAGCGGGAAAATAGGCAGAAGCTGGATGGAAACGGGGGGAATGCAAAAATGAAAACTTATCTTCAGGTCGCGCTGTTCTTCGCGCTTACGCAGGTGATAGGGATTTTTGCCGGGGTAGTGCTAATACAGGGCGCGATTGCAAATCCCGACATACAATCGCTTTCCGTTGCGCCTATGGCCAATGCCAACGACCCTGCAAACGCGCTGTTTTTCGTAGCATACATACTTTTCGGCGCCGTGGCAGTGGTGCTTGCCGCCCGCTACTACAAGGGCATGATAATGTTCCAGCTTCTCGAGGCGATGGTGATATTCTCCGCGTCTTCCATCGTGTTTTTCGCCTTTGCCCTGTTCCCGCTGAACATGGGGCTGCTGGACGGGCTTGCCTTCGGAGGCATGCTGGGGCTTGCGCTTGCTGCGGCAAAATTCATCTGGGTGGAGGCGAAGAATGCCGCCGCCATAGTGTCCAGCGCAGGCGTGGGGGCGATATTCGGCTTTTCGCTCGGTTTCCTTCCAGCAGTCATCTTCACGATACTGCTCTCGATTTACGATTACATCGCGGTTTTCAAGACGCGCCACATGGTGGAAATGGCGCGCGAGCTTTCCACGCGCCAGCTTTCCTTCGCAGTGACTGCAAAAGAGGCGCCTGCAAGGAAGAAGGATGAAAAGGTTGAAGTTTATGTGGAGCGCGCGAACCGCGAGGGCGACAGGCTCGATTTGGGGACAGGCGACCTGTCAGTGCCGGCGATGGTGGCGGTGTCTGCGTACACGCTTGGCCCGAATGGCATCATCTACTCGTTTGCAGTTGCCACTGGCTCCACGATTGCGCTCTACGCGCTTCTGAAGTTCGTGTCAAAGGAAAGGGTTTTCCTTCCCGCGCTGCCGCCCATCTGCCTGGGGGGCATGCTGGGGCTTTTGCTTGTGAAGCTGGCGGGGTTTTAGCCATATTGCGCCCCCCCTCTATTTTATAAACACTTCTTGACACAATGCCGCAAAGGGTGTGTTGATGGCTAATTTCAAGGGAATTCACGTTGTTAACAGGCTGCCCGAGCTTAGGGAAAAGGCAGCCAAGAACTTTGTAATCTGGCCAGGCACAGTGGACAGCATGAAAGACAAATGGGTCCTATATGCCAATTCCGACAAGCCGTGGCAGAAGCTCGTGGGCTTCTGCATGCTTAATGAGATTCCGCTTATTGACAGGAATAAGTACACGCCGTTTGATTTTGCGGCGCATAAGATATTTGACATCTACAAACTCCTCATTGAAGCCGATGATCTCCTTTTCGCGGTAAAGAAATTCGAAACCGAAAAAAACACATTTGGGCTTGTGCTTATAGCCACTATGAGGAAAAAAGAAAGGGTCGCTGCGCTGGAGGCCCTTGCCTATGCAAGCTGGAGGGACATTTACCAACATGATTTCGATACCGTAGGAGCCATACAGGACAAAGCCTGGGAAAACACCAAAATCAAGAAAAACCAGGACTACTGCTCAATAGACGACATGCCCGAAGCCGAAAAAATAGCATTGGAGAAAAAGTCCCTGGGGCTTGCAGAGATGGTGTATGACCGGGTGCTCCGCGAAAGGGGGGAGAAGGAGGCGCAGCCCCTCACAGAGATTTTGGTGAACAACTCATCCTGGCAGTTCCTTGATTTCAATGCTGAAAAATATTCCGAAGAGGCGATAATCTGGTTCGGCAAGAAGATGGGCAAATACCCCCAGCCTACAGCTGAGTGCCCCTACCCTTCGGATGGCAGCCTTGCCGCAAGGATAGCCGCCCTTTCCCCAGATGAGGAAGCCAGGTCTGCTGCAAGAGATGAGATTTTGCACATGCAGCCTGGGAATGCGGCATACCGGTTCTGCGAAAGCGCCGCCATTTCAAAATACCCAGATACCGCAATCCGTTCACTCGTGCTTGCAGTAGCCAGGATATGGCACCTCCATAAGCTGAATACTGACAAGGGCTATTATGAGCGCGCAGTGATGACGGACAGGCATTCAGTCCCGTATGATATCCGCCATAGGAATTATTCCCCGCGGCAAGCAGCCTGGCCGCTATTCAATGCCATGGGGCAAAATACGCTCCCAGAAGTCAGGATGCGCGCAGCAGAGCTTGCAGCACAGGTTTTCGACGGCTTGGACGGCTATGACGGCATTGCGCTTCATAACGAGCTTCCATCCGATGCCAGGGGCTACCTGCTGAAGCACCTTGAAAGCAAGTTCAGTGTGCTGCAGGAAAGGGGCCACTACGAGGCGCTCCTCTGGCTGTTCGAGAACGGCTCTGCCAAAAAGGCAGAGGCGATGAAAGTGCTTGGGGAAAGCCTCGACAAGCTGCCGCGCGACAATAGCAGGATGCTTGCAATAATCGCAGTGTGCTCGCAGGATGAGGGAGTGCGAGAGCACGCTTCAATGCTTTTCGGCGCAAGAAGCCACGAAAGGATAGAATCGTTTGTCCCGAAGCACCTGATTCAGACAGAAGCAGTGTAGCTGGAAGCTAGCCAGGCTTTGGTTTTTTCTTTCCAGTTTTTTGGCTATTTTTAGCCGCAGGCTTTTTTGCAGCATCCGCTGGCTTTTTAGCCTCGGCAGCCGCAACTTTCCCAGCGATTGCTGGCTTTTTTTCCGCTTCTTCGCCTTTTTGCGCAGCCGCCTTGCTTTTTTCCGCAGCCAGGTTGAGGAAATCCTCCTCTTTCCTCGCCGCGTCCTGTATTTCCTTCACGAGCGCGTCGATTTCCGCCTCTCCGAAGCCGTGCGCGGCTGCGCCTTCCTCTATTGTCTCGTATGCGGCCAGCCCGCAGCCTATGCAGTGGAAGCCGTGCTCGAGGAGCACCGAGGCGGCAGCGGGATAGTTCATCACCAGCTCGCCTATTGGGGACGTGCGCGAAATCTCAAATGCCATGCACCAAGAGTACGCCATTGCCCTTTAAAGCTTTCCTACCAAATCTCCAATATTACGAGGTTTAGTTTAATGGAAGATTACGAAAAAATGCTGGACAGGGCGCGCGCGGCGCTGCCCGAGAAGACGCTCGCATTCGAGCGGTTCGAGACGCCCCAGCTGGAATCCTTCCTGCAGGGCAGCAAGACGCTGGTGCGGAATTTCGACATCATACTCCAGAAGATAAGAAGGCCGCCGGAGATACTTTCCAAGTACTTTTCGCGCGAGCTTGCGGTGCCCGTCACAATACAGGGCGGCAAGCTCATACTGAACGGGAAGTTCTACACGAAGAACCTGCAGGACAAGCTGCAGGCGTTCGTGGACGCGGCAGTCGTGTGCAAGGAATGCAAGAGGCCCGACACCAAGATAATAGAGAAGGACGGGGTAAAGACGCTGGTGTGCGAGGCGTGCGGCGCGCGCGCGCCAGTGAGGATTTAGGTGTTTATCATGGCAGATTCGCAACCGCCGCCGGAGATAAGCTGGGTGAAGCTCCCCAACGAGGCAGAGGGGGAGATACTTGGCGTGGTCATAGGCAACGTGGGAGGGGGCAGGCTCACCGTGCAGTGCAAGGACGGGAAGGAGCGCATGTGCAGGATACCTGGCAAGATACGCAGGTTCATCTGGGTGCGCGACAACGACATTGTGATCATCAAGCCCTGGGCAATCGGCGGGGACAAGAAGGCGGACATCGTGTGGCGCTACAACAAGTACCAGGCCGAGTGGCTGCGGAACAAGGGGCACATAAAGTAGATTGCGGGCAAAGCCTGCACATTTCCGCGGCGAGGGCAAGCAGCGCAAAGGCATATTAACCGCGTCTTCTGGAATAATATTATGGCAACGCAGAGCAACCGCAAGCGCCCAAAGCGCGAGGACAAGCAAATCAAGCGCGAGGACCCGCTGGAGGAGCAGGTGTTCGACCGCGAAACGCGCTTTGCGCTCACCAAGCTCCGCCAGGCAGGGCACTTCGACGGGCTGGAATACCCAATTGCCAAGGGCAAGGAGGCAATTGTGTTCCTTGCAACCACGCGCGAAGGCGGCAAGGTGGCGGTCAAGATTTACAGGATAGACACCTCCAACTTCGTCCACATGCACGACTACCTTGATGGCGATCCGCGCTTCGCAGGCACCTCGCGCCACAGGTTCGAGACTATAATTGCCTGGGCGCGGAAAGAGTACAGCAACCTGTCGAAATTCTACGAGGCGCGGGTGGCTGTGCCAAAGCCACTGGGATTTCTCCGCAACATCGTGGTGATGGAATTCCTGGGCGAGGGCAACATCGCCTTTTCTCAGATTTCGCAGGTGGGGAGCGAGCACCCCCAGAAGGACTACGAGTTCATGATTGAGCAGATAAAAAGGATTTACCAGGCGGGATTCGTGCATGCGGACCTGTCGGAGTACAATATCCTGGTGACGGATGATGGCCTGCGCGTGCTTGACTGCGCGCAGGGCGTGCTGCTCGCGCACCCGCACGCGGAGGAATTCCTGAAGAGGGACGTGGAGAACATCGTGCGCTATTTCAGGAAGCAGGGGGCAAAGGAAACTGATGCCGAAGCGGCGCTTGCATGGATACGGGACGGCAAGCCTATATTGCATGGACTGGAAGCAGTCTGATGATGCGCGATTAGGGGCGAACCATCAGGGGGATAGAAGGAAGCCCTGCTGCCCCCTAGGGTTGGAAGCGGTCTGAAATGGGCCCGGATGGCAAGCAAAAAGATCATTAGCATGCCATAAACAAATACATACCTATTTAAACATTTCGTATAACATATACTTGGTGATAAAATGACGGTTAGGATTCCAATGATGGGCGTGTTAGTTCCAAAGAGCGAGGGCAATAAGCAATATAGCATTTATGGCAGCTACGAATCAAGGCTAGGGTATTTTCTCCTGAAAAAGAGCACTTTTGACATGTTATCTGAAACTGTTGCGAGGAGATTGCCGATAAGAAATGGAGTTATGGCAGAAATAAAAGAGGTTATGGGCTTGGATGAGAAAGGCAGGCCAGCGGCAAGGCAGCAGAGCAGTTTTGCAGGATGAACGGGCTGGACATCAAAAAGGCTGAGTTTTTCATGATGGGCTGCTCAGCCGACGCAGACCAGGAATCCTTTGTTTTTTCCGTGCGCCAGGAAGGCAAAATAAAGGACATATTGCACGTGGTGACGAAATTGGATGACTATAAAATAATCAGTTTCGGCGAGGATACAGGTGAAAAGAAATATAGCACACGCTACGAGCTTGAAAGCGATCTTGGGCAAATCAGGCAGGAGATCAGGAGCAAGCTGACAGAGGGATTTGTTGCGGTGAGGAAGATATGGGCGCACGACCGCAAAAGCGATTACCCGGTTGTCTACCCGCTGTACCCATAAGCCCGGCGGCAGATAGCGATGCAAATCGGCTGCTCGCCTTGGCACAGGCAAATCAGCCAAAACAAAAGGGGCTGCGTAGAGCCCAAAGTGGGGGCAGTAAAAGAAAAATAAAAAAGAGCTCCTTAGCCGGACACTTCAAATGCGATTCCGCCCGTGTATTTCACCACGAAATTATACACGACCACCATCAGCGCGCCGCCTATGAAGCCGCAGATTGCAAAGATCACCGGGAATGCGACTATCATGATGCCTGCTCCAAGCCCTATTGCCGCAAGCCCGATCCCGGAGCTGCGAACACTTCCCATGGCAGCGCCTACAGCCGCGATTATCACGATGTATATCAGTGCATATACGATTCCCAGAATCGCATAAACTGCGGCAAGGGTAGTTGCCGTCGACACCACGCCGATCCTGGTCAGCTTCTTCACAGCCTTTTTCACGGATACTGCCATAAAACCCCTCCGCAGGCTCTTATGCCGGCATTGTTTATATTGTTACCCATATCCTGGAAAAAAAGAAGCCCCCGACGATGGAGCAGAGCAGGAAGCTCTGCGACAGTTTTTGGCACGAAGTGCCAAAAAGAGGGGGCTTTGAACCGAAGGTGAAAAGCCCCCGACGAGATTTGAACTCGTGACATCCAGTTTACGAAACTGGCGCTCTACCGCTGAGCTACAGGGGCATTGACAACTGCGAAGCAGGTGGCAATAGGTTGTGCATCAGCACAACCGTGTGGCCAATTTCCCGGAGGAAATTGGGCAATTGTTGAGCGACGGCAGTCGTCCTTTGGACGACTGCGCCCATTCGCCAAAGGCGAATCGGGAGCTCAACATGTCGGTCAAAACCAGCAGGTTTTGAGCGCAGGCGTGCGCTTTGCGCGATGTTAATAACTTTGCAAGGTTTTAAAAGCGATAAGCAGGCGCGCGTTGCCGCAGCGCGCCTATTTTTCCAGGCTTATGCCCCTCAGCCCCAATTTTGGCAGCGGCTTTTTCCCAAGTTTTGTTGTCGGCAGGATGAAGAATTCGCCCATAACCGAGATTTCCGCGCCTATCAGGTGGCCGCCGTGCACATTGAAGCGCGCATCGGACATGGAAATATGCGCGTGCAGCCCGTCCTCGCTTATGTTGCCGATGCAGGAAAGCATCTCGTAGTTTTCGCCCGGGAAGCGTCTTGTTTTCCATTTTTTTGCCTGCGGGCTGTAATAGGCGAGCTCCACATCGGTTATGGCGCCTATGCCCCACACCTGCGCGCCCGTAATCTTGTGCTCGCGCGCCCAATTGGAAATTGAGGATTTGACCTCTTCCCCTTGCTCCAGAATGAGCCAATAGCCTGATTTTTCCTTGCGGGATTGCATGGAGTGGATGCCAAGGATAAATATATAATCACTGGAGGTGTATTTTTCCCATGGAAAGCGAACTTTTCAGGTCCCTGGACGGCAAGTGGAAATCCACCATGAAAATCCTTCTTGGCGAGGAATTCGGCAGCATGAAGGAATACGAGAAATGGCTTTTGGGAAGGAATCGGCCGCGGATTACCAGGAAGTCCGCAATATCAGGCAAGGAAGTCTCGTTTGTCCTGCCTGATTACCCGCAGTCAAGGATACTCTCGCTTGAGGAGATTGATTTCCAGAAGAGCTTTGCCCCGCTTTCCATCAACGAAGTAAAAGACATTGACTCCATAGCCGCCGCGGTGAAGGAAAGGGCGTATTACACCGGCAACATCCATCTTGGGAATTCGAAATTCATCGAGGGAAGCACAGACATCATAGAAAGCTTCTACATCTATGATTCCGGGCAGGTGAGCTTCTCGAAATACATTGCATATGGCTACAACCTGGAATATTCCGAGTGCGTCTTTGGCGCGATGAACTATGGGAACAGCAGCTTCTGCACCCAGATAAGCAATGCCATCAAGATTGTGCGCTCCCTTGAGATGTACAGCTGCTTCGACTGCCAGGACTCTTATTATTCTCACCGCCTGTTCAACTGCAAGAACACCATGTTCTGCTTCAACCTCAGGAATGCCTCGCATGCAATCGGGAACCTAAAGCTTGCGCCTGACAAGTACACGGCGCTGAAGAAGAAGCTTGTTTCGGAAATGGCTGCGGAGCTCAAGAAAAACAAGTCCTTGCCCAGCCTTATTGACATTGTCGGGGATTCTGCACCTGACCCAGCCATGATGGCTGCCTTGAGGGGCAAGTTCGTGAAGCCAAAGGAAAAGCCTGTGAGCCGCGCTCCGATAGAAAAGGCATTCCAGAGCACGACAGGCGTTATTTTTGGCAAGCCGCTTGCAGGCATTGAGAAATATGGGGCTTGGCTGTCGGAACACATCCGGGAAACCAGGAAAGGAATATCTGCGCTCAGCGGGGAGGAATTCGTGGTTGCGAACCACGCGCAATACTTCAGGTACCCGAAAAGCAGGCTGGTGGGCGAGGAGGAATCGCTGTTCCTTGGGGCGGAGCTTGCGCTGACTGAGAAGGATTTGGAGGGGCTGAGCCTGAAAAACGTCGGGGGAAGGATTGGGAAGATAGCATTCTTCCGGCCGGGCTACGAGGAGGGAAAGCTTTCCAACAACATCGAAAGCATAATGGACGTTGACGTGACAAACGCATTTAGGAGCGTGCTGAACCTGCAGAGCAAGAACTGCGCGTACAACTACTACATGCTGGAATGCGAGTCCATGTTCGGTTGCAATTCCATCAGGAAATCCGCATTCCTTGTAAGGTGCTACAATTCGGCAAGGATGAACAGGTGCTTCGAGGTGGACTCCTCGCGCGACTGTTCTGACGCTTATTTCTGCCAGAACTGCGAAAATGTGCAATCCGCGATGTTCTCATTTAACCTGAAGAACAAGAGGAACGTCATAGGGAATGCGGAATACTCGAAGGAGGAATACGCGAAAATCAAGAACTCGCTTTGCGCGCAGATTGTCTCCGAGCTTGAAAAAACCCACGCGCTTAGGCACAGCATATTCACGATTGGGAAGGACTGAAAAATGAAAATAAACGCCGACGAGGAGATTTGTTCGTTCGCCGCAAACGCAGGGTTTGGGCGATGCCCCTTGAACCCGTTTTACGGGGGTTTGGGGGGCGCCGCACTAAGGGGGCGTAGCCCCCTTGGGGTGGCATTGAACTCCTAAGCCCCGAGGGGCACTAGATTTCCTGTTGACAGATTCCGCGTCTGATCTCGAGTCTAGCGCGATACCGGATTCTGCCACGTCGGCGTGTTCAAATCCCCGGAGGGATTTGGACTGACAGTCGAGCGAAGCTCGACTGCGTGTTCGGAGATTTGCTTTGCAGCAAATTCCAAAATCTAATTTCGGTCATTGGCATTGCTGCCTCCGACTGTTAAGACGGCAATTGTTTAATAAGGTTTATTTCGGAAGTTCTGGTGATGGATATGAAGCCCATAATAGCGCTCAATCTGAAAGCCTACAAGGAATCGCTCGGCCCGGCGTGCGCGGAGCTTTGCAGGCACGCGAGCGAGGTTTCGCTGCTGACAGGCGTGCGCATAATCGTTGCCCCCCAGGCAGTGGACCTGCGCGAGGCGTGCCAGATTTGCAGCGACGTCTTCGCGCAGCACGTAGATGCGAATGAGCCTGGCGCATTCACAGGCGCGCTCACCGTGGAGGCGATAAAGGCGGCAGGGTGCAAAGGGTCGCTTGTCAACCACTCGGAGCGCGGGCTTCCTGAGAAGCAGATAGAAGCGACCATCGCGCACCTGAAGGAAGCTGGGCTGGAGAGCATGCTTTGCACGAAAGACGCTGCGGAGAGCGCGCGATTGGCAAGATACGAGCCAACTTACATTGCGGTTGAGCCGCCTGAGCTCATAGGAAGCGGCATTTCAGTCTCCACCGCGCGCCCGGAAGTGGTTTCGGGCACAGTGGAGGCGGTGGCAAAGGTGAACAATACGCCCGTGCTTTGCGGCGCGGGCGTGTCCAATGCTTCTGACGTGAAAAAGGCGGTGGAGCTTGGCGCAAGCGGCGTGCTTCTCGCAAGCGCGTTCGTGAAGGCAAAGGACCCGAAAAAGCTCCTTACGCAGATGGCAGAATCAATCGCATGATTCTGCCAGACTTTGGCTCGCAAGCCAAAGAAGGTGGCTGAAGCGCTATAGTGACGTTTTGTTTCATATGTGACAAAGCCTTTTTTAAGGCGGAAAAAAGCATAACCTGCAAACATTTTCAAGTTAGGGAGGTAATGAAATGGCAAAGGAAAAAGTTGTTTTGGCATATTCGGGCGGATTGGACACTTCAGTCATAGTCAAGTGGCTGGTGGACAAGGGTTACGACGTCATCTGCTACATGGCTGATGTGGGGCAGAAGGAGGACTTTGAGGCTGCAAAGCAAAAGGCGTTCAATTTAGGCGCAAGCAAAGTGATAATCAAAGACCTGAAGAAGGAATTTGTCACGGACTATATTTTCCCTGCAATACGCGCGAATGCGATTTATGAGAACAGGTATCTCCTGGGCACCTCGCTTGCCCGCCCCCTTATTGCAAAGTACCAAATCGAGGTGGCAAAGCAAGAGGGTGCGGAAACAGTGGCGCACGGCGCTACCGGCAAGGGGAACGACCAGGTGCGCTTCGAGCTCACCTATTACGCGCTCAAGCCCGACATCAAGATAATCTCGCCGTGGAAGATGCAGGAGTGGCTGGACCAGTTCAAGGGCAGGGACGACATGATTGCATACGCAAAGAAGCACAACATTCCCGTGTCCGCCACGAAAAAGAAGCCGTACTCGGAAGACGAGAACCTTATGCACATATCGCACGAGGCAGGCATACTTGAGGACCCGGGATTCGTGCCCGACGACAGCGTGTATTCCCGCACGGTTTCCCCGTGGAAGGCGCCGGACAAGAGCACATGGATAGATGTTCACTTTAAGGACGGCACGCCCATAAAGATAGTGAACAAGGATGACGGGACAACCAAGACCGACCCGCTCGAGCTTTTCCTCTACGCGAACGAGGTCGGCTCGGCAAACGGAGTTGGAAGAATTGACATGGTGGAGAACAGGTACGTGGGCATAAAGTCGCGAGGCCTGTACGAGACGCCGGGCGGCACCATCCTTCTCGCGGCGCACAGGGACATAGAGGCGATTGCCATGGACCGCGAGGTGATGACGCTGCGCGACATGCTCTCGCCCCGCTATGCGGAAATCATCTACAACGGCTTCTGGTTCTCGCCCGAGATGGACTTCCTCACCGCGGCATTCAACAAGAGCCAGGAGTTCATAGACGGCAAAGTGACACTGGAGCTTTACAAGGGCAACGTCTTCACCCGCGCGCGCACCTCGCCCACCTCGCTTTACGACGAGGACCTGGGCTCCATGCACAAGGCGGGCGGGTTTGACCAGAAGGACTCCATCGGCTTCATCAAGATAAACGCGATACGCCTCATGGCGCACCGCGCAATCCTTGACAAGCTGGCAAAGAAGAGAGGGGAAAAGAAGTAGCTGCTTTTTTCCTTCTTTTTATTTTTCATTTTTTATTATCTTGCCTGCTCACAAAATAGCGATAGCCATTGTCAGGGAAGAGCGTGGCTACTCGCGCGCCGTTTTTTGCATAGCGCTTTGCGGCAATCAAATTCGCGGCGGATGACGCGCCGACGAACATGCCGCGCTTCCAGAGGGCTTTCATTCCTGCAAGCGCCTCGTTTTCGCAGACCAGCCCCACTTCGTCAATAAGGCTGCGCTCGCGCGCGATTATGTCAGGTATGAAGTCCTCGCCTATGCCTTCTATGAGATGGATGCCCGGCCTGCCGTTCGTGAGCATGGTGGACTGCTTGGGCTCCAGCACCACTATTTTAGTGCCAAGCTTTTTCTTGAGCACGCGCGCCACGCCTATTATGGTGCCGCCTGTGCCTGCGCCTGCCACAAACACATCTGGCTTGTGCTGCAGCAGCTCCTCGCCCAGAGCTTCCATGAAAAGAGGGTTGTGTATGTTGCCAAACTGGTCAACGGTGATTGCTTTTGCCTCGCGCGCAAGGTGCGCGTTTTTCTGCGCAACTGCCTCGCCCACGGTGGGAGCCTGCACCACGTTTGCGCCATAGCCCTTGATAATGAGTATCCGTTCTTTTGATGCATTTGCAGGCATGTAGGCAGTGAAGCGCACGCCGCGCAGTGCTGCCCACATTGCAATCGAGATGCCTGTGTTGCCTGTTGTGGCTTCCACTATTTCAGTGCCATCGGCAATTTTGCCTTCTGCATGGAGCTTTTCGAGAAAGGGAAAAACAAAGCGGTCCTTTATCGAGCCTGAAGGGTTGAAGTACTCGAGCTTCACAGTAATGCCGTCCATAGTAACCGCAGGAGTATTCCCTATTTTTTCGAGTAAATTCTGCATCAATATCGCCTCTAGCTGTCCTTATGGGTCAGGAGGCGCGCGCAACTCGCCCAATCGCGCGTGCCATGCCGTTTTGCGGCTTACCAGGAACAGCTAGAGCTGGGCAGAAGAAGGGTTTGTGCAAGAGTTTGCATTGCTGTCATGCTTGAAATTGTGCTGGCGGGCGCTTATATTTGTGTGTAACAAAAAGACAGCTATTCCTTTTCCATTCTTTCAGCATACTGCACCAGTATTTCCTGCATGGCAAGGTTGGAGTCTATCAGCGCGTCCACTGCCTCGAACCTGTTGACATCGCCGGGCGAGAATTTCTGCGCATTGATTTCGCGCGCCGGCTCGCCAAAAATAGGCGTGAGTGAACCCAATGCATAGTAAGGCTCACTGAGGCGCGCCTTCAGGATGTTTGGATTGAGAGACACAACTGCCCAGTTTATGAGCGCCTCGCGCAGGCGAAGGGCGGCATGGAGAACTGCAACCACCGTGATGCTGGCGCGCCATTTGGCATCACCCAGCGGAACCGTGATTTCCTTGCCTGAAAGGGCGGTGCCTGAACGGGCAAATTTGCTGTCCTGGTCTGAAAGCGCAAAAGGAATGAAATGGCTGGACGGGATGATGGAAAACGTCAAAGGCATCGTGTCTCGCCCGATGCGCTTCGCTTTTGCCGCATAGCGCATGTGCTGTGCATATGATGCTGCGTCCAGAGAAGGGATGACAGCGCAGAAATCTGCATCCTTTGGCTTGGCACTGCCTTTGGCAGCGGAGCCGTAAAGGAAGAAGGATGCACCTGGCTGGAAATGGCGCGAGAGCATGCCTGTGTAGTGCTTCAAGATGCGCAGATGCTGGCTTTCAGGGAGGGTTTCAAAATTGGGCTTGCGGACGAGGGAATCAAAGCCTGGCATCAGCAGCTTTATGGTGGCTGAAAGCGATTCGAGAAGCCCCATTTTGAGCCTATAGATGTCAAGCTTGCCGTTTTCAGGCAGCTTGTAGCCAGAAAGCGTTTCCATTGCAGTTGCAACAGGCTTTGCCTTGTCCCGGAAAGAACCTGAAATATCGGAGTTAATCCTGCAAAGCATGTTGGCGTGAGTATGGTCAATCTTGGCAACAATGTTGAAAATCCGCTGGTTGGCATCAAGAAGCGCATTGCGGTCCGAGGGATTGAAGAGTTTGCCATTCTCGAAGCTGTAGGGCAGGAATTTCCTGAAAAGCTTGGCTTCTTGCTCAGTGTAAACCTGCACGGCAGTGAGTTGTTTTGAAGCTGCCACCATTGCCAGGGCAATTCGTGCAGAAGGTAAAGATGTTGCCATAAGGAAATTATTGTGGCAAATATTTAAAAACTCGGCGATGCTAACAGGCGCGCGTTCCGGTTTCCTTTTTCACGCGCGCGATGAAGATGTCGACCGGGATGTTCTCCTCCACTTTTCCATCGCGCGTGCGGATGGCAAGCATGCCGCTTTCCTTCTCCTTCTGCCCCACCACAAGCATGTAGGGGATTTTCTGCATCTGCGCGTCCCTTATTTTCGCGCCGATTGTCTCCTGGCGGCAGTCGGCCTGCGCGCGGATGCCTGATTCGCGCATGCGCGCAGCAAGCGACTCGGTGAATTCATTGTATGGGTCGGAGACGGACAGGAGCACGACTTGCACGGGCGCGAGCCACACCGGGAATTTGCCCGCATAGTGCTCCACGAGTATGCCCAGGAAGCGCTCGAAGCTCCCGTAAATCGCGCGGTGGAGCATGACCGGCCTGTGCTTCTTGCCATCCGCCCCCTCGTAGGTTAGGTCGAATTTCTCAGGCATCTGCATATCAAGCTGTATGGTGCCGCACTGCCAGCGCCTGCCAATCGCGTCTTTCAGGTGGAAGTCTATCTTCGGGCCGTAGAACGCGCCGTCGCCCGCGTTGACCTTGTAGGGAATCCCTTTTTCAGCAAGCACTTCTTTGAGCATGCGCTCCGCAAACTCCCATGTCTTTTGGTCGCCCATGGCCTTCTCCGGCCGGGTGGAAAGCTCCACCTCGTAGGAAAAGCCGAACGCTGAATAGGTTTCATGCGCAAGCGCTATCAAATCCGCTATCTCGCTTTTCATCTGTTCTTCTGTGCAGAAGACGTGCGCATCGTCCTGGGTGAAGCAGCGCACGCGGAAAAGCCCGGAAAGCACGCCTGAAAGCTCGTGGCGGTGCACCAGGCCGAACTCGCCCGCGCGCATGGGCAGGTCGCGGTAGGAGTGCGAATTCGCCTTGAATATGAGCATGTTGCCCGGGCAGTTCATGGGCTTCACCGCGAAGGGCTGCCCGTCGATTTCGGTGAAGTACATGTTATCCTTGTAATGGTCCCAGTGGCCCGATCGCAGCCATAGGGACTGGTTGAGGATGATTGGCGTCTTGTTTATCTCGTAATTCCTCTGCCTCATCTTCTCGGTCATGAATTCCGCAAGCTGCGAGAGGATGATATTGCCCTTGTCGTGGAAGAATGGCATGCCGGGCGCCTCGGGCTGGAACGAGTAGAGGTCAAGCTCCCTGCCGATTTTGCGGTGGTCGCGCTTTTCTGCCTCCGCGATGAGCGCGAGGTGCTCGTCGAGCATCTTCTTTTCAGGGAAGGAGATGCCGTATATCCTCTGGAGGCTGTCATTCGCGGAGTCGGCGCGCCAGTAGGCGGATGATACTTTGGTGAGCTTGAACGCCTGCAGCACGCCGGTCGCTGGGACGTGGGGGCCGCGGCAAAGGTCGCACCACTTGTCGCCAATGTAATAGGCTGAATGCTCGCCTTCGGGTATTTCGTTTATCATTTCAATCTTGAACTTGTTTCCGGAAAAAAGCTTGAGGGCTTCGGATTTGGAAAGCTCGACGCGGCGGATGGGAAGGTTTTCCTGCGCGATTTTCGCCATTTCAGCCTCGATTTTTGCCAGGTCTTCGGGCGTGAAGGCGCGCGCATTGCCAAAGTCATAGTAAAAGCCCTCCTCCACCACAGGCCCGATGGTGGGGAGGATTTCAGGGTAGAGGCGGCTCACAGCCATTGCAAGCAGGTGCGCCGTGGAGTGGAGAAGCACTTCCCTGCCCTCGGCAGAGGCAGAGGTGAATGCCTTTAATGTGCAGTTGTCCGGAAGCTTGAAGGAGAGGTCAACCTGCCTGCCGTTGACTTCTGCGGCATAGGTGGCTGCAAGCAGCCGCTTGCCTATCTTTGCGATGGCATCCGCTGCTGTGGAGCCTGCTGGCACGTCGAGAATCTTGCCGTCCGGCAATGTGACTTTTGGCATACGGGGTATCGCGCTGAAAAAATTAATAAACACGCCGACGCGAGATGCTTCCTGGGCAATCTCGCATAATTTTCCCATTTTAGACCGAAAGCCTTATAATAAACAAATTGTTTATTATAGCATGTTCTCTGAAAAAGCCGTTTCGCGCGTGGTTGCCGCCATCGAAGCCTCCCCCGGCGGGATTGCTTCGCTGGAATTGCTGGAAAGCCTGCGCCTTTGCGGGCGCGATTCGCTCATCACCGCGCTTTCGCGCCTTGGCAAGGCGGGAAGGGTTGTGCGGCTCAAGCGCGGCGTTTACTCGGCCAGCCCGATGAGGGATGCGTTCGCCTGCGCGCAGGCAACCTATAATGGCTACCTCGCATTTTCATCGGCGCTTTGCCTGCATGGCATGATAACGGAGATGCCATTCACAATCACTGTCGCAACCGCCTCGACATCGGAATCGAAAAGATTCGGGCAGTTTGAGTTCCGGGCGGTTGCGCTGGGGAAGCGCGCGGTGGGCTTTGAGCGGAAGGGCGCATACGTGGTTTCCACGAGGGCAAAGACGCTGTTTGATTGCCTGTACCTGCCGCGCTATTCCGTGGAGAAGGAAAAGCTGGAAGCGGCGTGGCGCGCGCTTTCCGCGAAGGAAAGGTCGGAATTCGCAGGCTATGCAAAGGAGCTTGCGCCAAACAGGGGGGATATCCATGATTTCGCCAAACATTGACGCCTGCCGCGCGCTTGCAGTGCAGCACGGGCTGCCCCTGCAGTTCGTGGTGAAGGAATTCTACGTGATGGACGTGCTGGCGCAGCTTTCCTCGCGCGAGGAGTTCCGCAAGGATATGGTGTTCAAGGGCGGCACTGCGCTGAGCAAGGCGTATCTTGGCGGGGTGCAGAGGTTTTCAGAGGACCTTGACTTTGACATGGATGCCCCTTTTTCGGAAATACGCCGGCGCTGCGGGCGGATTGCGCCCTCGCTTGAGGGCTATTCATCCGGGCCTGCAAGGAAGGTGGGCAAAACGCTGCAATTCTATTGCCGTTACAACAACCCTATCGGCGGCACTGACAATGTGAGGATTGACATTTCGCCGAAAAAAATCATTTCCAGCGCCGAGCCGGCGGTTGGCACCGCAACTTCGCTATTCTCGCAGCGTTCGGTATCCGGCTTTTTGGTTTATTCCCTTGAGGATTTGGCGGCAAGAAAACTTTGCGCGCTTGCCAGCCGGTGCGAGGGGAAGGACGTTTATGACTGCCACACGGCACTGCCGCTTTGCGGCAGGATGCGCCAGCCCATCGCGCGCATGCTGGAATCAGAGGGCATGGAAATGGCGCCTGATGAGTTCGTGGAGAATGCGATTGCTGCTGTGGAAAAGGCTGACGCGAAAAAGCTGCAAAGCCTGGCCAACCCGTTCATTCCCGCAGCGCTGCGCCCGCAGGACTGGCGGCTGGTGAAGGGAAACCTTGTTGCGATGCTATCAAGGCTGCTTTGAAGATGCGCGCGGCGTGGAATTTATGCAAGCGCGGAGAGGAAAACGCCGAGCGTCAACTGCCGGAGCAGTCCCTCTTTTTGCGCAGCAAAAAGGGGCGCAATCGCCTGATGCGTCGGGCGATTGCCGTGGCGCGTTTTTGGCACGACAGACAATTGCAAAGCAATTGGATGCGAAGTCGTGCGCAGCACGACAACGGCGCCAAAAGGCGGCTTTTTTACGCCAGGGCGGATAGGAAGCCGCCGATTACCGTCTTGAATATGAAGAAGAAGAAAAGCGCGGCAAACGCGAGCGGGGGCGCGTATTTCAGCCCGAAGAGGACCTTTCCGCGCGAGATGATGCCCACCAGTATCGCGGTGAAAATGGAGTTGCCGATTATCAGGATGTAGGACAGCTGGTCGATGAACTTCACGTCGATGTTCATCTTGGGCGCGGGAAGCCCCGCCATGGACGCGCCCGCCCCTGCGCTCCCGCCTCCGAGGCTGCCTTGCACCTTGGAAAAGACGGTGATGAACTGGGTGGAAATCGCAAGCAGCAGCGGAAGCCCCAGCACAAGGATGAACGCCACGAATACCGCGTAGGTCTTCGCGTTTATCATCATCTGGCGCTTCATCTCCTCGGTCTCGCGTATCTCTTCCGCCGACGTTTCAAGCAGGTAGGCAAGCTTCCCGCCCGCCTTCAGCCCGTTCTCGAAAAACACCACCACGCGGCGCAATATGGTGCTGTCAATCGTGGCGGTAAGCTCCTTGAGCGCCTCGGAAAACGACTCGTTGCCCATGGAAATGGACGACACGTATATTATCTCGGTCTGCAATGGCCCGAACTCCGGGCGCGCGGACGACTGGAACGCGGCATAGGGCGTCATGCCCGAGCGCAGGTTCGCCGAAACCATGAGAAGGAAGTCCGGCAATATGGCATCCACGCGCTGCGCGCGCTCGTTTATCAGGTAGTACAGGTGCATGTAGATGAGAAGCGACGCGGCAAGCGAAAAGGCAAGCCCGAAGGCGAAGCTCACAAACAGCCGCATGGTGAACGACGTGTCGGCAAGCAGGCCGAAATCCTTGAGGTCAAGGTATGGGAAGAGCGAGAACGGGATAAGCACCCCCACCATGCCGAAGAGAAGGACGGTCAGGAGGCGCGAGCCGAACCAGACATTGGGGTTGGATTCTATGCCCGCGTATCCCAGCAGCTTGCCTAGCCTGTCCTTCCCGCGTTCCTTGAAGAACGGGGAGAAGCGCTTGTCAATCGTGTATTTCACCATGCCAATCACTTGCCTAGCTGAAGAAATTCGGGCGCTTTGTATAAACATATGCGACGATGCCGGCCTGCGCAAAGAAACTTATCACCACTACGGCAAGCAGCACTTCCGAGCTGATGCCGAACATCCCGAACACCGAGAATATCACAAGGACCGTGGTTCCGATGGTGGGCAGGACAGCGGAGAGCAGCATGAATATGAGGATGATGAAGTTGAGCTCCGCATTGAATGACTTTGATATCGAGAACTGGTAGTCCACCAGCACCTTGACCACGCTTTTGAGGGTGGCGGTGAGGTTGGCGCCTGAGCGTATTGCTGTGACCAGCTGCCAGGAGATTTTCTTGAGGTACTCGGACTGCGTGCGGATTGCCATGAGCTCAAGCTCATGCAGAAGCGGGTTTCCGCCCTTCACGTTGGTGGCGACGCGCTTGAATTCCATGCTGACATAGCCGTAGTTCGCGGTGCCGATGTTCTCGATCACGGTGAAAAGGGGGATGCCCGACGAGATTTGGATGAGCATGTCGCGCATGGCGAAGATCAGCTCCCTGTCAATGGTGGTGCCTATTGACTTGCCTATCATTTTCGGGTAGAAAAGGTAGAAGATGGTCGCGATGAGGAAAGTGAGGAAGCCGATAAGCAGGGGAAGCACTATCCTGAGCGGCGCCGGGATGGCGGAGACGGACAGCATGAGAATCCCGAGGAAAAGCAAGACCAGAACCCCCCAGGCAAGCGCGGAGAGCACGGCGGCGGAGCAGTAGTGCTCCGCAGGGAACTCCACCCCTATGTTCCTCAGGTCGTAGCGCACATTGGGATAAAACGAGATTATCCGCACGCCTATGGCATGGAAGCGCACGCCCATGGACTGCGCCTGGGCAAGGGAGAAGAACATGAACGGGATGCGCGTGATTGCCATTTGGTTGCCTCGGTTCTGCGCGGGCGCGATTGCGTCGCCGGCGCGTGATTGCAGTGGAATTTCTAAATTCCACTGCTGAAAAATTTCATCGGAAATTTTTCATTGCCATTTGGTTGCCTCTGAAATGGTGGATGAAGGATTATTTTTTCCTTGAATGGAAGATTATTTTTCCTTGGGAGCTTGTTTTTTCTCTATTGCTGGAATGCCGCCCGGCGCCGGCTACTGCTGCTTTTTCCTCGACATGTCGCTCTTCGCGATTTCGAGTATCTCGTTCGGCTTGCTGTAGTAAAGCGCCATTATCCTGCCCACGCTCTCGATGTCGTTCATCTTGTTCTTTATGAGCCACTTGATGATGATGGCGCGGTTGGAGATGTCCTGGTAAATCTCGTCCTTTGTCATTCCCGTGTGCAGGTTGATTTCCTTGAGGTACTTGTTCGGCTCGCCCACCATGTCAAAGCTGTCGGTGCGCGGGCGCCAGCGGTAGATGGAGTTGGTGGTGAGGTCGGCCTCGCTCTGCCCGCCCACAAGCTCGGCGATTTCAAGAGTGCGCCGGATGTTCCGCCTGCGGTCGCGGTACTGCACCACAAGGAGGTGCACTGCGTCAAGGTCGGAGGGAGGGAGGTTGATGGGCGGGGAGGTGAGCCTGCGCAGCGCCTGCATCGCGGTGTCCGCGTGCAGCGTGGAAATCACCGAGTGGCCCGTGTGCATCGCCTCGAAAAGCACCTCCGCCTCGGACTGGCGCCTCATTTCGCCCAGCACTATCCTGTCCGGCCTCATGCGCAGCGCCGTGACCATCAAATCCAGCATCGTCACCTCGCCCAGCCCTTCGGCGTTCGCATTGCGCGTGAGCAGCGGCACCCAGTTCCACTGGTAGGCGGGAAGCACGATTTCGCGCGTGTCCTCGATTGTCACGATGCGCTGGTTTGTGGGGATGAATGCCGCAAGCGCGTTGAGCGCGGTTGTCTTTCCCGACGCCGTGCCCCCTGCGATGATGATGTTCATCTCGTAGTGGATTGCCTGCCAGAGCATGCCTGCCATCTCGGGCGTCATGGAATAGCCCGGGTCGCCGACAAGGTTGCCGACAGTCCAGGGGTTGCGGGCGAACCTGCGGATGGTGATGGTATTGCCGTGCGCGGATATCGGGGAAAGCGTGGCGCAGACACGGTCGCCGCTCTCGTAGCGCGCATCCAGTATGGGCGTGAGCGTGGCTATCTGCCTTCCCGCGCGCCTGCCTATCTGGCTTGCGAAGTTGAAGATGGACTCCTCGTCGGGCATGTACAGGTTGGACTTGAGCCAGCCGAATTTCCTGTGGTACACGCCCACCGGGGACTTGGCGTTGTTGATGATGATTTCCTCCAGCCAGTCGTCCTGGTCCAATAGCTCGATTTCGCCAAGGCCGAACAGCTTGTGCAATAGCACGCCGACCAGCAGGTCCTCGGTCTCCTTGCCGAACGAGAACTGGGAGATGTAGGTCTTTATCTGGCCCTGGAAATCCTTCCTCACCTTTGCCGCCTTTTCCACATCGGAGACGTCAAGCTGCGCGTTTACCGGCATCTGGCGGAGCATCTCGTCGCGGATGAGGTCGAGGAAAATCTTTGTCGCGGTGCCGAATTCCACCAGCGTGATGGTATAGAATTTTTCCTTTTCGGTGTCGGAAACCACCACGCTTGCGGGCACGCCGTCGGCCACGAACGTGTAGCTGGAGATTATCTTGCCCTTGCTTGCGCCGTCATCGGGCGAAGGCGGCTCCATGGGAAGGAGGCGGAACTGCACTTTGGGCTTTTCGGAAATGTTGAGGGAGTAGATGAGGTCGACCACGCCGCCCTTTTCAAGCACGGAGCATATCGCCTCCACTTTCTGGGGCGGGATCCCCACCTCCTTTGCAACGCGCTCGACGTCCAGCACCTTGTGCTTCTGGACAAGCGAAACAATCAGGTCGGCCTTTGTTTCAATCATGAAAACAACAACTCGCCTTAATTTAATAAATGCTTCATCTTCGGGGGCGGCATTGCTTTGCGGCATCGGCAGGGTGTTTGGGCGGCTACGGCTGCGAGAGCGGCATTACGGCATCGGCAGGGGTTTGGGCGGTATCAAAGAACGAAGCTCTTTGACTATGCGTTTTGCCGAGGCAAAATGCACATGGGCTGGCGGCTACTTCTGCGAGAGCGGCAGCGGCTGGCTTGATGCCAGGGCATTGTCATCGTAAAGCGCGAGGATTTCCGCATCGGTCAGGGCGCGGCTGAACACGCGCACCTCGTCAATCCTGCCGGAGAAGGGCTCGCTGATATAGTCGGGCCCGTTGCCGATTGCAAAGTTGCTGAGGCTCGTGATCGGGGTCCCGAGGCTGGCGCTGCTGCCGGCCTGCGCCCCGTTGATGTAAAGCCTTGCCACGCCGCCCTGCCTTGTTGCCGCGACATGGTACCATTCATTGTCCTGGATGGAGCCCTCGGGAGATGTCGCATAGCCTTGTATGAGGAGGCCCAGGTAGTGATGGTCGACGAAGAATTCCGTGCCATTGGCATTGCGTATGCTGTCATAGTTGCCCATTATGTAGTTGTTAGCGGATGCGCCAGTCGTATTTATCCATGCCGAGAGCGTGAAGTCCCCTGTTCCGCTGAGAAGCGCCGAGGGCAGCATTATCTTGTCCGTTGTCCTGCCGCCGGTGTTGAATTCGTATGCCCCCCCCACTTTCCCATCAGGCACCCAGGCTGCGCCGGTCTTGGTGCCTGCGCCCAGGAAGCGGGAATAATCCACAATCATGCCGCGCTCGTCCGAGCTCACGTTGACGTCGAAAGGCATGGAGAGCATGGTCTCGGGCAGGAGCGCCCTTATCCTCAGGCCGGCATTGTATGCCGCGGTGAGGTTCTGCGCCGCAGCGCCGGAATAGGTGAACGCGAGGTTCATGCTGCACTGCTGCTGGAACCAGCCATTGTAGTGGCCCAGGACATCCGCCGGCGTGAGCGAGCGCTTGTAGAAGCGCACCTCGCCAAGCTCGCCTGCAAATCCGCTCGCCCCGGGGCTGCCGATGTAGAACGCCCCGCTGCTTTCCAGGCTTCCAAGCGAAAAGCCGGCTGGCTGCTGGTAGAGCACGCCGTCCAGGTATACCGAGTAGTTGCCGGTGCGGTCAACCGAGAGCGCGACCTGGTGCCAATCGCAGTCGGCAAGCGAAACCGCGGGCAAAATCGAGGCGGCGCTCCCATCGCTGGCGCCCTTGCTGCTTGAGCTGTACATCCCCATGGTGAGCGTGTTGTCCGTGCCCACGGCCCAGTTGATGCCCTGCGGCTTGCCATCGACAGTGGACATCTGCGAGAACAGCACGCCCCCCGGCTGGATTGCATCTGCGCGCACCCAGGCAAGCATGGAGAAGTCGCTTGCCTGCGTGACGGATACATCGTCTATGTTGTATGGCACGCCGGATATGGGGTAGAATCGGAGCTGCATCCTGGCGTTCGGAAGAGTCTTGAATACGTTCACCACCTGGCGCCACGCCGTGTCCGTGGCGGCAGGCTCTATTATTCCGCCATCCGCCCCCCCGGTGGCATTGGCGTACAGCCATTGCCCGCTTGCCGAGAGGTAGGCATTGTTGATGGTGTCGTAAAGCGCATAGCGCGCAAGCGGGGTGCCCGTGGTCCCGACGCGCGCCCAGAACGAAAGCACGTACTTCGCATCGCCCGCAAGCGGGCCCATGAGCGCCGAGTTGTATGCATATGAGCCCTCTGCGCCGCTCACCGATGCGGATGATGCACCTGAATGGTATGTGCCGGCCGAGCGCGCGAAGCCGACTCCGCCCGCCTTGGCCCAGCCGCTGAACTGCATATCGCCGGTGACATTCAGGCTTATGCAGTAGTAGTCGCTGCTGCCCGAAAGCAGAGCGCAGGAATATGGCGATTCGCAGCCGCCCGGGCGGGAGGCGCTGCATTTGGCGTAGGGCGCGTAGTGGTCGACGCACTGCCCATAGTCCGAGAGGATGGTGTGGTTGGCCCCGTAGCTTGAAACGCCTATGCTTTCCCTGTTCAGCGTGTCGCAGAACCCTGCTGCACATTCCGAGTCACTGAGGCAGGCGGCGCCAATCGGGCTGAGCGCGGGCTTGGGCGGTGCGCACACCAGGCTGTTTGTGCCAAGCGAGTCCTGGCAGCTTCCGGAGCAGCACTCGACGTCCAGGGCGCAGCTTGCATTCTGGGGCACGCATGACTTGCACAATCCTGCGCTGCACAAGCCAGAGGCAGCGCCCTGCGCAGCGCAGCATTGGCTGTTGGATGCGCAGGAAGCCGAGCTGTTTATCGGTATGCAGGCGGAACAGGCGCCATCCGCGCAAAATGAGCAGCCGGACGGGCATTGCGATGAAAGATTGCAGGACTGGCCGCATGACAGTGCGTCCACGCATACTTTCACGCTTGAGTTCTCCAGGCTGGGCCTGCACAGGCCCGAAAGGCAGTCTGCGCCGGAAGAGCAGTTGAGCATGGGGCTTGCAATCAGGCAGGTCCCTGCGGGGGAGGTTGAGCTGCTGTATTTGCAAGCCATGCCTGAGCAGCACTTCTGCGCGGGCGAGCAGGCGGCCCTGCTGCAGCTTGTCCCTATCGCCGGGAGTGTGAATGCCGAGGACTCGTTCGGGGCTGAGCATGCCCCGTACCTGTCGCATGCGCGGACCTGCATTTTTATCTGCATGCCCTCGGTGCAGCCTTCTGGAAGAAGCTCGCAGCTGAAAGAAGTGGAGCTGTGCCAGAAGCCCGTTATGGGCGTGTTGGAGGCAAGCCACCTGTACTCGATCCTGACGGGGGTGTCAAAGTCCGGGTCAGGGGGCATGTTGGTGGCGACGCAGTTCTGCACGCATGTTATTGTCCCGTTGGAAGCAGACAGGCTCAGCACTGGCACTTGGAATGGGACTGCGGGCGGGTGATTGGCCGCGCATATGCCTTCCTTGCAGGTGAGGTTGGAGCCGGAGCAGCAGTCAGCGGCAGAAGTGCATGTCCTTCCGCCTTCGCTTAGGCAGCCGACACACGCCCCAAAGTCGGAAGAGCCGGTTGCCAGGTTGCAGAAGCTGTTCCCGCAGCACTCCGAGTTGGAGGCGCAGGTGACTGCGCCGATCGGGAGGCAGGGGCTGCATGCGCCGCCTGTGCAATAAGGCGCCTGGGGGGCGCACTCCGTTGCGGACGCGCAGGCCTCCCCGGCAGCTTTCTTTGCAACGCACACTCCGCCGCTGCAGGTTGATGACGGGCAGCATGAAAGCCAGGGGGAGCCGGGGCATGTTTCGCCGCCGCTGGTGCACACGCCCGCGTTGCAGGCTGCAGTGCCGCAGCTTGAAGACGCCGTGGATGAGCTGCAAGGCTGCCCCATTGGCAGGCAGTATGCGCTTTCGCATGAAGTGCACGGATAGCAGGTATGGGAGACCTGGTTGCAGCCGGCCTCGCAGTAGGGTGCATCGCCGGCCATGCAGTCTTCATCGATATTGCAGGACTTGAGCTCGCATGCCCCGATGGTGTAGTTCTTGGGGGCGGGAGGCGGCAGTATCGCGCAGCGGTCGGCGGTCATTGGCGCGTAATCCGCAACCGTGCCGTAGAGCATGCCGCGCGCGTTTGCCGCGTTGTACGGGTACTGCGACGGGTCTGCAAGCGAATCCGAGCCGGCATAGTAAGTGGTGTTCCAGCCGGGCTTTGCGGACCTGTTGGAGCCGCAGATGGAGACCTCCTTGCCTATTGCCAGGTTGTACCAGCTGTTGCCCTCGTTCTGCCCGGGAATGGTGGAGTTGTAGAAGTTCTGCCCGTCTTCCTCCTTTGCATAGAAGCCGGCGGTGGCGCCAAACGTGTTCCAGTAAAACGTGTTGCGCGTTGAGTGCGACAGGCGCAGCAGGTCGCTCGTGTACGAGGAGGACAGGAATGTGTTGCCGTACATCATGTTGCCGGCCGAATTGTCCTCGAAGTAAGCCGATACGCCGCCTGCGGCGGACGTGAACGTGGAGCCTGCCACCGTAAGCGCTTCGCCTCCGCTCACCCAAAGCCCGTAGCCGCCGCCCGTATTGGTGCCTGATGAGTTCGAGACGGCGGCATGGGTGGTTGCAAGATAGATGCCTGCGCCGGTCGCGCCGGTGGATGATGATGAGGCTGCAGCACCGTATATGGATGCATATGAGGACGCGCCTTCCACTGAAATGCCGTTTTTGCTTGATGATGATGCGGATACGTTTGAGATGGTGGTGCCTATTGCGCCATCGGCAACCGTTATGCCGTTCCCGTCCCCGGATGATGCCAAGCCGTTTTGCAGCAGCGTATCATCCGTGAATTGGGCAAGGTAAACGGCATCGCTTGCGGCTGTCACATTCATGCCGGATATGTTGGTGCCTGAAACGCCGTCCAGGTAAATGCCTGTGCCCCCGGATGCCCGCATGCCTTCAATCGCATTGCCGTCCGAGCCGCCCGATGCCTGCAGGCGCATGGCAGTGCCGGTGCCCGCAACGATGGTAATGTTGGCGAAGCGGTTGGCAGGGGAGTTGGTGATGAAAAGGGCGGTGCCTGCGCTGGTGGATGCCGTGTCGCCCGTGAATGAATTGTTGGCGCTTCCGCCCATGAAAATCCCATAGCCGCCGCCTGTTGCGTAGTTGTTGCTGAAGATGTTCGAGCCCGTGCTTGTGATGTCCATGCCCGTTCCGTTGCCATTGGCAGTCGCCACGTTGTTGGAGATGTTGTTGCAGCCGTAATCAGGCGAGTTGATGGAGATTGCCTTGCCGGCCGCAACGGTGATGGCGTTGCCTGAAAGAGAATTGTTCGCGCTTGATGAGAGGTAGATTCCGAAGTAGCCTGCATCCGCGCTTCCCCTTGTGATTGCATTGAATGATATGGAGTTGTTGCTGCTCTGGTCGAGGAATATGCTGTGCCCGGTTGAATTGGAAAGCACATTGCCGGATATTACCGAGGCCTGGCTGGCGGGCTCCAGGTGGATTCCGTGCCTGCCTGAAAACACCGTGTTGTTTGCGACCAGGGCGCCCGTGGAACTGGCGATGTCCACGCCGTCCATGGAGGCGTTCAGGGTGCCCCCTATGACCGAGGCGGAGTCCGACTGGTTGATGCAAACCGCATGGCTGGAGGCGGAGGTTGCGTTGGAGCTGATGAGTTGGCTGTTATGGGACGCGGAAAGGTAAATGCCATAGCCGTACTGCGAGTATGCAAAGTTGTTGGAAAGCGTGCTGTAGTTTGAGCCTATGAGCAGGATGGCGGCTGAATGGGTTGCAAGCGCGGCATTGCTGCTTGTTATATGGATGGTGCTGTTCTGGATGTTGCTGTTCCTGGATGTGTTGAAGTAGATGCCAAATGCAAAGTTGCTTATGTTGCAGTTCTTCACCGTAGTGTTGAATTGGGTGGAGTAGACGCCGTAGGTGCCGGTGATGTTCGCACCGAGCAATGCGCCGCCCTGGCAGTCGAATGTGCCGTTGCTTCCCCCGTTTATGTAAATTCCGTGCCCGCTGCCGCTTGTGTTGATGCTTATTGCGGTGAAGTTGTTCCTGTTCGAGCTGTTCGCCGCGTAAATCCCATAGCCCGTGGAGCCGTTCACAAGAATCGAGGAGAATGCGGAATCGCTCGTGCTGCTCAGCACGACGCCTGACGAGCTGCCGTTGGCGCCGGCGCTGGTGCCGCCACTGCCTTTCGCGCCGCCTGTGCCGCCGCGGATGCCGGCTATGTTGTTCGAGGAGAGGCTGTTGGAGCTGGAGGAGATGAGGTAGATGGCAGAGACGCTGCCTCCAAGGCCGCCATAACCTAAGTTGCAGCCGCCTGTGCCGCCCGCGCCTCCGGTGAGCGTGGAGATGGAGTTGGAGGTGAGATTGATGAAGCTGGATGAGGATAAGTAGATGGCTGAAACGGCGCCGCCTGTGCCGCCTGTGCCGCCATTGCCGCCTGTGCCGCCAATGCCTGCAGTGATGTTTGAGATGATATTGGAGGTGAGGTTGCTGGAGTTGGAGGAGGAGAGGTAGATTGCGGCAGAAGTGCCGCCTGGACTTCCGGCAGCGCCGCTGGAACCGTAGATTCCGGATATGCTGTTGCCCGTGATGATGGATTTGTTGATGCTTGTCAATGCCAGCCCGGCCGAGATGCTGATTGAAGAGAGATAGATTGGCGCTGATCTGGTGCGGGTGATGTTGACCGTTTGCGACGAGATGTTGAGGGAGGTGGCATTGTAGAAGAAGAGGACGGGCTGGCTATCCATTGTATTTGCCGAGGCAGGCACATAGTAGTCGCCTGACGCCTGGGTGGAAGTGAATGTGTTGGAATAGGAGTTGCTGTCTATTGAGAAAGCGGTTGAGAAGCCCGCGGCGCCGGAATTGCCGCCTGCCCCGGGCCCGCCTCCCGAACCGCCCGAAAGGGTGGAGATAATATTCGAGAGGAACAGGTTTGAGGCGGAAGAGATTAGGTAGAAGGCGGCAGAAGTGCCGCCAGTGCCGCCAACGCCTCCGCCTCCGCCGCCGCCGCTTGTGCCGCCTGTGCCGGCAGTGAGGCTGGAGATGTTATTGGAAGAGAGGTTGTTGGAATTGGAGGATGAGATGTAAAATGCGGAGGCGGTCCCGCCAGTGCCGCCGCCGCCCCATGTGCCGCCAGTGCCGCCTATGCCTGCGAAGAGGCCCGAGACGGCGTTGGAGGTGATGTTGTTCGAGCTTGATGATGAAAGGTAGATTGCGATGGAATTGCCGCCCGCGCCGCCAGTAGCAAAGCTGGTGCCGATATCGCCGCCGGCAGCCCCGGTGATATTCGAGATGATGTTGCCGAAGAGGATGGAACTGCTTGCCGATGCCAGGTAGATGCCGTAGGCAGGATATCCTGCGCCGCCCGCCGTGCTGGTGCTTCCCGCTGTGAGGTTGAGGAGGGTGTTCGAAGATATGTTGTTGAGGGGAGACGCCGCGTAGATTCCATAGACGGCTGAATCCGAAGGGGCTGCATCGTCCCTGATGGTGTTGTTGTAGAGGGTGGAGCGGTTCGCGCTTGAATTGAGGTAGATGCCGGTGGGAAACTTCTTGATGATGCAGTTTTTCACAGTTGTGTTGGACTGGTTGGAGTAGACGCCGGAAGTCCCCGAGGCGTTCGTACCCATAAGTGATATGCCTTGGCAGTCCACGCTTACGTTTGAGCCGCCGTCGATGTTGATTGCTGATGAGCGGTTGGAGGAGGCGGTGGTGTTGATGATTTGCGTGTTGTGGGAAGCAGCCGTGACGACGATGCCATAACTAGATGTACCTGAAACGAGGTTGCGTGCGATTGAATTGTTTATGATGGTGTTGGGGCTCAGTTGAATGCAAATGCCAATAAGTGAGTTTGATGTTCCTGTGAAGTTGGAGAGTATGATGGAGATTGTGTTATAGATATAGATACCACGACTGCTGCCGGATGTCCCCGTTGAGTTGGTAATTGTGCTATTGGTGTTGCTGTCGCCGAGATAGATGCCTACTCCGGTTATTGCAATGGTATTGCTGTTTGTTATACTATCGTTGCCTCCACCAGTGATAAATATGCCCGCGCCATGCCCCCAAGACCATGCTTTCGTTGTTGATGCATTTACATTGTCTATCGTCCCGTTCTTCGCCCCTCCGGCAAAGTAAATGCCAACGTCGAAGTTGGAAATGTTGCAGTTCTTCACCGTGGTGTTGGGCTGGTTCGAGTAGACGCCGTAGGTGCCGGTTGAGTTGTTGCCGGCGATTGAGAAGCCTGCGCAGTTGAGCGTGACGTTAGCTGCTGTCACATTGAAGCATGTGGAGCCGCTGATGCTTGCGTTCGTGGTCATGTTGTAGGCCATATTTGCGGATGAGAGGGCGCCGCACCGGAGGATTGTTGGCGCGCTTGCGTTTGTCAGGGGCGCATAGTCCGCGCAGCCTGCGAAGTTGCAGGAGAACTTGCCGCCTGAGGTGGAGTTGCCGTAGGGATAGCCGCTGCCGGATGAGCCGATGTAGAGGCCGGGGATTGAGGAGTTGGAAGTGCCATAGACCTGCACGCTGCCGTTGATGACGTTTGCCCAGATGTTGCCCTCATTTGGCGTGGTGCCTATCGCCCCCGGGCTTGCGGTCTGCGCGTATTCCGCCTTTATCCAGTCGGCGGAGCGGTTGGTGTTCGAGATGCGCGCCTCGTCAAGGGAGCCATTGTATTTACCCCAATATGTTGTATCTGTTTCATAGCCAATTCTCACCGTATTCGTGCTAAAAGTCCATGCACCATTCGCCGAAGCATTTGCAACCTTAACACCATCTACGTAAAGCATTGCCATGCCTCCATTCGGAGCCGCAATTAAGGTCACAAGATGCCAGTTGCCATCTACAACACTTCCACCTGACATCCAACTAACTATACTTGCTGTGGCGTTCTTTATTTGTACGGCTGGAGAGGCACCGGAAAGCACTATAGTAATGCCATTATACGCAGAAGCTCCTCCGGCACGGCAGAATAATGCACAGGAGGCGCCACCCGTGCCATTGATTGACCCCCCACTTGACTTCACCCATATTGACCATGTGGATGTTGTGCTATCATAGTTCGTAGAGTTAGGAATGTATATGTGGTCGCCTGCAGTTGAATTGAATAAAGCTCCTCCGTCTGCCATCCCTGTTATGGCTGTTGGTGTTGTGATTGTTCCATTGTTTCCATAAATTGTATCTATTGCGTTCAAAGTTGTCCCATTTCCGAGATGATAAACCGCCACAAAGTTGCTGTCCCATGTCCCAGTCTTGTTCTCCCCGCTTGCGGCGCCCGTGTTGCCAAGGTAGGCGTAGATGCGCGTGAGGGCGCTGCCCGCGTAGTTGCCCTGCACCCAGAAGGTGCTGTTGACAGTGGAGTTGCCGCAGCTTTCAACCTCATAGTTGAGGATGTTTTTGGAGCTGTCCGTGAAGCGCACGTTGGCGCAGGTCGTGGCGTTCCAGTAGGTGGAGTTGGTGGTGTTGAGGCTCACAAGTGCAGGGAAGTTCGTGAGACTGCTTGCCACCGTGGTGTTGATGTCGATTGGCAGCATATATGGCCATGGGGCAAGCTGCGCAGTGGCTGTGGAGCAGTTGTAGTGGTTGGAGCCGTTGGTGTCGTTCACGTACAGGCCGGTTGTGGCGGTGAAGTTGTTGAGGCAGAAGGTGTTGTTGTTTGAGATGCTTGCGATGTAAAGAAGATTGTTCGCCCCGCCAATGGTGTTGTTGCTTATGATTGAGTTGTTGCAGTTTGACATTTTCAGCGTGTTGGAATTTGCTCCGGTTGCGGTTATCGTGTTGCCTATTATGTTGATGTTGCTGCCAGCCAGATTGATGCCCGATGTCACGCCTCCGATTATGGTGTTGTTTGCCACGCTTACATTCACCGGAGCACCTGTAAATGACATTCCATCTACTATTCCGATTAGCGTGTTGTTCATTATTGCTATATTGTTCCCATTGGCTAATCGGATTGCCGCGTATGATGCTCCGGTTGAATACATGTATGAGTTCGTGACCGACACGGTTGTGCCGGGATACACGAACATCCCATAGCCAGTTATCGCCGAGAGGTTGCAGTTCGTCACATTGACGTTGCTTACTGTCGTCATATATATTGCATTAGCATAGGGGTAAGTGTCGTTGCGCGTGATGGTTATGTTTGTGTCCTTTACCGTCACTTTGTCGGTGGATACTGCCTGCACTCCGTGCTGGAAATTGCTTATCACGCAGTTCATCACGGTGGTGTTTGCCTGTGTGGTGTATATGCCGTTTGTGCCGGTTGAGTTGTTCCCAGTTATCGACCAGCCTGCGCAGTTGAGCGTAACGTTTGCCGCCGTGACAGTAAAGCATGTCGAGCCGTTGATGCTTGCGTTTGCGGTCATGTTGTAGACCGTGTTTGCACTGGAGAGGTTGCCGCACTGGAGTGCGGCCGCTGTGCTTGCATTGGTGAGAGGCGCATAGTCCGCGCAGCCTGCGAAGTTGCAGGAGAACTTGCCGCCGCTGCTTGCCGTTGTGTTGCTGTAGGGAACGCCTGCGCCGGATGTGCCGATGTAGAGGCCTGGAATTGATGATGCTGTTGAGCCGTAGACTGAAATGCTGCCGTTCAGCACATTTGCCCAGATGTTGCCCTGGTTGCTGCCGTTGTAGGTGCAGTTGTAGTAGTTCGAGCCGTTCAGGTCTTGGACGTAAGTCGTCGGGCTTGTTCCTGAATTTGAGAAGTTGTTCAGGCAGAAGGTGTTGTTGGATGCGCTTGAGTCAAGATAGAGCAGGGTAGTGGCATTGAGGATTGTGTTGTTGATGAATCGTGTTCCAACGGTTCCGCCAACGTTCTTTATGAACCCGACAGCATATGTCATTCCATAGCCGTTGATTGTGCTGTTTGCCACAGTGGCGTTTGTCGTGTCCTGCAACAGCAATGACCCGTATGTGCTGCTTCTGCCAGTTGCAGTGCAGTTATTGATTATTACGCCAGTGCTAAGATATACATACAGTGCCATTGATGTCGTTGAAACGCCGATTGAGGATAGCACGGAATTGGTTATTGTGGTGTAGTTACTGGTTTGGAGGATGATGCCATATTGCCCGTTGCTTGTCTGCGTGACTTTTGAGGTCACATTATCCACTGTGCTATTGGTTACGTTATTGAGACTTATTCCCCGTGTGTATTTGCTTATGTTGCAGTTCTTTACCGTCAGGTTGACTATGTTGATAGTAGAGATGCCCAAATAGGGATTGGCATCGTTGCCGGCTATGTTCGCGCCCATGCAGTCCACGGTCACATTGTTTCCGCCATCAATAACGATGCCGTGCGCACTCGTGGTGGTTATCGTGTTTTGGTTGAGGCTGTTCCTGTGCGCGCTTGAAGTAATGTAGACTGCATAGCCTCCGGTGAGTGTTTCGGCGATTGTGTTGTTCTGGATGAGGCCGTCGGTTGAACCGCTGTAGCGTATGCCGTTGGAGAAGCCCGAAACGTTGCAGTTCTTCACCGTGGTGCCCGTTCCTGCGCTGTAAACACCCCACGTGCCGGCTGCGCTCACGCCTGTTATTGTCTTGCCCATGCAATCAATCACAACGCCGCTGCCTGAATTGACTGTGATGGCCGCGGCGGTGTTCACGGTTGAGATGGAATAGAGCGTGTTGTTCTGTATTATGGTGTTTGCCGAAGAGCCCGTGTTCCTGATGGCAGTGTAGCGCGCGGCATTGGTGACGTTTATGGTGTTGCTTGATATGATGCCGTTTGACGCGCCGTTGAACTGGATGCCGTCCTCAAAGCCGGTTATTATGCAATTCTTCACGGTTGTGTTGGACTGGCCGGAATAGACGCCATATGTGCTGGCGGCATTGTTGCCGGTTATGGAATGCCCGTTGCATTCAATTGTCACATTGTCCGCCTGCACGTTGAAGCACGAGCCGTTGCTTGCCAGGTCAGAGGTCACATTGCACACGTAGTTTGGCGTGGCAAGATTGCCGCACACGCAGCCAGGGAGCAGCCTGCGAAATTGCAGATGAACTTGCCTCCGCTTGTGGAGTTGCTGTAGGGATAGCCGGTGCCCGAGGTGCCGATGTAAAGGCCGGAGATTGATGAGTTGGCAATGCCTGTCACCTGCACGCTGCCGTTGAGGACGTTGGCATAGATGTTCCCTTCCGCATGGCCGCTCACCGTGGTGTTGTAGTAGTTGCTCCCATTCGTGTCAGTCACATAATAGCTGCTGGTGTTGGTGAAGTTGTTCAGGCAGAAGGTGTTGTTGCCTGACTGCGCGTTTATTTCCACCAGATTGCCCGATGTTGCGGAAATGGTGTTGTTGGTGAATGTGTTGCTGCTCGATATTATTGTTGAATACCAGAATATT
>JAPLWX010000040.1 GCA_026396415.1 Microcaldota archaeon
AAATCAATCGAATGGGCTTGAAGGAATTGGCATCCATTCTCTCTGGAGCAACATTGCAGGAGAGCCGTATGCCTTAATAGGGCACGTACGGTTCGATGAGGAGGGTAGGAGGGCGACCTCCTGCCTTTACTCTACTAAAAAGAAAACTTTGCAGGGAGGGGGATTTGAACCCACGAACGGCTAACCGACAGGATGGCTCAGACAGCCCACGAAAATTTTCCGTGGACGCTTTTGCGAGCGTGCCCAACTGGAGCGAGCAAAAGGGTCCTCTGAGTCCTGCGCCTTTGACCAAGCTTGGCTATCCCTGCAATTTCTGTGCGTCTCTGTTTGAATCGAATCAGTTTAAAACGCTTTTCTGGCTGCTCCCAGAGTCCCAGCCTCCGCAAGCGCCTGCAGCCAGGCAATGTATGCCAAAAGTGCGTAGGCGGAGGCAAACGAGGCGAGCATCATCTGTGTGTGCATGAGGTCCTTTATCATGAACTCAAACGACAGGAAAACTACGATGAATGCAAATGCGGCAAGCGCAGCATCCGCCTTGTTATCAAAAAAACCCGCCTTCTCTTTCCTGAAAAGACCGTTGTATGTCGCCAGCGCAGCGAATGCTACTATCATGAATTTGGCAAGGGCCCACTTCAGCGACT
The DNA here is from genome assembly GCA_026396415.1 of Microcaldota archaeon. GTDB lineage: Archaea > Micrarchaeota > Micrarchaeia > Anstonellales > Anstonellaceae > UBA10161. The sequence goes on from JAPLWX010000040.1 coordinate 642, forward strand.
CTATGCCCTCCCTTGCGGTGAATATCGGCGTAAAAAGATAGAACCCGACACTGGCTCCCAGCAGTGCAACCATGCCTGGTGCCGCGCCGAATTTGTTCGCAGACTCAGCCCATGCTTTCAGCCTTGCGCCAAGCCCAATCGTTCCCTTCGGATAGGTGTGGAAAAAAACCTGCACAAGGGAAATTGCAAAAAAGACAAGGGAGAGCGGGGCAAAGAACTCCTGCGTGCTTGAAGGCGAAACTGCGCTGTAAACAAGCCACAGCCCGGCTGCCTGCATCATCAGGATTACGAACCCGCCCTTGTAATCCTGCCCGGCAAGCACCTCCTCTCCAGGCGCAGTCACGCTTTTCTTCAGCGCCACCAAAAGTTGCAGCAGGTACAGCAGCAGCTGCAGCGCTGCGGCAGAGAGTATGATGAAGAAAAGCGGATAGGCGACCAGCATATCCACAGTGCGCGTTCCGCTCATCAGGAAGTAGATACAAATAAGCACAAAGGCAGAATAGTAAATCACATCGAACGAGATGCCGAATTTGGGTGCCATGCGGCATTTTCACATAAATCCCTTAAATCACTTGTCGTACCTGAACGCCTCGACAGGCGAGAGCCTTGCCGCGCGCTGCGCGGGGAAGTAGCCTGACAGCAGGCCGACCACGAAAGCAAACATTACGCCGAATGCGGCAATGCCCACGTCAACCTGCACAGGAAGGCCGAAGTAGCCGCCTATGAAGACAAGCGCGAGGCCGAGCGCGGTGCCCATCACGCCCCCTGCCAGGCCAAGCGCGCCAGCCTCGAACAGGAATATCTTCATTATGTCGCTTGAGGTTGCCCCGACGGCTTTTAGCACGCCGATTTCCTGCGTGCGCTCTATTACTGAAGTGAACATGCTGGTCGAAATCGCCAGGCCCCCAACGATGAGCGAGATGCCGGCAATGGCGCCCAGGAAGACGGTTATCAGCCCGAGCACCGCGCCAACTGACTGCGCAATGAACTCCGGGTCAATGACCGAGTAGTCGCGCTCATCCGGCTTCACCTTGTGGGATGCGTCCATCTCCGCCTTTATGCTCTCCACGGCGCCCTTCATGTCCGCGTCCTCGGGCACGGCAAGCGCGATGGTGTCCATTTCGTTCCTGCCGATGCTGTTTGCGAATATCTCCTGCGCATCCGAATACGTCACGAACATCCCGTTGTCCAGGTCCGACCCGAAAGTGCCGCCTGTTTTTTTCAATATGCCAATCACGCGGTATTTCACGCCGTTTATGGCAATGTAGCTGTTCACTGCGACAGGCTTGTCCGTGCCGAACATGCTTTCGGCGGCCGTCCCTCCGATGCCAAGCGCATGGTGGTCCGAGTCGAGCAGGAACCTGCCCTCGGCAACCTCGATGGAGGAGACTTTCTGGAAAACCGCCGGCTCGATGCCGTCTATGGTGGTGGTCAGGTTCACATCCTTGTAGCTCACCGTGGCGCGCCTTTCAATCACCCTCGAAATGTCTGTTATCTCGGGGATTTTCTTGAGCCGCTGCGCGTCATTCTCGGTGAGCTTGGAAGAGTAGCCCATGGAAGGGCTGACGCTCCCTGACTGGAGGGCTGACTCGGCAATCGGCACCACATATATCGTGTTGCCATTCAGCGAGGAGAGCTGCTTGCCCACCTCTGCATTGAATGCCTGCCCAAGCGTTAAGAGCGCCACCACCGAGGCGATGCCTATCACCACGCCAAGTATGGTCAGCCAGAAGCGCGTCTGGCGGTGGCTGAGGCTGTTGACGGAATATGAGATTACGTCCGCGGTTTTCATATCATCGCACTTCGCCCTGTCCTGTTGCGTCAGCATTTTCCATATCACTCGTACCTCAGTGCCTCTACCGGCGAAAGATCTGCCGCCTGCCTTGCGGGGAAATAGCCTGACACCATCCCTATCACGAACGCGAATGCCACGCAGAAAGCGGCGAGGAACGGGTTGATGGATGCGGGGAGCCCGAAGAAGCTTCCAACATAGACCAACGCCAGCGCGATTGCCGTGCCCACCGCGCCGCCTATCGCCCCGACTGCGCCTGACTCGAAAAGGAAAATATTGTTGATGTCCCCCTTTGACGCGCCAATCGCCTTGAGCACGCCGATTTCGTGCGTCCTTTCCAGCACTGATGTGAACATGGAGGACGCAATCGCCAGGCCTCCCACAAGAAGGGAAATGCCTGCGATTGCCCCGAGGAAAAGGGTGATGAGCGAAAGCACCGACTCCACCGCGGCCTGTATGCTCGCCGGGTCGATGACTGAATAGTCGCGCTTGTCAGGCTTCACCTTGTGCGAGGCGTCAAGCTCGGTCTTTATGGCATCCACCACTTCGGCAGTGTCGCTGCCCTCGCGCGTGCGAAGCACAATGGTGCCAATCTCGTCGGGCCCTGCAGTGTCCTTGAAAAGCGGGCGCGCGTCGTCGAAAGTTATGTATATCATCCCGTCCTGCCTGCCTGCCATGCCAAAGCCTCCGCCGGACTTCTGAAGTATGCCAATCACGCGGTACTTTGTTCCGTCTATGAGAAGGTAGCTGTTCACAGCCACGGTGTTCTTGGGGCCAAAGCTGCTGTTCGCAACAGTGGCGCCCACCACTGCGACGTGCCTGTCTCCCTCAACGAAGAACCTGCCCTCCTCCACGTCTATTGCAGTGGTCTTCTCAAAAACGCCCGGCTCAATGCCTGCCACTGATGAGGCAAGGGTCTTGTCCCGGAACGTGACATCCGCCCTGCCGGTTATCAGCCGTGCAATGTCGGTTATCTCCGGGATTTTCTTCAGCCTGTCCACGTCCTTCTGGTACAGCTTGCCCGAAGTCGTGACAGAGCCTGTTTGGAACGCGGCCGCGCTGGGCGTGATGAAAATGGTATTCGAGCCAAGCGCGGACAGCTGCGCGTTCACCTGGTTCTGGAACCCCTCGCCGATCGACATGAGCGCCACCACCGAGGCTATGCCTATCACAATGCCGAGTATGGTGAGCCACGAGCGTATCTCGCGGTGCCGAATGCTTGTGAATGAGTACTGCACAATGTCAAGTAGCTTCATGGCAATCACAAGCCCACGCCCGAAGCCCATCCTCTTCGCGCTTTGCGCGAAGGGACCTCTTTTTGCCCGAGGGCAAAAAGCAGGTGCTTTTCAGGCATGGGTAAAGGCAGCTCAATTTTTGCAGTACATATTCCCAATCTAGCACAGACGCCCATGCCTTCGCACTTCGAGCACGGCTCGAAGGCGACACGTTTTGCCAAAGGCAAAACGCCGTTAGGCGTGGGCTTGTGCCACTCATCTAAGCGAAGCAAGTGGCGCGCTGCCGAACACGGCGGAGCGCATTTCTCATGCCTGGCGCGCACCTGCCTTGCGCTCTATTGCTTCGCGTGCTTATCGGCAGGCTTCTTGCGCATCTTAGCCGAGCCCTGGCTCGGCTTCTGAAAAAGTTGTCTGCCCACTTTTTGCGTAGCAAAAAGGGGTGCCTTTTTCGCTTCGGCGAAAAAGGGCACAACTTTTTCATCTTAGTAGAGCGTCGCTCTACTTCTGAGAAATCCCATGCTTGGGCTTTCTCATTTTGAAATACCAGTACCCTATGGCAAGCACCGCCACGCCTCCGATGGCGAGCGGCACGGCATACCCGTTCCCGTTCGCAGGCAGGATGTCCGAAGGCGAGCGGATGGCAATCTGGATGGTCTGGTTTTTCTCCACCCACACGCCCGATTGATCCTTGTATTTCACGCTGACCGTGAGCGGGTACTGCCCGGGCAAAAGCGCCTTCACCCTCACCTTGTACTGCACGGACGAAAAGTCATCAGACTCCAGCCCGCCTATGTACTGCGAGCGCTGGGCATTGAATATCTCAAAGTCAGGGCTGTCTGCCAGCGTCACTTCCACATTCTGTATCTTGTACGAGCCCACGTTTGACACTGTGACTGAGAGCGTGTGGTCCCCTCCCACCACGATGGGGCTTGGCTTTGCATCAATGTAAATCGCTGCGTCTGCGTCGGAATTCACCACAACAGGCACATACGTGGTCTCCTCCTTGTCCACGTCGTCCTCGGTCCACTTCAGGCGCACCTGCATGCTCCTCACGCCTGGCTGTGCGTTCACAAACACCATCATGGAGATTTTCTTCTCATCGCCTGTCGTCATGTCCCCGAGCTTCACCTGCTTGTTCTCCTTTGCCTGGATATTGGCATCTTCAAGATAGAACTCCACGTTCGCAAGCGATCTGCCAGTATTTGTCACTGTGAGGACAAGGGTATTGTCCCTCCCAGTCACCATCTTCTCAGCCTGCGTGAAAATGACATCCGCCTTTTCCTTCTTCACAGCAACCGAGATGTACTTTGTTTCGGATGTCTCATCGCCGCCCTCCTGCTGGTATGTGAGCACGAAAGGTATGCTGCTCACGCCCTCATTGACATTCCTCGAGTCCAGGGGCACCATCACCGTGGTGGCGCCTGACAGGTCGCCAATGTAGACCTGGCTGGTGCCTATGAATGAGAAATTGCTCCCGTCCGCAAGCGAAAGCCTGAGCCTGCTTGCCGTCCCCCCGTTGTTTTTCACAGTGAGGTTCACTTCGTCCGTGCCAAGCACGGTCTGGTGGTCGGATGATAGCGTGATGACCGGGGGGTTCACCACGTGCACAATCGCATTCACGGTCTTCAGGTCGGTCTTGTCCTTCTGCGAGATGTAAAACGGGGTGGTTATCACCCCTCCTTTTGCCGTGGGCAGCACGCGGAATGCCACGCTCACCTGCGCCGTGCTCCCGCTGTCGATGGTGCCCACATTGAACGGGCTTACGCCCATGAACTGCAGCCCTTCCACAGTGCCTCCGAAAAACACCTGCACGTTCTCCAGCTGGCCCGTGGTGGTGGATGCGCTGCTTGGCACCACGTTTGAAATCGAGAATGATATCGCGCCATCCTCGCCGGGCTTGAGTGTGTCTGGCGTCACGGTATATGCGCCCACCGCTATTGCTGCGGACAGCGCCCCTGACAGCAGCAGAGCCGCGAAAGCAAACATCACAAAAATTTTCTTTTCCATATTTTCCACCTCATGCCCATTTACTTCAAAATCTTCCCGTCCACGACCCGAATCGTCCGCTTGGTTATCTTTGCCACATGCAAGTCGTGCGTGACTATGATTATCGTCTTTCCCTCGTCATTGAGCTTCTTGAACATCCCAAGCACTTCGGCGCCGGTCTTGGAATCCAGGTTGCCAGTGGGCTCGTCAGCCAGGATTATCTCAGGGTCGTTGATGAGCGAGCGCGCGATTGCCACGCGCTGCCTCTGCCCGCCTGAAAGCTGGTTTGGGAAATGCGAGAGCCTGTCGCCCATGCCTATTTTCCCCAGTATTTCCGTTGCCTTCTGCCTTGTTTTTACAGGGTCGCTCTCATAGATCACTGCCGGAAGCATCACGTTCTGGAGAACTGTAAGGCTCGGGATAAGGTTGAACATCTGGAATATGAAGCCGATTTTCTTGCCCCTCACGCCAGCAAGCCCCTTCTCGGAAAGCCGGGTGGTTTCAATGCCGTCCAGGAATATGCTGCCTGCGCTTGGCGGGTCCAAAAGCCCAAGCATGTTCAGGAGAGTGGACTTGCCGCTGCCAGACGGCCCCAGCACAGACGCCAAATCTCCCTCATGTATGTCCAGGTTTATGCCATTCAGGGCATACACTTTTTCCTCGCCCATGGTGTAGACCTTGGAAACATTCTCCAATCTCATTATGGGTTCGCCTTTCTTCCTCACTAACGCATCTCCTTGGCAAATTAGCTGTATCTCTGATTGCCTGCGTTACTTCTGCTCAGCTATATATTATTAACTGCATCTCGCCAAGTGCAGGTTTCAGCGCGGCAAGCGTTAAATTGTTTGCCGCGCAATTCAGGGTAATGGCAGCAAAACCAATGCCCGCGGAGCAGATTGCCCGCCTCATCCAGAACATGCTCTCCCCCCGCAGGGGCGAGCGAATGCTTTTCCTCACCGACTACGGGAGCAAGCCGTCCGCCAGCCATCACTCCCGCGACTCGCTTCTCTCCCGCTGGCACGCCGCCGCGTCCCTCCTTGCCGAGCACACGGGCTTCCGCGTGCTTCCCATTGCAAAATATGCAGAATCCCCCTCCCCCAACGCAGGCCTCCCCCGCACCGCAGTCACCCCTGATGGAGGAAGGGTGGATGACCTGCCTGCATTGATTGCAAGTGCGGACATCGTGATTGCGATGACGGAGAATTCAGCCTCCGCGCCGCTGAAAAACATTGCGCGCAAAGCCGCGCACCTGCGCGTCGTCTCCATGCCCGGCGTGACAACCGATATGGAGCCCGCAATGGCAGCGGACTACTCGCGCATTGCCGGGAGGGGCAGCCGCTTCCTTGCAGTTGTCCAGGCGGCCATAGGATTTGACGTGGCATTTGACGGAGCAGGCGTGCCCCGCGGCACGAAGCTTTACCTTGACGCGCGCGCTTCCAACTGGCAACTCGATGCAGGCATGTGCCGCATGGCGGGCGACTTCATCAACTTCCCCTCCGGGGAGGTTTTCACCCCGCTTTACGAAGCAGCCACCCCTGAAGGCCGCTCCTTGTACGGCGACTCGCAGACAAAAGGCATATGGCCCGTGTATTCCTACAAGGACAGGAAAGTCGCTTTCCTCCACGTGGAAAAAAACAGGATAGTGCGTGTGCAGGGCGATTCTGCAGAGGCAACGCGCATAATAGAGGATATTGCGCGCGACGAAAGAAATGCAAACATCGCCGAGCTCGGGCTTGGCATAAACGACGCAGCGCGCTGCGCGCCCGGCGTTCCGGTTCTGGAAGCTGAAAAGGCAGGCCCGCACATTGCATACGGCCGCTCCGACCATTTCGGCTCCCCGTCATCTTACGCAGGCAAAGTGGAGGCATCCATCCACCGCGACATAGTCTACACGCGCTCCACGCCCATCACCGCGTCAGTCTACGCAATCTATCCCAACGGGACGAAGCTTCTCATTGCCGAGCGGGGCAAAGTGGTAGTGGTGTAGCCATGAGCAGATTGCACAAGAACAGGCAATACTTCGAGCGCGCGGGCTGGACCGTGGACAGGGTGAAGGATGAAATAAACGGCGGGCTGGCGCTGCTTGCCAAGACCGACAGGCGCATAATCTCCTTTTTCGGCTCGCACCGCGTGCAGCCGGGAAGCGAATATTACAGGCACTGCGAAGAAACCGCTTTCAGGCTGGGCAAATCGGGCTATGCAATCCTCAGCGGCGGCGGGCCTGGCATAATGCATGCGGCAAACAGCGGCGCCACCAGGGCAGGGGCCCCATCATTTGGCCTCAAGGCAGGGCTTCTGCATGGGGAAAAGGTGGCTGACAGGATATTCACGCACGAAATGGAATTCCACTTCCTGTTCGTGCGCCGCTTCATAATGTCCATAAAGAGCGAGGCTCTCGTCTTCTACCCTGGCGGCTATGGGACTCTCAACGAGCTTTTCGAGTACGCCGTGCTCATGCAAACGGGCATTGTGGACACAGTTCCCATAATATGCGTGAACAAGGCATATTGGCAGGGGCTTTTCGCGTGGCTCGAGGCAAACCCATTGCGCAAGGATTTCCTCCTGCACGGGAAAAGCGACATTTCTCTCCTGCATTTCGTGGACACGCACGAAGAAATAGAAAAGATACTCAAGGAGAAATAGGGGTGCATCATGGATATGAAAAAATTTCCAGAAACGCTGCTTCGCGGCATGGGGCAAATCATGCTGCAGGACAACGCTCTTACAGGCGCGCTTTTCCTTCTTGGCATACTCATAAACTCCTGGATAATGTTCGTGGGCGCGCTTTTCGGAGTGGCAGCAGGGACGCTTGCCGCAGTATTGCTCGGCTACAAAAAGAAGGGCATCGAATGCGGGCTTTACGGCTTCAACGGCGCGCTGGTGGGGATTGCGCTCTTTTTCTTCCTCGTGCCTGACGCGGCCGTTCTCCTGCTTGTTGTTGCCGGCGCCGCGCTCTCCTCCATAGTGATGAATTACATGCACGAAAGGAAAATGAGCCCCTACACATTCCCGTTCGTGCTGTCGGCATGGGCTTGCCTTGCAGCAGCGAGCCTCACAGGCTTTGCCGCCTTCCTGCCGCAGCATGCGCCATCCGTCCCATTTGACCCGATTGCCGCGCTTTCCACCTCTCTTGGGCAGGTGATGTTCCAGCAGAATGTGTTTACCGGGCTGCTTTTCCTTGCTGGCCTGCTGGCTTCCTCCCGCTTTGCCGCAGCTTATGGCATGATTGGCGCCATCGCAGGCACTGCGGCAGCCCTTCTCTTCGGCTTCCCAGCCGCGCTTGCGGGCATCGGGATATACGGCTACAATGCAGTGCTGTCAGGCATCGCGTTTTGCGGCAGGGGCTGGAAGGATCTGCCATTCGCGCTTTGCGCCGCGGTGCTGTCCACCCTGTTCGTGTTCGCAATCCAGTCCACAGGCATTTCCGTGCTGACCTCCTCGTTCGTGTTTGCCACCTGGATAGTGCTTATGTTTAGGAAAAAATTCGCTTCTTGAATGGCTATTTCCTGAAGCGCAGCCAAATCCCCTTAAAATAAGGCAGAGTGAGCGTGGAGAGCATGAACGCAACCGCAGGCACAATTGCATTGAGCCATGCGTCCTGCACAGAGATGGCGGCAAGGTATGCGCCCACTGCCAGATATGTGAAAAGCACGAGCAACCCTCTGCGCGCAAAGCTTGTCTCCCACGCCTTGTCCGCCTCCACGCGCGCGTTCCTTCTCTCTATCCCAGCCACTCTTTTATCCAGCTCGCGCAAAGTTGCCATTCGCCCCACCCTAATCCGTCACTCCGTAATCTATCAGGTACTCGCAGATGTCCGCGCTGTACTCGGAAACGCGCTTCACCTGCTGCTTCATCGCCCCTATCTGCACGCTTGACGACAGGCGCCTGTCAGCCATGAAAACCTGGTCATAGTGCGCCTCAAGCGCATCCGCGTCGTCGATGATGGAGTTGGTGCTTCCGATGTCGAGCCGAAAGACGGCGTCGGTGGCGCGCCCGAAAACCGCCGCGGCTTTCCTCCCGAACTCCGCGACCTTCTGTATGCCTGGCTCCCTCCCGCCCGCCTTTTGCGCAAACCCGTGGTAGTTGTACAGCATCACCGAATGGTCGGCGACCCTTTCGGTCAGCCTTGCCGTGAGGAAATAGAAGTGCGCGCGCGGAAGCGTCATCCCTTCGCCTGCCGCGCTGGACGGGAAGCGGAGGAAAAGGTTGTGCCTGCGCGCCACGAGGCGCCACAGCCGGTCGGTGTCGCGCTCCATCTGCTGCATCTGCATTCCGCCTGCCGCCTCCGGGCTCTCTATGGCAAGCACGGCGTCGGAAAACATTTTCTTCGATATGTTCGCCATGCGCAGAAGCGCTTTTTCTATGGGGAGCTCCGATGGCCGCAGTATGTTGTTTATGACGATTTTCTGCTGCGACTCCTCCACCACCTCCTGCCCCACCGTCATGGAGGTGAATTCGGAAACCAGCGAAATCGCGCTTTCGTAGCCGGCAGGCTCTGGCCGAAGCTCCATTGCCTCAAAGCCGGCTATGTACGCCCCAATCATCCTGCGCAGCACCGCAGTTTTTTCCCGCTCGCCCCTATAGGGGATGGACAGCGCTTGCGGCGCCCTCTCCTTTGCCTCTTTCGGGTATATTGTGAGCGTGCCGTCCGGATTGAGCGCCACGGAAACCGCCGCGTTCTTCCTGATGCCGTACGCCTTCACCCAGGGGGCCGGAAGGCTCACCACGAACGAGGATTTGCCAGAGCGCTGCACCTTGCGTGATTCCATGAAGCCGTTTCGAAAAAACATATTATAATACTTACTGTCTTGATTGAATATTGATTAGGTATATATTTAAGTGCGGGAAAATTAGCCTCGGAGGGGGGTATGAAATGCAAAATTTGCGGGACATGCGCAACAGGATTGTGGCAGTCCAGACCGCAGTCCAGGTATTCGATGTGATGCAGCGCGTTTCAAACAGCAGGCTGAAAAGAACCAACAATTCAATAAGAAAAATCGAGCCGTATGTTTCAGGCTTGAACAGGATTTTCTGTTCCATTTCCCCGGAGATTGCGGAAGATGGCGGCATGGGCGTAAAGGCCCTGGAAGAGCGAAAGGTGGACAGGGCGCTTGTGGTTTGCATAACGTCAAACAAGACCAAATGCGGGGCTTTCAACAGGAACGTAGTTTCCGAGGCTGAAAAAGCCATGGCTGTTTATCATGCAAGCCCCGGCAAGGAGAGTGCGTACCTCTTCCCGATAGGCAAAATCGGTGCAGATGTTTTCAAGAAAGGAAAGCATCAGCTCGAAAAAAGCGTTGCATTCCCAGACAATCCCACCTTCAACGGAGTTGGGCAGGTGGCGGAAACGCTGATGGGATGGTTTGCCCAGGGGAAGTACGACAGGGTAGAAATTGTTTATTGCAGGCTGGAGGACAAAAAACCGGTTGTCTTTAGGGAGCAGTTCCTCCCATTGGTCCAAAAGCCTGCAGAAAAAGGCAGCCAGGGCAAGAATCGCGCCTGGCATCTCCTGGAGCCAAGCATTGGGGAAATAGCCGATTACATTGCAAAGAGCCTCCCAAAAGCCAGGCTTTTTGAGATTTTCCTGAACTCGTACGCGGCCGAAAGCCGCATGCGCGTGATTGCGGTGGGCGGAATGGTCCAGAACGCGAACAAGCTTGTCTGCGAGCTGAAGATAGGGTACAACAAGGCGCGCCAGGCAAAAATCACGAACGAGCTGATTGAAATCATTTCAGGGGCGGATTTCCGCTAAGCCGGCGCTCGCCGAACCCCGGACAGGCATGCAACCGGCTTGGATTGCATTACGCTTAGCTATGGCTTTGATGGTGGGAAAATGGCGGATGGATATGCTAATGCACTCACGATTCCAGCAGGCAAAGCCATGCCGGGCAAGGATGCTCAGCTGAAGCCGGCCTTTTCGGAAAAGGAGCAAGGCATGCCCATACATGGCAGGCTTTTCCGCCACCTCTTGAGGGAAAGGCAGTTCCGGGTGGTTGCCCCGGACCCAGGCTCCTCGCTTGGCAGGCTAGGCATCAAGCTGCGCAAATATGGCGGCTCGGAGGAAAGCGTGAGCTACCCGAAAACAGCGCTTTTCAATGCGGTCGCAAAGATGGCAGCCGAGGGCGAATGGGGCAAAATCGAGCTCCTGCGCGGCGATATCGAGACTAAGGTGTCAAAAAAATACTTCAATGACTTCTGGGAATATTGGTACGGCGAGCTTGTTCGGGAAATCAACGCCATGGGCAAGTCCAGGCCCACATTTTCGGACTACGAAAAACACGGCATGCGCTGGATAATCCGCCATCAGGGCTCAGTCCGCACCGCAGAAAAGTTTTTCGGCAAGAACACAACGCAGGCAATGAAATACAACCCGGACTTTTTCATGGACGGCATGAACGTGCTGCTGGCCTGCGACGGCTTCCACGAGTCGCTCCGCAGGCAGGGCGGTTTCACTGCCGACGAGCGCCTTGCCCTCATGCGAATCGAGAACAACCTGCCCATGCGCGAGCAGGACATTGCCATGATGAGGGGGATTTACAGGGACCCGCGCTCATGGGTGGGCAGCGACTTGGAAGGGAAGGATTTCGCCAGCCTGTTCGCGCATTTTGGCCGCAGCACCTACAGGGTGGCGGAGTTCCAATGCTCGAAATGGTTCAGCCTCCTTTCCTCGGAGCCGCTGGGGCAGAAGCTGGGCGACAGCGTGCGCCAGTACAACAGGGAAAAGGGGAAGCGCGTGGAAATCGAGCTCACGGCGGCACAGGAACGATTGCTCCAGCAAAAAGACAGCGTGGCGGACCTTGGCGACTTCAAGGTGAGGAACCGCGACGGGAAATGGGAGCTCCACAGGAAGGCAATGCCCTGGGAAATGAGGCAGTCGCCAATCAAATGGTATGAGAACGCGCTGCTTTTCTGCATGCAAAAAGGCGCAAAGCCGGACGGGGCGATGGGGCAGTGGCTCGATTCCCTCCCTGCGCATCTCCGCGAAAAAGCCACGGGCGTCAGGGAAGGGGGGCACCTGTATTTTGCGCATGGCGGAACAGAGTACCATGTCTTCAGGAAAGGGGGGGTGGTGAGGGCGGAGGCGGATCGCAGGGGGCTGCTCCTGAAATTCGTCAAATGGGCATGGGAGGAGCTCGGCATCACGCCCTACAAACTCTATACGAAGACAATGGCGAAGCTATGCCCGCCTTTCGAGGAATTCTTCACCACCTCGATCATCCTGGTCAAGATGGCTGAGCCGAGGATAATGCCTGCGGACATGGCAAGGGCGTCCGCCCTTCCCATCAAGGAAATAAGGAGGAGGGCGCTTCAGATTTACCCAGACTGGGACCGCTGGTTCGAGGAAAAATACCCCTATCTTTCCGGGAGGGACGACGGCATCATCCGCATAAGGCCGAACTGGCACGGCGTCCTGCCCGTGCCTGCAGTGGCGGTTGAAGCGCCGTTGCGCACCCGGAAGGGCGAGCCGCCTGTTGGCAGCGCCCCCCCGCTCCCGGAATTTTCAGGGGAGGATGCCAAATTGCCGCTGAACCTCAAGGTTGCGAAATTCTTCATAGAGCAAATCGGGGCATACGCCATTGAGTGGGCGGCAGCGCCACTGTTTCCAGAAGTTGCATCGGCAGTTTCGGGAAAGCGGGAGGAAACGGCCAGGAAAGGGCTGGATTTTTCAAAAATGGAGGAGCACAGCACAATACGCAGGAAGATAGCCCAGATTGTAAAGAATGGCGGATGGCAGGGACTGGTCGAGGCTGGGGCGATAAAGCACAACGTGCCGAAATGGTACGTCGATAACGGCGAGCATGCGCGCTTCTGGATTAAGGAGGTTGCCAATGCATGCTGCGATGGAGATATCTATCGTGTGGGCGCTTCGGGCTACATTAAATCCGGGCTTACCCGCTACCTGAAGGAAAACGGCGTGTCCCCAAACAGGATGCTGGAGCGGTACTTTTGGGACGAACTGGACCCCTCCCGGCTTCGGGAAAAGCCCAAGGGGCTGACAACCAATCACTTGCATAGAGGGAATGCTGCGGGCGAAGCCTCCAAGCAAAACTAGAGGTGGAAAAATGGAAGATGTCAATGCAGGCGCAATAACCCTGCGCAAAGGGGTCGAAAACCCGGTTATAGCCGGATTTTTCTCAGAGTTCAGGCTCCTCGACGGGTGGCAAATCGCAGACATATTGAGGAAAAATCCGGATATCGTATCAGTGCTAGAGCCGAACGGGCATGTGCTTGGCCTGATCAGCCAGAGCCAGGAGCTCCATCCCCAAGCCCTCTCGCTGGGCGAGGGGCTGCAGGCCGACCTGGTCGGCAGGAACCAGGAAATCTTCGAAGCCATCGGCGGCTTGATGCCTGAAAAAGTGCAGGAATTTGCAATCGGGCAAAAGCCCCATTTCATACGCTTCCTGAAAAATCCAAGCCCAATGCTGCAGGTTATGGCAGTGAAAGCCAGCCCCGAGCTTGTGCTCCTGCTTGGGAACCCGTGCTGGCAGGCGCAGTACGAGGCGATGGTTGCGGAAACCGCGCACCACGAAGTCCCTCTCCTGAAAAAGATGCTGGATGCCGGGCAGGCAATCCACGAGGAGGCGCTGCTTGCCGCTTCCGAGAAATGGAAGCCATTTGCCAGCTGCGAAGCCGGTTATGATGCTGCCTGCAAAGAGCTTGTCGGCAAGCTCCCTGCCAGGCTCAAGGAGCTGAAGAAGGGAATAGGCAAGGAGTCAAAGGAGGCCGGGAGCCAGGGTGCCCCCTCTGAAACCCAGTCAAGCGCCGACCCGCCACTTTCCAAAGATGAATATTCCCTGCTGAAAGAGGTGGCGGAAGGCAAACGGGGGGAGCTTGGCGTTGCATCGCAAGGGGAGAAATACCTTTTCAGGAACGACGGCAGCCGCATCAGCCTATGCGCGGACAAGTCCTTTGCAGCCGGCAATATATTGTACTTCATCCCAAGCATAAGCGAGCAGGTGCAGATGAAAATTGTGGATAAGCACGGGATAAGGATGGTCGGGAAAATGAAAAACCCGTGCGATGAGCTCAAGCGGCGCTACCAGCTGCTTGTGGAAAGCGAAAAAAAGCTGGAAAATGAGCAGAAAGCCATCGCAGCCAAGGCAATCATCGGCATCGTCGATGGCTTGCTCGCGAGGCGGCAAAGAATGGCTGAGGAGATGAAGGAAAAGGAGAGAATAATGCTTTCGGTGCAGCGCAAGCTGCCCTCAGTGCTTCGTGAAATCAGGCAGCTTGGCGTTCGGCACTAGCAGCGCTCACATCCTCTCAAGCGCAGGCACGCCTATGGCGCCAAGCGCGTTTGCAAGCGCCACTTTTGCCGCGTAATTCGTCGCCAGCCTGCCCTCGCGCGTTTTCCCGTCATCGCACGAAAGTATGGGGCACGCATTGTAGAACTTGTTGTAAAGCGCCGCAAGGTCCAGGCAATAGTCTGCCACTATGTGCGGGCGGAGCTGCCTTGCAGACTCGGAAACCACAAAGTCAAGGAGCATCACTTTCTTGAGAAGCTCCTTTTCCGCAGGCGCGAACGAGGCTTCCACCTTCCAGGAGCCTTCGGCTCCTGTCCCTCCAGGGGCGTTGCCCCTGAAGGTCCCCTTTCCTCCCTTCTCGAAAATCTTGTGCGCGCGCGCATGCGCATAGATGGCATAAGGCGCAGAGTCGCCCTCAAGCGAAAGCGCATCATCCCAGCGGAACGTTATCCTCTTTTCAGGCGTAGTCCGAATCATGGTGAAGCGTATTGCAGCTGCGGCTATCGCGCGCGCGATTGCCGCGCGCTCTTCGCCTGGCACGTCGGGCTTTATTTTTCCCTCCGCGCGCTTCACGCCCTCTTCGTAAAGCTCGTCCGTGGTATATCCCACCCATGTTCCCTGCCTGCCTGAGAATTTCGAGTCTTCCAGCCCCACATGCTCATATGACAGATGCACGGAATTCTCCGCCTCTTTTTTGTAGCCCATGGAAAGCAGTATCTCCCTGATGACTTTCTGGGGGTATGCCTGCTCCATGCCAATCACGTTCACCACGCATCTGGCTTTCCCGAACTCTGCTTTCTTGCCTTTCCTGTCAGTCATCATGCACAGCTTGCTGTTTGGCTGTTCCATGAACTCCGAATACGCAAAGTTGCTCTTGAGCAAGTCAAACTTCCACAGCTGGAATATCACGTCCTTGCCGGTATATGTGGCCGTGCCGTCGCTTCTGACAAGTATCTTGTCCGGCGACTCCATGTTCGCAAACTCGGGCGAACTCATCTTTGCCACCAGGCATCCGGCGTTCTTGCCCTCTGTTTCCTTCACGATTGCCGGGTTTTCCCTGAGGCGCGCCATGCCTTCCTCGAATATTGTGTGCAAAATGTCAGACTCAAATATCATGACATCGTGGTAAATGGAAAACTTGAAAGCCGTCTCATATTGAGCGGCCACGCACTTCTCCACAAGCTTCCTGCACTCGCGCGCGTTCCCGCCCTCGCCTTCTTCCATCTCCCTCACGAGCGCCCTCACTTCCTTCTGAACGTTTTCGTCCTCCTCGAACCTTTTCGCCGCCTCGACGTATTCCCCGCCAAGCCACAAATCCAGCTTTCCAGAAGGCTTCTTTCCCAGGTGCAGGTAGCCCCAGAAAGACTGCGCCACCTGCAGCCCCAGGTCATCAATATAATCCATCCTCTCGATATTTTCGCCAGAGAAGGCAAGCACGCGCGCCACCGAGTCGCCAAGCAAGGCATTCCTCAGGTGCCCGATGTGCCACGGCTTGTTGGGGTTGACGGACGGGAATTCGATTATGGTTTTCCCCTTGCGCGCCTTCCAGGAGCCTTCGGCTCCTGTCCCTCCGGGGGCTTTGCCCCTGAAGGTCCCTTTGCCGTATGCAGTGCCTTCCTTCCTCACTTCCTCGGCCAGCTTTGCATAAAATGCGTCCGAAAGGAAAAAGTTGATGTATGGGCCCGCAGTCTTCGCCTCCGAGACCCATTCAGGAAGTTCGAGCCTGCCTGCCACCTCGGCTGCCAGCGCGGATGGGTTCTTGCGCTCTTTTTTGGCAAGGGAGAAGCAGATGGACGATGCAACGTCCCCGAACTGGCCTTTCGGCAGCTCGACTGACGCCTCAGCCTCATCCTCGCCCACTCCCGTTGCGCGCGCAATGGCTGCAGCCAATTCCTTCCTCAGCTTCATGTACATGTGCCTAGTTGGGGCAGTCACCAATATAATCCCTGCTGGAAAGCGGCGCAAGCAATAAGAAGGGGCACAGCCATAAGATATTCATGGCAAATTTAGGGTTTGCATCTCCCAGTGATTCGGATATAGAGCCTTACGTGCTCACTCTTAGGAATTTTGGCTTCATGAAACCTGCCACTGAATCCGAAAACCTTAAGGTGCAAATCGCGTGCGACCAAGTGATAAAAGAACTTCATGAGACGGACCCAAATTCCACAAAAGGCCAGCAGCTGGTTGAAATGCTTGGCCGGAACCTGTGCCACAAACCACTAGGTGAGAAAGTGACTGAACTTGACGTGCACCTCGCCCTCCAGCGGATACAGGTTGATGCAAAGGAATTCAAGGCGTCATTCCCATACAGCAACACTGATTTTGCACAAGGCCTTGCCGCGCGTTTCATTAACAGCCTCAACAAGAACGCGCCGCAAACAATCTCACATTAGCCTATTTAAAAGAAGCAAGCGGGCCCGGTGAGATTTGAACTCACGACCTTCAGATTTCTCCATCGTCGGTTCATGTGCCCATTCTGGGGGTGAACCGTTAGGGGGATCTTATCTCAGACATATGCCCCCTACGGATAGAAGTCTGCCGCGCTATCCAGGCTGCGCCACGGGCCCGTGGCGCACAATTAGTGGGTTGAACGGTTAAAAAGCCTTCAGCATGGGGCGCGGCTGCCCATCAGAATCCCTTGGTTACAATGAATTTTTGGACCTTGGTCTTGCCGCCCTGCGCTATTTCGCAGAAGTAGACCCCGCTTGGCAATTTTTTTGCATCCAAGGGCAATATGTGCTCCCCCGGCTCGGCATTTTTTTGGGGCATGCTCAGCACTGTTTTCCCATTGATGCCGATTATCCTGATTCTGGCAATGCCTGTCTCTGGGACAGTATAGCTGATGGACGGGGCATGTCCCATATTCCCAGTAACGGAAAGCCCAAGTTCATATTCCTTGGGAAGCTTTTTGGAAGCAGAAACCCGCGCGTCCTTATCGTTGAAGAACACGAAATAATTGGCAAGGTACGGTGACAAGTTGGCGCTGTGCGCACGGAGGAACTCCGGGTCCAGGAGCGCCTTGGCAGAACTGCTCTTCAGCCCAGCCTTGAAGAACTTCGCCATGCTGGAATAGCCCTTGAAAAGGTCCTGGGGCGCCTCTTTGACTCCAAAGTGCTTGCACACTTTCTTGTACAGCTCCACGGTCCCATCCCCGATTATCCCGTCTATCTTGATTCCGGAGATGTCAATGCCCGCCTCCTCGGCGACAATAATGAGGTTCTGCTGGAATATGGCGGCCATGGTCCTCGGGACGCCCCTGTTGTGGGCAAAAAAGGCGCTGACTTCTGTCCCGCCCACCGGCAGATCCAATCCAAAATGCTTGAATGCATTCTCCTGCAAAACCGACGCGCTGCTTTTGTAGAATTCGTAGGCAAAGTAAAGGCTCATCATGCCATTCGCTAGGACCTTCTCAGTCACCAGTTTCCTCTTTTTCTTCTGGTCCAGCCCTCCCCATGCAACAAGCTTCGCATCCAGCTCCTTGTCGCTTATGCCCAGCTTGCCCATTGCTGCGCGGAAATCTGCCATGCCCTCCTTCTTGGAAAGCATGGCGCAGACTGCATCTATGTTTATCTGGAAATCGCCGGTCGTATTTATTTTGCGCAGAGCATCCACGCCGAAGATGCCCGCATAAACGCTCTTCTCCGCCTTCCGAACTTCGATGCCCTTCTTGGAGCTGTATGTCTCGTTGTAAAGGATTGCCATGAGGTTGTTGAACTCTCCGCGCGAAATCCCAAGCGCAGTCGCGCTTCCCCGAAGCTTCTCGATCTGCCCGTTGAAATCATCCCGCCTGGAGTCAATCGGGCCCCCTCGGTTCGTCTTGTCCGCACTGCCTCCGAACGTGAAGAAGCCCGCTTCCTGTACCTGGATTTCTGGCTGCTGCGGGCGGAGTTTGGCAAGCGCAGGAGTTATCCTGAACTGAGGCACATACTCCGCCACCATGTATGATGGCAGGCTGAGTGTTATCTGAAGCCCGCTTCTGGTATATCCCAACTCCGATGCCTTGATGCCTGCCTGCATAAGGATCTGACCGATGACAAATGTTTTCGGGATGCCGAATTTTTCCGAGACAGCCTCTGCGAACTTCGAGGGGGTGGCCCTGTCCGCCAGCCCGAGGTCCGATGCCTTGACCGTGACTTCCGACGCCTTTGGGAATGCATTGAAATCAGGCGCGTACATGCCTGATTTTTCCACAACGTCAAAGCCCGCAATGGACGCCGTCCCTGCCTCCGGGTCGGCGATGATTTGGGCGCGGTTCATGTCCACAAGCAGCACCCTGTTGTTTATGTTCTGGGCATAGACTCCGTTGCCAAGCGAAACCATGGCGTGGCTCGGCAGCCCTTCCTCCAGGCTATTGGCAAGTGCGCTGTGGCTCCTCAGGGTGATTATGGTGCCTGCCGGGGCGGAAACCAGGCTCTGCCGGAGGGCGTCCTGGTCCAGGCCTGACAGGCTTGTCTTTGAAAACCTCGGCTGGCCCAGCAGCCCGTCCATTTCCCATGCATTGCACGATGCAATGCAGCCAACCCTGCCATTCTCAAGCGCCACCAGCGCGAACACATTCACGGCAAAATCAGCGCAATAGTTGACGTTATTTTTCGTCACCCGGTTGAGCATCCTGTAATAGTCGAAAACCACTGGGGAGGATTCCTGCACCATCTCGGCTGCGGTCTTGCGCGAGGGCGCATTTTCGGGCGACCGCATGTCGCCTACCTTGATTTGCCCTGCAGGCGCAGCATCGGAAAGCTTGCCCATCGAGCCTATCTTCATGTCGGTTATGCCCATGACCTTCCCGATCTGCTCAAGCGTCAGCTCCCTTTTCAGGCCATAGTCGTAGTATCTCTCATGCCCGAACGCGTCGGTGCCTGCACTGCGCATGATGCGGCTCCCGTCCTTGCCGTTGAAAGAATAAGTCAAAAGGAAGTGCTCCTTTTCCATGTTTGCCTTGTCGGACGAGGCGTCCTGGTATGCCTGTGCAACTTTGTAGTGTGCTATAGCTTGGGCTCCTGGCATGCTTTACCATATGCGCCCAAGGGTTTAAGAGATATTCGGAGTCGAGGTGCCTGTTTTGCATGCGTGCTGGAATAAAAAAGAATGCCCCGATATCAGGCCATGGAATCCATGCCGGGCAAGCGCAGGCGCGCGCGAAAAATCATCCTTCTCCTCAAGAAGGCATACCCCGGTGCGCGCTGCTCGCTTGACTACAAAACCCCCCTGCAGCTCCTGGTGGCAACCATCCTGTCCGCGCAGTGCACCGATGCGCGCGTGAATTTGGTTACTCCTGCGTTGTTTGCAAGGTACAAAAGCGCAGACGATTTTGCAGGCGCAGGCATCAGCGAACTTGAAAAATTCGTCCGCCCCACCGGCTTTTACCATAACAAGGCGAAAAACATACGCGCAGCTTGCAGAATAATCGTGCAAAAGCACGGCGGCAAGGTTCCTCGCGCCATGGCGGAAATGCTCGAGCTTCCAGGCGTGGCGCGCAAGACCGCAAATATAGTGCTTGGCAACGCATACGGCGTGGTGGAGGGCGTGCCTGTGGACACGCACGCAATCCGAATAAGCCATCTGCTTGGCTGGACGCGCGAAAAACAGCAGGGAAAAATCGAGCGCGATTTGATGGCATTGCTGCCCCGCAAGGACTGGCTGAAGATATCGGACCTGTTCGTCCATCACGGGCGTGCCGTGTGCATCGCGCGCCGCCCATTTTGCAGCAAATGCCCTATAAGTGCGCTCTGCCCGAAAATGGGATTAAAGAGAGAATGGATGAGGTAATAGCATGGCAATATTCGTCATACACGAGCACCATGCCTCGCATTTGCATTATGACCTGAGGCTTGAAATGGACGGCACGCTGAGGAGTTGGGCGGTTCCCAAGGAGCCGTCAGCCGACCCTGCGGTGAAGCGCCTTGCAGTGGCTGTTGAGGACCATCCGCTCTCCTATGCGAATTTCGAAGGCACCATACCTGAAGGAAGCTACGGAGCAGGAGAGGTGAAAATCTGGGATGGCGGCAAGCTCGAAATCACAGACCGCAAGGAAGGCAAGCTGGTGTTCATCCTGCACGGCAGGAAGCTGAACGGGGCGTTCGCGCTTGTGCGCCTTAAGGATGGGAAAAACTGGCTTTTTTTCAAAAAGAAAGAATGAAGTCGCCAAGTGCTTCGCACTTGACGATACAGTCGTGCTTCGCACGACTTATTGCCATTTTCACTGTGGTGAAAATGTCAATGTGCATTTTGCTGTTGCAAAATGCATCAGACATCGAACGATTCGTCGTTCGATGCTGATGGGGCCGCTGTGATTTGAACACAGATCACCGCGTCCCGAACGCGGTAGCGTACCAGGTTAGCCCACGGCCCCGTGCTAACGGATGAATTTAGCGGATGTAAATGTTAATATTATGACAGCCTGCGCGGGGACGTGGAACGGCCCCTCTCTGCAAGCAGTTTTGATAATGAATAATGTTAAAATAGCCCACGTTTCAGAGCATATTGCTGATATCGTGGAATTCCAGCTCATGCTTGCGCCCATGGAGGGCGTCACCGACGGCGCATTCCGCGCGCTTTGCCACAAAAACGGCGCTGACCTGACGTTCACGGGGATTGCGCGCGTAGGGAACCTTGCGCGCTCAAAGAAAGGCGAGCTTGAAAAGATAAGCATTCCCGACTCCACGCCCACGCAGATACAGCTTGCGGGCGCGAGAATTTCTGACTATGAAAAATTCCTGGCAGGCTTCCAGCCAACAGGCGGCTTTCGCGGCTTCAACCTCAACTTGGGCTGCCCCTCGCCGGATTTCCTCCGCCAGGGCATAGGCGCGGCAATGATAAAGCGCGTGTCCCGCGTGAATGAAATAGTGTCGCTCATAGGCAGGCACGGCTATGATTGCTCGGTAAAGCTCCGCTTGGGCGTGGATGCGTACGAAAAGGAGAAGGGCGCCTACCTCAACCTCATAAAGGGAGCGGACGCCTCGTTTTTCGTGGTGCATGCAAAAACAGCCATGCAGGCGTCGGATGAGCCTGCGGATTTCTCGGTCTATGGCAAGTGCGTGGACACCGGGAAGAAAATAGTTGCGAACGGCGACATAAAAACAAAGGAGCAGGTTGCCAGCTTGCGGCGCCTGGGGCTATACGGGGCAATGATAGGGCGCGCGGCAATGGAAAACCCCAAAATCTTCCGCGAACTTGCGCTGGAGTAGCAACCGTGCGCGGTTGCGGTTGCAAATATATATCTTTCATTCGAAAACCGCCTGATGCTAACCAGAGAGAGCCTGAAGGGCCTGGAGCTTTGGGCGGAAAGCCAGGAAAAGGCGTTCAGCCTCCTCCAATCCGGGCCATCCGGGATTTCCGAGCACGAGGCCGAATCTCGCCAGCATTCATTCGGGAAAAACGAGCTTGCCCCGAAGAAAAAGCGCGGGGCGCTGTTCCTTTTCCTTTCATACTTCGTCAACCCCCTCATCCTCCTTCTCATCACCGTCGCCGTGGTCTCCTATTTCCTGGACCCAGTGAACAACTCTCTTTCCGCAGGCATAATACTTGCCATGGTGATGATAAGCGTCACCGTCACATTCTACCAGGAATACACCGCGCGCGACATGGCTGAGAAGCTGCGCAAGATGATACGCAACACCGCGACCGTGGTGCGCGACGGGACGGCCCGCGAGGCCCCGCTCAAATTCCTTGTGCCGGGAGACATCATCCGCCTCTCGGCAGGCGACTTAGTCCCTGCGGACTGCAGGATAATCTCGTGCAAGGACTTTTTCGTGAACCAGGCGTCGCTCACAGGCGAGTCGCTGCCTGTGGAAAAGTCCCCAGTGCCATCCCCCCCGAAATGCCCTGTGCAGAAAATGGAGAATGCCGCATTCTTCGGCAGCAGCGTGATATCCGGCTCGGCGGACGCGATTGTCGTCAGGACGGGCCTTGACACGCAGTTCGGCGAGCTTGCCCGCAGGCTGTCACAGTCCGCGCCGGAAACGGCATTCGACCGGGGCATACGCGAGTACAGCAGCCTCATGGTCAAGTTCGTGCTCGTGCTGGTATTCGCCATTTTCCTGATAAACTCGGTTACGAAAAGCGACGTGGTGGCGGCAATCCTCTTCTCGCTCGCCGTCGCTGTGGGGCTTGCGCCCGAGATGCTGCCCGTCATCGTCACCGCCAACCTGTCCCAGGGCGCAAGGAACATGGCGAAGAAGGAGGCGATAGTGAAGCGCCTCCCCTCCATCCAGAACCTCGGGGCGATGGACGTCCTCTGCACTGACAAGACAGGCACGCTCACCGAGGACAAAATCGAGCTTGTGCGCCACGTGAACATAGACATGGTGGAGGACGAGTGCGTGCTCCGCCTCGCTTACATGAACTCGCACTTCCAGACCGGGCTGAAAAACCCCATGGACGCCTCGGTGCTGCTCCACGATGCGGAAATCGGCGCGCAGGGCATTGCAAAGGTAAGGAAAATCGACGAGATACCGTTCGACTTCATGCGCAGGCGCATGAGCGTGGTGGTGCAGGACGGGCACGAGCACGTCATAATCACCAAGGGCTCGCCGGAGTCCGTGCTTCCCATCTGCGAGTGGTTCCACTGCAAGGGCAAGCCCGGGGCGCTCGGCCCGAAGGAAAGGGAAAAGGCGAAAAAGCTCTATGACCTGCTCTCCATGGACGGCTTCCGCGTGCTTGCGCTTGCAAGCCGCCGCGCGCCTGCAGGCGACCACCTTTACAAGGTGGCAGACGAGGCGGGCCTGACATTCGAGGGGTTCCTTGCCTTCCTGGACCCGCCCAAGCACACCGCGCACACCTCGCTTGCGGAGCTTGTGAAGCGCGGCGTGGAGGTCAAGATATTGTCGGGCGACAACGAGCTTGTGAACAAGAAAATCGCGCAGGTGGTCGGCCTTGCCGTTAAGGGAGTGATAACCGGCGACGAGATTTCCGCGGCTTCCGACGAGTCGCTCCACGTGCTTGTGGAGAGGAACACCATATTCGCGCGCGTCTCGCCCATGCAGAAGGAGCGCATAATACTGGCGCTCCAGAGGAACAAGCACGTGGTGGGCTTTTTAGGCGACGGGATAAACGACTCGCTTGCGCTCAAGACGTCCGACGTCGGGATATCCGTGGACTCCGCGGTCGACGTTGCAAAGGAGTCCGCGGACATCATATTGCTCCACAAGAGCCTGCACGTGCTCTACGAGGGCGTGGACGAGGGCAGGCGGACGTTTGCCAACACCATGAAATACCTGCGCATGGGCTCAAGCTCGAATTTCGGCAACATGTTCTCGGTGGTGGGCGCAAGCATATTCCTTCCCTTCCTTCCCATGGCGCCCCTGCAGATAATCCTGAACAACTTCCTCTATGACATGTCCCAACTGGGCGTGACCACGGACAAGGTGGACCCGGAAGCGCTTGCCAAGCCTGCGCAGTGGAAGATTGACGAAATCCGGAACTTCATGATATTCATCGGCCCAATCTCCAGCATCTTCGACTACCTCACCTTCGGCGTGATGTGGTTCATATTTGCCGCCACCACTCCTGCGCACCAGCAGCTCTTCCATGCAGGCTGGTTCATCGAGTCATTGATGACCCAGACGCTCGTGGTGCACGTCATCCGCACCAACAAGGTGCCCTTCATCGAGAGCATGCCTAGTAAGCGCCTGCTCGCGCTCACGCTTGGCGTGGTGCTGCTTGGCCTCATAATCGTGGCCACGCCCATCCGCGCATTCTTCGGCTTCGAGGAGCTTCCCCTTTCCTTCTACCCGATACTGTTCGCCATGGTGCTTGCCTACCTCGCGCTCACCCAGTTCGCCAAGGCCGCGATGATAAAGCGCAAGTGGATTTGAATGGGCGGTCTGATGCCCAAGTCCAGTTAGATGGACATAAAATTAGATGATTGATGGGGGCATTTCGGCAAGAGTTAGGCGATATTCCCTAGGCAGAATTGGCTTGTTTTTTTTCAATCAGGATTTTCTGCGCTCGTTCTCCTTGCTTTTTGAATATATTGTGATCATCCCATCGGCGAATGTCCTTAGTAGCGCAGGTGTGGGGTCTTCCAAGTGGTTCTGCAGCATTAGCAGGGTTCTCCGTTCGCTTTCCAGTATTTTTAATTGACAAAACTGTTGATCAGCCTTCAAATCCACATCAAGCCGGAGCCAGTTCAGATTAACCTCCATTTGTTTGATTTTCAGTTCCTTTTGCATAAGGAACAATTGCTTGTCCATTAGCGGAAATTGCGCCTTCATTTCCATAATCTTAAACGTGTTTTGTATTGGGTTGTAATCAGAAACAAATGTTTTCATGCGATTGAAGAATCTGCGCACGGCTTTCGGCTTTCTTGCCTCAGTTTGAGAACTGTCTGCCGAAGACTCTTTGAAAAGGTTGAGGGATTTGAATCTCATTTGACCACCCACAATAAAACACGTGAAACAATTTATAAACTTTGGTGTAACGGAGCTGCCCGCAGCTTTCTCTTCCTGTACGCTCCGCACTTCGCGATTTTCCTGATGGTGCATTTTTCCCTCACTTCCTAGGAAATGACGCCTTCCGAGCGTCTGACGCCGAGTCGGGGTCGTCCCAGCGGACCGTGTGCAATTTTAAGCCCAGCCCCGGAATATTGTGCGGTGATTCCGCATGGCTGACTATTTCGGCATTTTGGGGCTTGTCCTCATCCTCGCAGGCTGGGTTTGGGAATTCTACCAGGCGCTGAAAAGCAACACCGCGGGCGTGCCGCTCTCATTCGCGCTCCTGTACGGCGCGGGAAGCCTGCTCCTCACATTGCACAGCATCCAGCTTGGAGACACCGTATTCATCATCCTCAACGCAGCGGCTACGCTCATCGCGGTGGCAAACGCGATTTTCGCAATAACGCGCGGCAAGAGAAAGAGGTAAACCTGGAGTTTAAGCGCGATTATAAGCTTTTTGAATGTAATTTGCCTGCCTTTCGTTTACACTATATGATATCATGAATATATTGGAAGCCGCACGCGGCTTGTGACACTGGCGCAGGTGGGGAAATGGAAAAGAACATCGCGGAAGTTGTGGAGCTCATAAACAACGTGGCAGAGGACACCTCGGTCCCGAAGAACATCCGCCGCGCGCTTGTGGAGGCGCGCGAGAGGCTCAAGACCAGCGAGGAGCTGTCCACCAAGGTGGGCTCGGCGGTGTATTCCATAGAGGCGGTGTCCGAGGACATCAACATGCCCATGCACGCGCGCACGCAGATATGGACCATCCTCTCCGCGCTGGAATCGATAAAATCCCCATAGGAATATATTTGCGAAGGCACAATAAACCAGCAATTCAGCCGCGCCGGCCCTGTGATGCAGGGTTGCCGCATTTCCCAGAAAGGGCCGCAATCGCCGAATGAGGCACGAATTTGCGGGTGAACAAGTGAAATCCGACATAGACTCCATCTACGCCAAGGGCATCCGCCTCGCGCCTGACGCCTACGACTTTTTGGAAAAGTTCGCGCTTGAGCCTGCCGCCCTTTTGAAAATCCTCTCCAGCGACAAGTTCATGCTCACCAAGGACGACATCGACGGCATACTCTCATCCGAGGAAAAAATCCCCACCGAAACAGTGGTGAGCCGCGCCCCCTCGTTCTCGCCCGAGGCAAAGGAATACTCTCCAAACTTCAGGGTGATTGAAAAATCAGACGTGAGCGGGAAATCGCGCTGCACGGGCAAGCTCGAGGATTTCGTGGCGCACTTCCGCGACCGCTACGCGCGCATATCCAAGATTGTGCGCGCCCGCGCCACCCAGAATGCAATCGTCAATACAAGCAAGCTCAAGTCCACCTCGGGCTCCAAGGTCCGCCTCATCGCCATGGTGAACAAGAAGCAGATGACGAAAAAAGGCAATGTCCTGCTTGAGGTGGAGGACGAGGAAGGCTCCGCAAAGGTGGTGGTGATGAAGGACACGCCTGGCTTCCATGTGCACCGCAAAATAATGAACGACGACATAATCGCGCTTGACGGGAAGAATGCGGACGAGCTTTTCATCTGCGACAATGTGGAGTGGCCCGACATCCCGGTCGCGCGCGAGTTTAGGAAAAGCGAAAGGGACGCCGGGATTGCCTACCTGTCTGACCTCCACATTGGCAGCAAGAAATTCCTCGAAGCCGAGTTTTCGCATTTCATAAGCTGGCTCAACGGCTCGGAAGGCAGGGCGGATTTGGCAGGCAAGGTGAAGTACATAATAATCGCAGGCGATGTCGCGGACGGCATCGGCATCTACCCCGAGCAGGAAAAGGAGCTTGCAGTGAAGGACATCTACAAGCAGTACGAGATGTTCGACTCCTTCATGGAAAAAATCCCGGACTACATAACCGTGATAGTGGGGCCTGGCAACCACGACGCGGTGCGCAGGGCGGAGCCCCAGCCCATCATCCCGTACGACATGGTGAAAAGCAACGTGGTGCGCGTGGGCAGCCCGTCCCGCGTGGAAATAGAGGGGCTTCGCCACCTCATATACCATGGCAACTCGCTCGACTCCATCATCGCGACCGGCGGGCTGACCTATGGCAAGCCCCACGAGGCGATGCTCGAGCTCGTGCGCCGCCGCCACCTCTCCCCCATCTACGGGCAGAACCTCATCGTGCCGGAAGACCACGATTACCTGGTGATAGAGGACGAGCCTGACATCGTGCACATGGGGCATGTCCACAAGAACGGGCACATGCTCTACCGCGGCACGCTTCTCCTGAACAGCGGCACATTCCAGGACAGGACGGACTTCCAGGTGAGGATGGGCCACGTGCCCTCGCCCGGGCTTGTGCCGATACTGGAAACAAAGACCGGCAAGGTGAATTACATAGGCTTCAAGGAAGGGGCGGGAACATGACGGCAAGGGACAACGAATGCAGGGCAAGCCGCACAGCCAGCAAGGAAGGCGCTGGGCATGGCGCGAAGGGCAATGAATTCATGGCAAGCCGCGCAGGCGGCAAGGGGCGAGTGGGAACATGACGGAAAATGGCAAGGGCGGCATTCCCGCGGGCTTCCGCACTCCATCGCAAGGGGGAAGAAACATGACTGCAAGGGACGAGGAAATGCAAAAGTATTTCTCTGCCTTAAGCTCCGCACTTGAGCATGCCTACGCGGTGGCAGAGGAGGCGCGAAGCAAGGGGGCCGACCCTGCCCCCTTCGTGGAGATAAAGCGGGCAGCGGACGTTGCGGCGCGCGTGGAAGGGATTGTCGGGCCTCCAGGCATCACCGAAGTCATACGCGCGCTTGAGCGCGAGGGGCACAGCAGGCAGGCAATCGCGCACATGGTGGTGCAAAAAATCGCGGCGGGCGAAATAATCAAGGGAAACAAGCAGAAGCTCATCGACCAGTCGGTGCGCACGGGCGTTGGCATATTGACCGAAGGCGTGCTTGTGGCCCCGACGGAAGGCATCAGCAAATTCGAAATCCGCAACAACCCTGACGGCAGCGACTACCTTGCAATTTATTTCGCAGGCCCCATCCGCTCGGCCGGCGGCACGGTGGCGGCGCTTGCCGTGGTGCTTGGCGATGTGGCGCGCAGGCAATTGGGGGTGGGCGACTTCCGCCCCACAGACGCCATGCTTGAGCGCTATGTCGAGGAAATCGAGGTATATGGCGCGCGCTCCGCGCACCTGCAGTACCGCCCTCCCGAGGCGGACATACGCCACATCGTGAAAAGCTGCCCCGTGTGCATTGATGGCGACCCGACAGAGGACGCGGAGGTGTCAGTGCACCGCGATGTGCCCGGCGTGGCAAGCAACCGCGTGCGCTCAGGCATAGCGCTTGTGATATGCGAGGGCATTGCCCAGAAAGCCGCAAAAGTCTCAAGGTACACAAAGAAAATCGGGCTGGACTGGGGCTGGATGGACTCCATCATAAAAGTGGCAAAAAAAGAGGGCAAGTTCGAGCCCAAGCCGGATTTCCGCTTCATCGACGAATCAGTGGCGGGCCGCGCGGTTTTCTCCTACCCATCCGCAAAGGGCGGCTGGCGGCTGCGCTATGGCCGTTGCCGCGGCAGCGGGATAATGGGGAAATCCGTGCATCCTGCAAGCATGTACGTGCTTGACTCATTTCTTGCCGTGGGCACGCAGATGAAAATAGAGCGCCCTGGCAAAAGCACGGTGATAACGCCGTGCGACTCCATACTCGGCCCCGTTGTGAAGCTCAAGGACGGCTCGGTAGTCGAGGTGGTGTCCTCGGACGAGGCGCAGAAGCTGCTGCCGAATGTGGAGCGCATACTTTTCCTGGGAGACATGCTGGTCTCCGTCGGAGACTTTTTGAAAAGCAATCATCCGCTTTTTCCCGCTGCCTGGTGCGAGGAGAGGCTGAAGCTCATGGCAAAAAAAGCAGGCGTGCAGCCCCCCCGCCAGGATTGCCCGGCAGGCGAAGCAGTGGCATTTGCGCGCAAAACCTCGCTGCCGCTTCACCCGCGCTACACATACTTCTGGCACGACATAACGCACGAGCAGCTGAAGGGGCTTGCGCTCTGGCTGAAGACCGGCAAGCCCATCTACGGGCTTCTCAGGCTCGAGTCATTCGAGCTGGAATCCTCCCCTGCGAAAGCAGTGCTTGAGGAGCTTTGCGTGCCGCACAGCGTGCAGGAGGGCAGGATACGGCTTGCAGGCGAGCATGCCTATGCGCTCCTGAAAACAATGGGCATAATGGTCGACAAGAAAATCACAGCGGAAAAATTCGATGCGCTTTTCGACGAGAAAAAGCCGGTGCTGGACATCCTCTCCGCGCTATCGGGCATGAGGATAATGCCAAAGGCGCCGACATACATCGGTTCGCGCATGGGCAGGCCGGAAAAGGCGCGCGAGCGGCGGATGAAAAAGAGCGTGAATGTGCTTTTCCCAATAGGCGCGCACATTGACAAGAACGCGTCCATCAGCCGCGCATATGCCAAGCTCCTCGCAAAAGGCGGGCGCGACGGGCGCGGGGTGGAGGTGGAAATCGCGCGCATGCGCTGCGCCTCGTGCGGCAACACGACGTTCTCACCGTTGTGCGCATGCGGAGGGCGCGCAGTGCCCATCACGGTCTGCCCGAAATGCGGGCGCCCAAAAAACAGCGAGGACTGCTCCGAATGCCATGTTGCGACAAAGCACTATGACAAGCGCGCAGTGGACATCATCAAGCTGTTCGAGCGCGCCTCAGAGCGCACTGGCATTGACGCCACAAAGTCTGCAGACATAAAAGGCGTGGAGGGGCTCTTCTCATCGTCAAAAACACCGGAGCCTTTGGAAAAAGGCTTCCTGCGCGCAATGCACAAGGTGTTCGTGTTCCGCGACGGCACCTGCCGCTTCGATGCAACCGACATCCCGCTCACGCACTTCCGCCCGGACGAGATGGGCATAAGCGTGGGGCAGGCTCTTTCATTCGGCTACACGCACGACAAGGACGGACGGCCCCTGGAGCGCGCATCTCAGGTAGTGGCGCTGAATGCGCAGGATATCATCCTTTCGCGGAGCGGCGCGCACTACCTTTTCCAGGTGTCCAAGTTCATCGACGACCTGCTTGAGAGGCACTACGGCATGCCGCGCTTCTACAACTTGTCCCGCGAGGAGGACATATTGGGGCACCTGGTGATCGGCCTTTCGCCGCACACATCTGCAGGGGTGCTTGCGCGCGTGGTGGGCTTCACCGACGCGCATGTGGGCTTTGCGCACCCGTACTTCCACACTGCAAAAAGAAGGAACTGCGATGGTGATGAAGACACAGTAATACTTTTGATGGACGGGCTCCTCAATTTCTCGCGCGCCTTCCTTCCCGAGTCGCGCGGCGGCACCATGGACGCGCCATTGGTGCTTACGACCGAGCTTGACCCGGACGAAGTGGACGACGAGGCGCATTCCATGGAAGTGTGCTCGACCTACCCCCTCGAGCTTTACGAGCTCTCGGACAAGTACGCCTCTCCCTCTGAGCTGAAGCTCGACACTGTCAAAATGCTGCTGGGGGCGCCAGCGCAATACGGCTCGCTTGCCTACTCGCACGAAACCGCGGACGTGTCCGCAGGGCCGCACCAGAGCACCTACCTGAAATTCAAGGACATGGGCGAGAAAATCGAGGCGCAATTCACGCTGCAGGAAAAGATACGCGCGGTGAACCCCGCTGACGCCGCGGAGCGGCTCCTTCTCCACCATTTCTTCCCGGACCTCTACGGGAACCTGCGCTCGTTCTCCCAGCAGGAGTTCCGCTGCCTGGACTGCAAGGTGAAATACCGCCGCGTGCCCCTCTCTGGCAAATGCAACGCGTGCGGGGGCAAGCTCCTCCTCACCATAAACAAGGGCGGGATAACCAAATACCTCGACCACGCCGAGCGCCTCATCGCGCGCTACAGCCTTCCCGCCTACATGAAGCAGAGGATGGAGCTTTTCAGGAAGGACATCGGGAGCATCTTCACCGAGGAGCCGGAGAAGCAGAAAGGGCTGGCGGAGTTCATGTGATTGCCATTTAATAGTATTGGTTTCGAAATCCTGGTTGGTTCATATGCAGATAATCAAAATCCCCTCAGAGCGCGTGGGCGCGCTTCTTGGCGAGTCAGGCGAGACCAAGGACTACCTCGAGCGCAGGATGAAGGTGAGCATCAGCGCTGACTCGGACGGCGCAGTGGAGATAAACGGCGAGCCTCTTGACGAGTTCATTGGCAAGGACATCGTGAAGGCTATCGGCAGGGGGTTTGAGCCTGCAGTTGCGCTCCGCCTCCTTTCCGACGACTATGGCTTCAAGCTCATCGACCTTCGCGACTATGCTGGGAACGAGAACGCGCGCCACCGCATCATGGGGCGCGTGATAGGCGAGAAGGGGCGCACCAAGGAGATAATAAAGGAGGAAGTGGGCGCGGACGTGGTGTGCTACGGGCACACCGTGGGCGTGATTTGCGCAGTGGACACGCTCAACTACGCGATGGAGGCGATCTTTCGGATAATCGAGGGCTCCAACCACGCATCCGTGTACGCCTATCTCGAGAAATGCAGGCGCAAGATAAAGGAGGAGGAAGTGCGGAAGCTGTTTTAGCGGATGGCGCATACCATGGGGCTGTTATCCGGAATCAAGCAAAACGTCCTGGTTCTTGGCGTGGTGAGCTTCCTCACCGACGTTTCATCGGAAATGATTTTCCCAATCCTCCCTGTTTTCCTCACCACAATATTGGGCGCAAGCACTGCCGCAGTGGGGCTTATAGAGGGCATTGCGGACAGCGCCAGTTCCCTCCTGGACATCTTCATGGGCTACTGGTCCGACTCGTCAGGCAGGCGCAGGAAATTCGTGATGGCCGGCTACGGGCTTTCCTCATTTTCCAAGCTCGGCATTGCGCTTGCCTACACCTGGCCCATGGTGCTGGTTTTCCGCGCCGTGGAGCGTATTGGGAAAAGCATCAGGACATCGCCGCGCGACGCAATCATCGCAGCCTCTTCCACCCGCGCCACGCGCGGCAAGGCATTCGGGCTCCACCGTGCAATGGACACGCTTGGCGCAGTGGCAGGCCCTGCAATTGCCTACGTGATACTTGCATGGATGGGCAGCACAGAAGCAGGCTACCGCACAGTTTTCTACTCGGCAATCATCCCGGCATTCCTCGCAGTGGCTGCAATCTGGCTTTTCGTGCGCGAGCCGCGCGCAAAGGCGCAGCCTTCTGAAAAGGACAAGGCTAAGGGAATCGGCTTTTGGCAAAAGCTCCGGCTTCTCCCTCCCAACTACATGCGCTTCCTCAAGATTTCCTGCCTGTTCTCGCTTGCCTATTTCTCATTCGCTCTCCTCATCGTGCGCGCATCAGAACTGGGCATTTCCACTGAGAACATATTGCTTGTCTATATCCTCTACAACATAGTGTACATGCTCGCCTCAATGCCTGTCGGCCAGCTTTCCGACAGGCTGGGCAGGAAGCCAGTCATCGCAGGCTCCTTCCTCCTTTACGCGCTCATCTGCGTGGGCTTCATATTCGCAGGCTCCCTCTGGCAAATCGCAGCGCTTTTTGCGGTTTACGGGGTTTTCGTGGCTGCGGACGAGTCCGTGAACAAGGCGTACGTCTCCGACATGGTGGGTGAAAAGCAGAGGGGAATCGCGCTTGGCGCCTACAATTCCGCGGTGGGCGCGGTCTACCTTCCCGCAAGCGCCATATTCGGCGCGCTCTGGGCGGCTGCAGGCGCGCCGCTGGCATTCGGCGTTGCGGCTGCCATTGCAGTTGCCGCTGGCGTTTATCTCCTGGCAAAATAAGGCTTACTGCTCCGGTTTCTCAAGAAGGGACGGGAAAAGGCCATCCACGCCGTTCCTAACCGCGACCGCCTTGATTTCAGGCAGTTCCTGGTTGTTCACCCTGTTCATGAATTTCTTGCTGCTTTCCTTTCCGCCCACAAAATAGACGATGGGCATTGCCCCATCCTTCACGTCGATTATCATCCTCTTCTCGCTGTTCCTGCCCAGGCTCAGCCTCACCAATACGAACTGGCTGCTATTGTTCCCAATCACCCTTCCGTGGTGCGTCAGACCCCCGCTGTATGTTTCTTGGATTATTTTCCTGGTCAGCATCCCGTTTTTCAGGTACATCTCGGCAAGCTCCCTCAGGCGATTCAGGAAAGGCTCGCTCAGCTGGTTTTTCGCCTTGAGCTCGTCCTTGAAAATGATTCGAGCACTTTCGAAGAACCTGGCCATCGCCTGCTTCTTTCCAGCATCCTTGGGTTCCTGCTCAATCTGCTTTTTCAGCTTCACAAACTTGGGCAGGCCCTCTATTTCAATCTCAAGCAGGTGCTCCTTCCACTTCTCCGCCGTATACCTGTTTTCACCGTGCCTGCGCGCATCTCCTTCCTTTTTCTTCTGGCGCTTCTCAATGCTGGCAAGCTCTTGTTCCAGCCTCTGCTTCAGGCAGCCCAGCTCGGTTATGCACTCGTCAATTTTGGCGCGTTCACCCGCCGCTTTCCCGTCCGCTTTCATGGAAGCCATTTCAGCGGTGGCCTTGTCCCGAATCGCAATCGCGGCATCAAGGGCGCCCACCTCCTTCGCATAGGCGGCAATCGATTCGGCAATCGCGGCATGGTGCTCTGGGAACGAGTTTATCAGAAAAATAATGGATTTGGCAATCTCAATCGAATTGCCGCAAATTTCGCAAGATTGCTTGCTGCGCTCATAAGGCGTATTGCCGTTGCCAGCCTTCCTTGTGGCGTTCATGACGTTTGTCGCCGCCTTGTTCGCCTTTTCCACCGGTTCCATGACCGGCCTCAGTTGTGCATATGCAAGCTTGGCTGATGTCCGCAGGGACTTTATCCTCTCTGCCATGCCCTTCTCAATCGAATCGCCCATGTCGGCATCCAGCTTCTTTGCCTTTATGATTTCGTAAAGCTCGGGGGAATCCGAGGCCAAACCGAAGATGCCCTCCTGGCAATATGTCTCCACTAGCCTGCCAGCATACTCGCTCAAGCCAGAATAAGCCTCATTCAGGTGAACCAATGCGCTTTGGCAATACGATATGAGCTTGGCAGATGGGGCCGGGGACATTTTTCCAAGGTCAATTGCAATGCCCTTGCTTATGAGCATTCCATCCTTGGCTATCTTTTCCGAGCACTTTTCCACCTGCTCGGCGGCCAATGGGATCTTTACCGCCTCGATTGCGCACCGTTCTTCCAGCTTCAAAATCAGCCTATTTCCCTCGTCTGCCTTTGTGCACACTTCGAAAATCGCCTTTGCGCACCTCTTGATGATTGCTACATGGCGCTCGACATCCTTGCGGCTTCCCTCCACTCTGGTTTGGAGCCTCATGGTTTCCCTCGTGCCAGTGTCGATTTTCTCGGTCAGGTCCTGCCTGGTTGCCCTTGCTTCCTGCAGCGCCTCGTTGCATTTCCAGAGCGCTACCTCTATCATTGCCGCGGGGTCTGCGCCATGCCCCTCCCGCTTGAATTTGCTGCGGAACTCCCCTATCGACTCCCGGGGTATCCGGGTTATGGGTTTGTGCGGGAAACTGGCGGAGATTACCTTGATTGAATCAGAATGATGCTTCTTGGCTGGGCTGATGGCAAGATATTTCATGTCTTTCCCTTCATCTAGTGTTGCAATTAATTTATAAACATGTGTATGGTTCGCGCCACCGCCGTGCGGATGGCAGCGCATTATTCGCCAAACCACAACCAATATTAAATACCGCCTCGAAGTTTAATCGACCAGTTCAGGAAAAAGCAATATGCTTACAAAGTGGTTAGATGGCACCCACGTCGACAGAAAAGATTTTCTCCGAGTTCCGCGAGCACTCTGTGGCGGAGTTTTTCAAGAAGAACCAGCAGATGCTCGGCTTTTCCGGAAAGACGCGCTCGCTCACCACCATTGTGCACGAATATGTCACAAACTCGCTGGACGCGTGCGAGGAAGGCGGCATTCTCCCGGAAGTGGATATCGAAATCGTGGAAATGGACAAGGAGCGCTACAAGGTCATTGCGGAGGACAACGGGCCTGGCATCCCGGAAAAGCACATCGGCAAGGCGCTCGGGCAGATGCTTGCAGGCACCAAGTTCCACCGCTATGCGCAGCAGCGCGGGCAGCAGGGCATCGGCGCCTCGGGCTGCACAATGTACTCCCAGATAACAACGGGCAAGCCGGTGAAGGTAATTTCGCGCTATGACACGCGCCGCATCACCTGCGAGGTGTCCATTGACCTCAAGTCAAACACGCCCCTTGTCCTGAACATGGTAAAAGACGAAGGCGAGTTCGGGCATGGCCTCACGGTGGAGGGCGAGTTTGCGGACGTGAAGTACGACAAAAGCTCGTTTGGCGTCTACGAATACGTGCGCAGGACAGCGCTTGCCAACCCCCATCTCCAGATAACGCTCCATGACCCGGAGGGGCAAACACATTCATTCCCGCGCTCGTCAGACAGGATACCTGACAAGCCTTTGGTTGTGCAGCCGCACCCGATGGGAATTTCCACGAACGACCTGATTGACTTTGCCCACCGCGAACGCGAATGCCGCCGCATCTCCTCATTCCTCCAGGAGCGCTTCGCGCGCTTCTCCGCGGCAAAGGTGGACGAGATAAAGGCGCTCTGCCCGGATGTTGACTTTGACAAGAATCCCAAAGAGCTCCAATGGGTGGAGGCAGAGAAAATAGTGAAAGCCATCCAGAACCCGCAGGTGAGATGGATTGCGCCCGCCACCGACTCGGTAAAGCCTATCGGCAAGGAGCAGATTGAAAAGTCGCTCAAGAACATCCTGGCGCCCGAGTTCGTGGTGGTCTCGGAACGCGCGCCCAAAATCTACAAGGGCGGAATCCCGTTCATGGTGGAAGCCGCGCTCGCATACGGAGGCGGGGCAGGAAAGAAGGCAGGCGACATGTCCTCATCCGAAGTGATACGCTATGCCAACCGCGCGCCATTGCTGTTTGACAACTCAGGCTGCGCAATCACCGAGGCAGTGAAGGCTATCGACTGGAAGCGCTACAAGCTTCGGAACTTCGAAGAGGAGCCGCTTTCGGTTTTCGTGAACATTTCAAGCGTGTACGTGCCCTACACCTCGGCAGGCAAGCAGGCGATATCCAACGACGAGGAAATCATCCAGGAGATAAAGAACGCAATCATGGAGGCCGCGCGCGACCTGCAGGCGTACCTGTCAGGGATTCGGCGCGACCATGACAAGAAAGAGAGGCGAAAGGCAATACTGCGCTACGTCTCCCAGCTCTCGCATGACCTGCCCGACCTGGCAGGCAAGGGCAAGGCTGGCGACATCGAGAAAAAGCTCGTTGCGCTCATAGAGACCAAGTATTCCTCGCAGATAGAGTCGGAGGAGGGCGAGGAAGAGGCAAAGAGCGGGAACGGCAAGAATGGCAAGGAAGATGAGGGCGAAGGCGAAGAGTAGGCGGCGCGCGGCAAGAACGGCAAGGAAGAAGGGGAAGGGTAAAAATGCAATGTTCATTTGGTGTTTGCATGGCAAAGGAAATCACAAAATCAAAAGCATCCGCGTCCGCATCCGACTCTGGCAAGGGCTCGGCATTCATTGCGAACAAGCTCGAGCGGCTGGGGCAGGACATGCTTGCGCAGATCGATGCCGAGACTTCCCCGACGTTCACAACTGCGCTGCGGAGCAAGGGGAACATCATCTATGACAACGGCGTGGGCTTCATCAGGCTTGGGGACAAAGTGGAGGAGCGCACCTTCATAAACGTGGGGCAGGCGCGCAAGTTCATGCAGACAGTGGCGATAGCCTCCAAATGCAAGAAATTCCTCAAGGAGGATGCGCACACCTCCATCAGAGGATTGTACTATCAGCTCAAGTTCTCGCTTGGCGACACGCTTGACGAGGAGCTTTTCTCGGAGCAGAGCGAGAGCAACCCGCTTGTGGAAGACTTGGAAGTGGCGCTCAATGTGAAGCGCGAGGACCTGAACCTCAACACTGACAGGAAAGGCGTGGTGGCAGGCCCCATGGTGCTCAAGGACAGGTTCGGCGGGGACGAAGTCGAGATAGACTGCACCAAGCAGGGAAGGTCTGGCTGGATGATTCCTTCCGATGTTGACAATGGAATGGAATTCAAGTCCATTGACGCAGACTATGTCCTCGTAGTGGAAAAGGACGCCATGTGGCAGCGCCTCAACGAGGACAAGTTCTGGAGGAAGGAGAATTGCATACTCATCACGCCCAAGGGGCAGGCAAGCCGCGGCTGCAGGCGTCTCATCCG
Organism: Microcaldota archaeon; assembly: GCA_026396415.1. GTDB lineage: Archaea > Micrarchaeota > Micrarchaeia > Anstonellales > Anstonellaceae > UBA10161. The sequence goes on from JAPLWX010000040.1 coordinate 37,498, forward strand.
AAAACTCGCGAGCCGCAAGCTTCCCGTAATCGTCTTCAGCGTGGATGCTGACGAGCCCATCATGCTTGTGGATTCAGAAGGGATGATACGGAACGAAAGAATTGGCGAATACTGCAAGAGAACATTCGAAAAAAACGGATGCGAAAAAACACCCCACTACGAAAAGGGCGCCGCCTCGGGTGAAATGGCGCCGCAGGTGGATTCAAGCGGGGCGGCAACCACGGGCAGTGTGCTTCATGTGGTGCGCCACCCGATAGGCGAAAAGCTTTTCGAGGTGAAAAGCGCGTGCGGCTATTCCGTGAAAGTGACTCGCTCTCACAGCGTGATGGTATTTGACGAAGCCGCCTACGGGATTATGCCGAAAAAAGCCAGCGAGCTCCAAAAGGGCGACCTGCTTGTCGCGCCCCTTAAAGTGCCAAACAACGAAAGCCTAAGAGGGGGGATTGACCTTCTTGAGCTTGGGCAAAAGGCAAAGTGCGACTTCATTGGCAGCATAAAAACAGAGGGAATCTCCATCCGCTTCGGGAAATCAAAGCTCAGGCTTCCAAGGAAAATCAGGCTGACGCCGCAGTTTGCAAGGCTTCTCGGCTATTACGTGGCGGAAGGCTCGGGCGGCGCAGTGGCAACGTTCAGCTTCGGCACTCACGAGCGGGAATACATACGGGATGTGGTGCGCGCAGCCAGGGAAATATTCGGATGCACGGCATCGCTGTCAAACCCCAGCCCCGGCGAAACACAGGTAAAATTCGGGGGGAAGCTCGCCGAAATAATATTCGCGGACATTCTTGGCTGCGGCACGGGCGCGGACAGGAAACAGGTGCCAGGCATAATCTTCAACATGCCAAACGACCTCAAGCTCGAATTCCTGCGCGGCTACTTCCGCGGCGACGGGAACGTGCACGCCACTGCAAAGGGCTGCAGGCTGTGGGCGAACACGGTAAGCAGGAAGCTCGCCTCCGACCTTGTGCTCCTTCTCCTCCAGCTTGGCTGCTTTGCGACCATTGAACAAAAAAAGCCCGCAAAGCAGGGGCATCTCAAGCAATACCACGTGCTCATCTACAATCTCGAATCGCTCAAAAAGCTGCAAAGCATTGCAAAGGACCTTGAGCCATCGATTTCCAGCCACTTGGGCAAGAAAATGCTCAAGTCGCCCATCTTCAAGTCAATCCCAACGCGCCTCCTCAAGCCATTCCAGAAAATGATTTACTCCCTGGGCGGCAAGGGCATATCCGATACTTTCAATCAGGACACAATCTCGCTTGACAAGCTGAATGTCATCCTGTCGCGCCTGCAGGCGCAGCCAGTTGTGAAAAGGGATGCCGTGCTCAAGGCGCTTGGCAGCAATCCCGGCTCGACTACAAAGGAGCTCTGCCGGCTCACCGGGCTGAAATTCATCACGGTCTTCAAATCGCTTTCGCGCGCGCAGAAGCGCGGGGAAGTGTCAAGCAGGCTTGTGCGCAGCGACCGCGCATGGAAGATGGCGGCTGCAGGCATCAATACGGGCGGCGCATCCGAAAAGCTCGAAACGCTGCGGCGGCTTGCGCAGAACGGAATAGCGCTCATTCCCGTAAAGGAAGTGGCAGAGGCAAAGGCAAGCGACGGATTTGTCTATGATATAGAGGTGAACCCCACCCACACGTTTGTCGGCGGCGTGGGCCCCCTCCTTCTGCACAACACGGACTGCGACGCCTGGGGCTGGTACATCTACTGGGCGATAAAGACGGGCAGCATGAACCTTGCCTACCTTGGCAACGACATCGCCACGCCCGAGGCGCGCTTCGTGGGCGTGACCATGCGCGACATCAAGGACTATGATTTCCTGGAGCAGCTCACCATAAACGCAAAGGAAGTTGACATCAAGCGCGCGGAGGAGATGCTTTCCTACGAATGGATTTCCTGCCACAAGGACTGGGTGGAGGAGCTCAAAACAGTGCTCAAGACAAAGAAGAAGATAGAGCAGGACGCCTTGCAGGGCCCGCGCCTTTCTTTCGTGGGAGACTACCTGCGCGAAAAGATAGAGAAGAAGAAGTTCCTGGCGTAAATCGCAGAAAAGCACGATTCAGTTGCGAAATAGAAACCACTCTAAATTTTTTCTGACAACTGGTATCTGCTGCTATGAGGATTAAATACACTTTTTTTATTTTTTAATAACACTATTTATAAACCTTTTGAACAAGAAACTGATGCAGGGGTGTAAATATGACGATTTCCACAATCAGGTCCACCTTGGTGGATTTTCCAAAGAACAATGCCGACGCCGCGATGAGATTCGGGCCAACAAATCAGGTTTCCCGCCTTCCGCTCCTGCGCGAGGTGATCACTGAATTAACTTATGGCGATAATAGAAAAGAACTCCTCAAAAAAATACAAATCCGCCCGATTCCCACTTCGATGGTTGCAATCTCCTCCAACCTGCCGTTTTCCCGGCTCCTTGAAAGCAAGTATGTAATACGTAAGGACGGCGAGGTATTTGTGAAATCCGATGAGCACTCGGATGAAATGAACAGGGACATCCAGCCTCCCCAGCTTGTCCAAATAGACAAGAGGCTCATTGTTCCCGAAAATATGGATAAGCGCTCGATCATTATCGCCGAAAACAATTGGGTGGCAAATGAGCAGGGGGGCAAATGCATATTCTCCATGCTCCCGGGCAATGACCAGCGGTTTGTCGATCATCCGAAATCATCGAATGGCGGCGACCAGTTTGAGCTGAAGAGCATCATTCCCTATCTCTTCAACGAGGCAGAGTTGAAAAACGAGAAATTGGTCGCGGAGTTCCTCCGCAACTACAACACGGAGCCAGTCTTCTCCCTGCCAAACTCCCGTTCGATCAAGGCACAGATATGTGCCCTGTTTGCAGGAGATGACCTTGGTGCGCTTGCACAGCATGCTCTTACCTTTCTGATGGTCATCGGCAAGATGAAGGCGCCATCCACAACAAAGCTCTCTGCCGGCGGCATTGACTATTCCGTCTCAAAGGCAAGGGACGGCTCAGTGGCGGTTTCCCGCCAGTTCTTCGCCTATATGCGTTTTGAGTACACAAATGTCCCGGATGTTGGCTTGGCAATGACTGGGGATGGGTGCAGGGGGGAATCGATGCAAAAAGTCACAGTTCTCCCAGAAGTAGGGCACCCTGTACCTTATGGCTATGTGCTTTTAATGGAAGAGCGCCCCTAGCTCAAAGGAAGGCATAATGTCGTGACGCGCTTCAGGGCCCGCGCCTTTCTTTCGTGGGAGACTACCTGCGCGAAAAGATAGAGAAGAAGAAGTTCCTCGCTTAAACATCACAATCCGCAGCGCCCGCCCGCAACCATTATTAAAACCAGCTTCGCATCAGGCTCATGCAAAAGCCAGCGTGCGTACTTGCCCTCTTCCTTCTCCTCACATTATCTTTCGCGTCAAGCGAGGCGCCGCAGCTTGCCTCCGCCCTCTCGGCAGTGGTGGATGCGCAGGGCACGGTGACCGCCATAGGCGGCGAAATCCGCAGCCTGAACATGAACATCCTGGTCCCGTCCTCCGCGTCGTACCAGATAGTGGAGGCTGGCGAGCAGATACAGTTCGATTCGGACGGCAACGGCTTCCTGTCCATATCCGCCACCGACCCGCCCAACCCGTTCAACTACTCCAAGCGCATCACGGTGCAGTCCATCGCCCGCACCACCCAATCGCTCCCAGAAAGCTACAGCATGCCCTCCGAGTACCGCTCGTTCCTCGTCCCGTCCAACCACACGCAGTCCAACGACTTGGGCATACGCGCGCTTGCCGAGAACATAACGCAGGGCGCAAAAACGCCGTTCGAGAAGGTCGCCCTCCTTGCAATCTACGTCAACAGGAACATGGCATATGACGACTCGCGGGTGGGGCAGGAACTGGACGCGATAACCGTGTCAAAAAACATGGTGGGCGTATGCACGGAATACTCCACCATTTTCACCGCGCTTGCGCGCTCGATAGGGATACCCGTGCGATACGTGTCAGGATATGTCTACAGCGACAGGTTCCAGTCCTGGATGGGGCACGCCTGGGCCGAGGCATACGTCGGCAAGTGGGTGCCTGTGGATCCCACCTGGTTCGAGGTTGGCGCGCTGGACGCCATGCACATCGAGGAATCCCACGCGGCGGAATTCTCCAAAAGGGACTCCCTTTCGGCCACGGTTTCCCAAAAAGGGGTGACAGTGGACTGGAACACGGACAAAAAGGGCGGCGCAATAGCCGGAAACATACAAACGCAGGGAGTGACCTATAGCGACCCATCCGCAAACTTCACGTTTGACGCATCCGCGAAAAGGCTTCCTTTCGGAGGAAGCGCCATCGCCTTCCTTTCCATGGCCGGCACGGACTATCGCGTAATCCCAGTCTCCCTGACATCTTGCGCAGGCACGCCAAGCGTGGCGCTTGACCAGGATGAGAAATACCTCGTCCTCGAGCCGGGCAAGACCTCCACCCTTGTCTGGGAAATAAGCGCGCTCTCCTCCATGCCAAAAGGCTTCATCTACTCCTGCCCCATCGCATTGGTATCCCCCTACCTTGAGCAGCGCACCTTCACCATTTCCGTGGACCCCACGGCAAAGAAAGTCCCAATGTTCGATTCCAGCCTGCGCGCCTCAAATACGCTTATAGGCGAGAATAACGCGGCGCTCCTCCAGATTCCAAATGAGAGGCGCGACAGCACGTTCGTGGCGCTGCTTCCGGACGGGCTTTACGCCGTGCGCGCTGACCGCCCCAGCATGGCTATCCCATTCAGCACCAATCTCTCAGGCCGGGTGCCTGTGTTTGTCGCAGGAGGGGGCGATGGCTATTCCCACCTTGCCTTCAATTCAGGCTCTGTTTCCTCAAACGTCTCAATAGACTCATTCTCCCTGCCTGACCTGCTGGTATCCGGCAAGGAGGCGGTTGCGAACGCCAGCGTCTCCTCCTCGCAATACCCTGCCGACATCACGCTTGGCTTCACATTCGGCGACCACTATGAGCAGAGCGTGGGCAGGATAACCGGGCCTGCAAGCTTTGAATTCCCGTTCACCCCCGATTCGCCTGGCGCCTATTCAGCCAGCCTCACCGCCTCCTCTTCAGGCTCAAAGGATGAAGAGCACCGCGCATCCACCGTGCTCCTGCAGCCGGTGCTCGCCATTGACAAGGTGAAAAGCTTCTATGTGAACAAAACGCTTTACACCCAAATATCATTCATCAAAATCGGCTCGCCCGAGTCCCTCCGGGCGTCTGTCGCGGGGCTGGCATACGATGCAAGCTCGCCGCTCACAATCGCACTGCCCCTGGGCAGGCAAGCATTCCACATGTCCTGGGCGGATGATGCGGGCAACCAGTATTCATCCACCGAGGAGCTGTCAATCTCGCAGCCCAGCATGATGGATGCCGCGGTGGCGCCTGCCAAGGACTGCCCGCTCACATCCTCCCTCCTCTTCACGGTCCTGATATTCTCGGCCTCGGCTGCAGGCGCAGGCAAGCCCAAGGTGTGACAATGGAAATCGTTTTTCTAGGGACAGGGGGAGGCAGGTTCAACCTCATCAGCCAAATCCGCCGGACAGGGGGCTTTCTCATCCGCGGAAGCCTCAACATCCATGCCGACCCAGGCCCCGGCGCGCTTGTTGCGTGCCATGATTTCTCCATCCACCCGGAAAAGACCGGCGCGGTGGTGGTGACGCACAACCACATCGACCACCTCAACGATGCAGCGCTCATGTGCGAGGCGATAAACTGCTTCCCGGACCGGAAGCGCGGCATCCTCGTGGCATCGAAAAGCATCCTCGCCGGGGACGAGTACGGGGAGAGGGGCATTTCCCCCTACTTCACCAAAAAGCTTTCGCGCACCGAGATTGCGCGGCAGGGAAAGCCCATAAAAATCGGCGGCGCCACCCTCACTCCGACGCCCGTGCGGCACGAGGACATGACGGGCTTTGGCTTTGTGCTTGACATGGATGGGGCAAGGATAGGCTACACATCCGACACGGAATATTTCCCCTCGCTTGCCCCGCACTTCCTGCACTGTGACATCCTGATTGCAAACAACCTCAAATCAGGGGCGGACGGCGTGCCGGGCCACCTTTACAGCGCAACGACTGTGAAATTGCTCACCGCGTGCCATCCCCGCCTCTGCGTGCTTTCCCATATGGGGCAGTCCCTCCTCAAGTCAGGCCCTGGGAAAGAAGCAAGGAAAATACAAAAGGCATCAGGCGTGCGCACCGTCGCGGCAACCGACGGCATGCGGGTGGATGTGCGCACCCTGAGGGTGAAGAAATGAAAAACCCCAAACGAAAGATGAGGATTTTTTTCCTTGGCACGAACGGCTGGTTTGCCACGCGCACTGGCAGCACGGTCTGCGCGGCGATAGCGTTCCAGGACAGGCTTATCGTGCTTGACGCAGGCGACGGCTTCCAGCACATTCCCGCGCTTCTCTTGCGACTTCGCCTCAAGCGCGCGGACGTTTTCCTCTCGCACCTTCACATTGACCATGTGGCAGGGCTCCACCTCCTTCCCCTCCTCCCGCGCGGCACGCGCGTGAGGATATTCGCGCACAAAAGCTGCATTCCCGCGCTGAAACAATTCGTGGCGCACCCATACACTGCCCCGCCTTCGGAGCAGTGGGCAAAAGTTACATTGCACCCCCTCTCCACAGGCAAAAACAAGGTGCCCATTGCTGCAAGCGGCAAGCCCTCCCGCCCAAGTGCCAGGCATCAGGCATACTCTGTGCTGGCCCTTCCCCTCCACCACGCAGACCCATGCTTCGGCTACCGTTTTTCCCTCGAAGGAAAGGAAATCGCCTACTGCACCGACACAGGCCCCTGCAGGAACTACACAAGGCTTGCAGCAGGCGCGGACTTGCTGATAACCGAATGCTCGCTGCTGCCAGGCGCCCTCCCAACGCCGAGCTGGCCGCACCTCTCGCCCCAAACTGCTGCGAACGAGGCGAAAAAGGCAGGCGCAGCGCGCCTCATCCTCACCCACTTCGATGCAAACAAGTATTCCTCTCTTGCGCTGCGCTATCGCGCGCAGAAAGCAGCGCGCAAAATTTTCCCGCGCACAAGCGCGGCAAGGGACGGGATGGAAATTGAAATGCAATAAAAACGCCTGCAGCAAGACAGGTGGCAAAAACCTGCCGATGCTGCCGGGCAGAATAGGGATTTAAACCTAGGATGAGGGAAACACCCATGGCATCTTTGGAGCCCGCATCGCTGCTCTCGCAGTTCCGCGACATAGCAATATTCGCAGCCATCGCATGCTACATCTTTGCAGCCGGCAAAATCACGGATTTTCTCTCATCATCCGGCAAGCGCATGACAAAGCGCGAGGTCCTCGTGGTGCCGTTCGCCTATGTTTTCCTATGCTTTTTCACCCTGCTCCTGTACGCATCCTCCGGCGCCTGGGTGCCGCCTCAGAACACCATAATCACGATGGCAGCGTATCTTGTCCTCCTTCCCCTTGCGCTATGCATTTGTGCCGGCGCGCTCGCGCTCCACGGGTTCTTCCACGACAGGCTGAACCCCCTGCAGTCGCTTGACCTGAGCATGCACATCATTCTTGCGCCGTTATTCGACGGCCTCGCCGGCTACTGGACGGCAATCGGCGCAGCCGCGGTGCTGGTGCTCGCATCCAGCCTTTCCTTCTGGTCGAGCGGCGGCAATTTCTCGCTGGTGACCCTTGACTTCCTCATCATGTCCGCGATTTTCTCGCTTTACTTCCTCTACCGCGCGCTCACGGCGAGGGACAACGAGGGCCGCGCATCAAATTTCGTTTCCATGCTCGTGATATTCACGCCCGGCGTGCTCCGCCTCTTCCTTCCCACTGTGGCTTGCGCCCTTCTCTCGCTCATACCCATCCAGTTCTTCAAGACATGCCCGCTCCTCCAGGCCGGGAACGAGGTGACGCTCGCGCTTTCCGTGCTTGCGACCCTCGTGCTGCTTGTGCCCGTAATACCGCTGTTGTACGCGCTTTCAGTGAACCTGCTCCGCGCGGCAACCGCATTCTCGGTGCTTATGTACAAGGAAAAGCCCGGGAAGGCGAAGGGCAAGGAAGAAGAGGAATGATTTCAGCCCTTGGGCGCGCGATGGCAGGGAAAGGAAAGATTAGGCGCGCGGAAAGTTTGGGCGGCTTGCGCGGGAATATGGATGAAAGCTGGTTGGCGCAAACAGGAAGGCTTTTTACCGTTCCCTCCGAATTTGGGCACATGGGCATGAGCAGGTTTACCGTCTGGCTGATTGCGCTTCTGCTGCTCGTATCCGTATTCGTCACGGTGTACTTCCTCAATGCCAATTCCGCGCTTGAGCGGAAGATTGCCTCGCTCAATGCCACTGCCGCCAGCACGTCCCAGAAGCTTGCTGGCCTGCAGTCGGAATATTCGCTGCTCCGCCAGAATTACGCCCAGTCCCAAAGCGAGCTATCGAATGCCGAGTCATTGCTCATGCAGTCAAGCAACAGGGTCGCTCTCATGCAGGCCCAGCTTCTCCAAACCGAGGCGGAGCTGAATGAAAGCAGGCAAAGCATTGCCGGCCAGCAGCAGAAGCTATATGCGCTCAACTCCGAATTTTCCACCCTTGAAAGCACGATAAACAGCTCCATAGCCTGGTTCCGCGGCAATGCCTACATGCCAAAAGACTTCGGCTTCATAGCCGATGCCGGCCAGCAGCGCGTAATGGCAGGCTTCATCCCCCGCATAGAAAGCGACTGCGTGGACTCGGGCAGCCTCAACCTCGCGTGCATTTCCCATCTCATGGAAAATACGGCATTCTCCATCCACTACCGCTCGGACACCGTGGCGGGAAGCGAAGACCACCTGCAGTCCGTGAAGGAAACAATCGGGCTTGGCTGGGGCGACTGCGAGGACTATTCCCTCATCCTCAAGGCAATACTGAACTCGGTGCGCAAGGACAATGCAAGCCTCAGCATTGTCGCATGGCAGCCTGCGGATTCGGGAGAATTCCGCGTCTACCCCAAGGAAACGCCTGGCGAAAGCGGAGCTTTCTGGGTATATAAGAATGCAAAAGGCGCGCCAATGGGCTCCCCCCGGCACGCCTATGTCATCTGCTACAGCGTGGACGCGCAAACCGGGCACTGCACGGTGGCGCTATCCGACGCAGACGTGCAGTCGAGCAATCAGGTGCCTTCCCTCCAGGGTGCCTATGCATTCGAGCCGCAATCGGGCCGCTACCTTGGGAAATTGGGCGAATCCCTCTCCATTTGCACGCACAGCGGCTGCAAGAACATGGGCGGCGTGGTGTGGCTGGTAATATCCGACAGCGACCTCTACATATACGGCGAGAACGGGTGGGAGGGCTATGCCGACTACCTTGCGAAGGTGGAAGCGGCGAAAGCGGAGCTTCCGGCGTAAAAGAAAGGTTTGCGGCACGAGCCCGCTGCAAAAGCAGCCGATGCTTGACAATTGGTGCGTGGATATCTTTATTAGCTGTATCTGAGTTTTCCGAACACTGCCATTTGAGGTGCCTTTATGGAAATCGAAAACCCGAGCATTCTTGACGCGTCCGAGCCTGTCTCGCGCGCGATAAACGAAATCTCCCGCACGGGCCTGCCCGTCATCATCACCAAGGACGGCAAGTACATAGGGATCATCGACGAGCGCGCAATCCGGACGCATACCGACCCGTCCAAGGCGAAATGCGGCTCCCTCTCCGAGCGCGCGCCGGCGCTTACTCCTGAAAGCACGGTGATGGACGCCTGCAACGCGTTTTTCGCAGGCCGCTTCAAGGCAATCCCTGTTATCAGCAAGGGCAAGGTGGAGGGCGCAATCACCAGGCGCACCCTCTTCCGCGAGCTTCTCGGCGAGAAGATGCTGACGAAAAAGCGCGTGTCCGAGGTGATGACCACGCCGGTGCACACGCTTGACATCTCATCCTCCATCGGGCAGGCGCGCTCAGAGATGAGGCGCCAGAGCATACGCAGGGTGGTGGTGACAAAGGACGGCAAGATTGCAGGCCTGCTTTCGGTCTTCGACCTCGCCACCTCGTTCTCAGGCAAGATGCAGTCCAGCCCGTTCTACCGCGGCGGGGAGAAGACGAGCATGGACGCCCAGCCCATCGCCTCCTATGTGAAAAAGGAAGTGGAGACGATAAGCGGGAGCGACTCGCTCGCATCCGCGGTGAAAAAGATGCTGGACGCCCGCGTGGCCGCGCTCATAGTGGAGGACAACGGCTTCCCGCACGGCATAGTCACCGCGAAGGACATCCTGCATGCCGCGCTTGCAGAGGAAAAGGGCGCATCGCGCGTTTTCGTCTCGGGCATTCCTCACGACAAGCGCGAGTACGCATCCCAAATCGCGGGCGAGGGCGAAAAGCTCCTCGCAAGGCTTGGCAAAAGCTCCCCTGTGCGCTCGCTTGCCTACCATATGAAGAACGAGGGCTCCGGCTTCTCGGTGCGCGCGCGCCTCGACACCACCCGCAAGTCCTACAGCGCATCCTCATTCGACTTCCGGATAGAGTCCGCGGTGCGCCAGGTGACGGACGAAATCGAGAAGATGGCGGGCAAGGACAAGCTCACCGGCATGAGCAGGAAAAAGGGCGTGCAGCGCGCGCGGGACGTCGCTGAAGAGTAGCCGGGAAGCGCCAAGAGGCGTGCAGCCGGCAAAGGGCAGCCAAGCGCAGCAAGGGAAGCGCCGAGACAAGGTGCATGGATTGGCATCAGCCACATATGCGGCATTGGACAAGGCATGGAAGTCCACTTGCCGCGTGCTTTTCGGCGAGGAAGTCGGCGAGCTTGCCCCGTTCGCCGGATGGCTCAAGGAATACGTCTATGCGACCCGCCCTGAGAAATCCATGCTGTCAGGCAAGCCCATAGCGATAACAATGGACGACTATTCCCAGAAAGCCAGCTTCATTTCCCTTGACGAGGTTGATTTCGGGAAAAAAGCCAGCCCGCTCCCGCTGAACGACCTCAAGGACATTGACAGCCTTGTGCGCGCGGCAAGCGAACGCATTTCCTACACAGGCAACGTGGTGCTCGGCAATTCCTCCTATGTGGAAGGCAGCACCGGGGTGCTGGACAGCCACTATGTGCTTGACTCGGCAATGGTGAACAAGTCAAAGTACATTGCCTATTCCCGCTGGGAAACCGACGTCGAGTACTGCTTTGGCGGCATTGGCACCACGCTCGGGCAGTTCATGGTGAAGGACAGCGGAAGCAACCTCACGCGCTGCTTCGAGTGCCACATGGCAAACGACCTTTCGGACTGCTACTTCTGCGCCAAGACGATAAACTGCAAGGAATGCATCTTCTGTTTCGGCGCGGAAAACCAGTCGCACTGCATTGGCAACACCAAACTTCCCCGCGACAAGTACGCAGAACTGAAAAAGAAGCTGCTTGCCGAGATGGCGCAGGCTCTCCGCAGGGACAAGCGCATCTTCTCCCTGCTGAAAATAGTGGAAATGTCCTCGAAATACGCCCCCAACGAGCTGGGGATTTCTTTCAAGCAGGAAAAGAAACGCCCATTCACCCTCAAGCCAATTGCTGATGCATTTGCAGCCACCTCCTCTCTCCTTCTTGGCAGGAAGCTTTCCATGCCCGAATATTCAGATTTCCTCCAGAAGCATGTCCCGAACAATCCAATCCTGAAATCCTGCCTCACAGGCAGTTACGTCACTGTGGGCGGCTACCGCGCCAACCTGCTTGGCATGTATGGCCTCAAGGGCAGGATGGCAACCGAGGATGAGGTCCGGGAAATAGGCAGGCATGGCATAGGCGAAGCCAATGCCGCAAGGCTCTCCATTGACGCAGGCACACTCACCGAGCTTCTCCACCCCATAGCGTACTTCAACCTGGAAAAAGACACCGGAAAAATAAGCAATGTGGCAAGGTCTGCAGTGGTGATAAATGCCACTGACGGCTACGAATCATCCGCGCTCATCCAGTCCAAGAAATGCGCCTACTGCTTCTGGACCAACAACGACGAAGCCGTGTTCGGCTCGTACATGACGCACAACTCGTCCTTCTGCATCAACACATACATCTCGCAGCGCCTCGCGCGCGCATTCGAGTGCGACAGTTGCGAGAACTGCTCGGACGCCTACTTCCTGCACAACTGCGAGAACGTGCGCGACTCCATGTTCTGCTTCAACGTGAAGAACCTCGCGCACGCGATAGGGAACGCGGAGCTCCCGCCCGCGCAATACAGGGGCATCAAATCCTCCCTCGTGCAGCAGATGTCCGATGAGCTTGAGAAAAAGAAGGACCTGAAGTGGGACATTTTCACGATCGGGTGCCGCGTTTGACGCGCCACCCACTGCCATGTGCATTTTGCTCGATGGCAAAATGCATCAGACACCGAGCGTTTGCCGCTCGGTGCTGAAACCGTGCGCGGTTTGCCATCGGCGCGAATGCGCGCGCTAAGAAATGAAAAATAAAGAAAAAAAGAACTCCTGTGCGCTTACGGCAAAATCCCGTCTTTCGGATATTTTCCTGCAAGCTTGGAAATCTCATCGCCAATTCCCTTCAGGTCAATCACCATCTGGGCTCCCAGCTTAGCATTGTCCAGAACTCCCTCAAGGAAAGCGGCGTATTCCTGTTTCACAGTTTCAACAATCTTCCCAACTACTGCAAGGTTTTCCCGGTTATCTTCCTTCACCTTCTGCCACCTTTGCTGGTAACCTTCGGTATATCCGACATAACTGTACTGCTTCTTCACGAACTCATCAATTATCTTGGAGATTTCCCCGACCGTGTTTTTGATTCTGTCTGGTGCGCTTTTATTTGCGTCTGGCTTAAGATCCGTGTCTTTCTCCACCAGGAGATTCTGGTTCATGACCTTGTTGAAGTCGATTTTATCCTTTACCTCGTAAGCGCCTTTGTGCAGGGTATAGAAAAAGCTGAACGACTTGCTGTTCACGTCAGAAATCATCTTTGCCCAGTAATCGCTCTTGAGCAGCTGCTCAATCTCGTGCAGCTGAACGCCCTTTTCATTAAGTTCGCGGTTTGTGATGGTCTTGTATATCCGTTCCTTCCTGTTTTGGACAAATTCCAAGACTTCCTGCGTGGGCGTTTCAAGCGCAAGGTTGGCCTGCTTCAACGATATATCGATAAGTGCGCGCCCAAGCTTGTTCAACTCGCCTCTCTCCCCATCGTTTGCAGAATAGGTCTCATATACTGTCTTTAGCACATCCCTTGCTTCCATTGCATATTTGAGCGATATGAATGGCACCTTGTTTTCCCAGTATTCAGCCTTCAATTTGTACCTCTGGATAATCTTCACTCCAGTGTCGTAATCTATTTTTGTCTCTTTAGACCTGTTTCCCATAGGCCACGTTTTTGTAGCCTTCGGGTAGTTTTCCACTTTCTGCGGGATTCCTCCTAATATGTAAGCCATCAATATCACCTGTGTCTATTAATGGAGGAATATGTTTATAAAGCTATTGTATACGCCTAACCACATAAGAAAGACTCGTGCCTGGCATCATGAGCATAGGCGCGCGCTAGGCATATTTCATTTTCCAGGCTCGGGCATGGCCCCTCAGCAAAAGTTCCGCACCTTTTTGCCCGCGATTTTCCCGTCCTCGTTTGGGCCAGTGCCCAGCATGCCTGCGGATTCCCGGCCCGCAGCGTATAAAGTTATTTTTCTTGGCCTGATTTTCTTCCCGTCAAAGGCGGTTTCATACACTGTTTCGGTGTTCGCCACTATTTTCATGCCCAGGCTCTCCGCCATTTCCCCGTGCTCTTTTGGCATCGCGCCTTTAATTCTTCGTATCCCTGGCATCGCCCTCGCAGCCTCAATTATCCTGCCAAGCAGGAGCCGGTAGATGGTTGCCGCATCCTTGGTTTCATGCGGCAGAAATAGCACAAAATTGGCGCTCTCATAGCATGCCCTGTACGACGCTATCGCCGCTTTCTCGCCGCCATGGATCTGCTGATTGCCTGCAAACGCGGCTTGCATCTCCACCATGCTCTTATTGCCCATGATTTGTATGTCGTAGGTTACTGGCATTCCGAACCCGACAAGCGCGCCATTGTCTTTTGCTGCAAATATGCCGCCTGCATTGCTCTGCGCGGCCAGCCTTTTGCCGCTCCAATCAATGTCATTCAGGATGTTGGTTTCGAGATTGCGCATCCTGAAGCCGGCGGGAGGATTCATGAAAATGCCTGTGATTGCGCCAATATCCTTCTTGCTTGCCCTGTTCACCTGTATTGCCATGGACTTCCCCCTCGCACCTTGCGTCATTCCTGACCATTTCTTCTTTTAAATCCAGCCGGTTTCCGCCCGCCTGCACATAAGTAATAAATATCCTCATCCCGAATGCACTGCAGGTGATGTGGCGGGCTGCCTTATGGGCGTGCAATCCTGCCCCAAGGAATATATGCCGCATCGCACGAAAGGTGCATTTATGCTCGAAACCACGCTTTGCGGCATCAAGCTTCGCAACCCTCTCATCCTCGCCTCAGGCATACGCGGAAACAGCGCGGGGCTTCTCATCCGTGCGGGAAAGGAAGGCGCGGGTGCGGCGACATCAAAATCCTGCTCGCTCCTGCCACATGAAGGGCATGCCAACCCCACCATGGTGGACATTGACGGCACCTACATTAACGCAATAGGGCTTTCCAATCCAGGCGTGGACGACGAGATTTACGAAATACGCGAGGCAGTTGCAAAGGCAGGCATACCAATAATTGCCTCATTCTATGCGGGAAAGGTGAGCGATTTTGCCGCAGTGGCTGCGCGCATTTCCGAGGCAAAGCCCGCCATGCTGGAAGTGGACATCTCCTGTCCCAGCCGCAAAGATGCCCTGTTCTCCTCCTACGCAAAGGACGCATCAGAGGTGTGCCTTGCAGTGCGCGATGCCACTTCCATTCCCTTTTCCGCAAAGCTTTCCCCCGACGTGCCAAACATCGGCGAAATCGCGCGCGCCTGCGTGGCAAGCGGCGCAAGCTGCATCACCGCGATAAACACAATCGGCGGCATGTATATCGACGCGCACGCGCGCCATGCCGTGCTTGCAAACTCGTTCGGGGGCATTTCCGGCGCTGCAATAAAGCCTGTCGCGCTCAAGAGTGTGTACCTTGTGAGGAAAGCAATCGGCCCCGAGGTGCCCATCATCGGCACAGGCGGCGTTTTCACAGGCATCGACGCCATTGAGATGCTGATGGCAGGCGCCACCTGCGTGGGCGTGGGGACGGCGATTGCAACGCGCAAGGAGAGCGCGCCTTTCAAGGCAATTGCGCAGGAAATGGAATCATTCATGAAGAAAGAAGGCTACAGAAAGCTTGCAGACCTCAAGCTCCAAGAGTAAGTGACAATATGCCGATACATCAAATAGCCACAGTTACAAAGGCAGAAAAGGAAAATGGCATAGTCACCACGCTCACGTTCGACACGCCGCTCTCACACGCGCAGCCTGGGCAGTTCGTGATGCTCTGGCTCCCTGGCTTTGATGAAAAGCCCTATGGCGTGGCAGGGGTTTCGCCTCTCAGAATATCGGTTGGCGCGCGCGGTCCATTTTCCAAGAAGCTCTGCGGCATGGAAAAAGGCGACCGTGTTTGGCTGCGCGGCCCGTATGGAAAAGGGTTTGAGCTTAAGGGCAAAAAAATATTGCTTGTGGGCGGCGGCTATGGATTTGGCCCCTTGCGCTTCCTGGCTGAAGTTGCGCGCAAGCGCAAGGTTTCTGCAACTGCCATTTGCGGCGCAAGAAGCAAAGGGCTGCTCATGCTGCCTGCAGCCTGCAAGACAATCTTCACAACAGACGACGGAAGCGCAGGCACCAAGGGCAATGTGCTTGTGGCAATGAAGGAATTGCTTGCCAAGGAGCGTTTTGATGTTGTTTACACCTGCGGCCCCGAGCGCATGATGTCTGCAGTTGCCTATGAAGCAAAGGCGCACAAGGCAGGCTGCCAGCTTTTGCTTGAGCGCTACATGAAATGCGGCATAGGCATATGCGGGCACTGCTGCATTGGCGACAAGCTTGTCTGCATAGACGGCCCCATGTTCGGGCTGGAAATACTTGAGAACCCGGAATTCTGCAAGGTATGGCGCACAAAGACAGGCAAGAGGGTGCCGATATGAAGTCTCCATTCATTGTTTTCAAGGGCGGAAAAATTGCCACGCCTTTGGGCGTGCGTCGCGCAGATGTATTGGTGGATAGCAAAAGCGGAAGGATTCTGCGCATCTCATCACACATTCTCTCCAAGGGCGCGCGCGCAATAAACTGCCACTCGCTGATTCTCCTGCCAGGCGCAATCGACCCCCATGTGCACATGCGCGACCCGGAGGATACCAGCAAGGAGAGCTTTTCCACAGGCACGGCATCCGCGCTGTCAGGCGGTGTCACCACCATAATCGACATGCCCTGCTACCGCAACCCCGCCACCACCACAATTCCCGCGTACAATAAAAAGCGCGCAATCGCGAGGAAAAAATGCCGCTGCGACTACCAGCTCCGCTTCGGAGCATCGGAGCGCAACCAAAAGGAGGCCGCGCGCAGCAATTCACCCTCGCTCAAGGTGTTCCTCGCAGACACAGGGAGCGAGCTTTCCTGCTCCTATGCCGCTGCGGCGCGCCATTTCGCGGCATTCCCGAAGGAAAAGCCAATCTGCGTGCATGCCGAGGACAGCGCGCGCATAAATGCCCGCAAGCTGCGCTTCGTTGAGCATGAGAAGGTGCGCGACAAGATATCTGCGCAGATTGCCTGTGAAAAAGCGCTCAAGTTCGCTGCGCGCGCAGGGCGCAGGCGCATACACATGTGCCACCTCACCACTGCAAAGGAAGTGGACATGTGCCGCAGGCACCAAAACGCCACGTACGAAATCAACCCAGCGCACCTCCACCTCTGCATAGACGATTTGCGCGACCTGGGCTTTTTGGGCAAGGTGAACCCTCCGCTTCGCGACAGAACCGAGATGAAGCGGCTCTGGCGCAAGGTAGGCGACGACACCATAATGGCGTCCGACCATGCGCCCCACCTTCCCAGGCAGAAGAAATCAGGCGCGCCCGGCTTCCCAGGAGTGGGCACACTGCTTCCCCTCATGCTCCAGGCAGTGCACAGCCGCAAGCTCACCTTGCCTCGCCTCGCGCGCATCACATCATACAATGCCGCGCGCGCTTTCTCCCTTTCCGGCAAGGGCGAAATAGCAGAGGGCAAGGACGCGGACATCGTGCTTGTGGACATGGCAAGGAAGTGGAGAATCTCCGCGAAAAACCGGCTGAGCAAATGCGGCTGGACCCCGTTCGAAGGTGCCGAGATCTACGGGAAAATAGAAGGCGTGTACCTCCGCGGCAGGCTCGCGTACGACGGGAAAAAAGTGCTTTCGCGCGCTGGGAACGGCAAAGAAGTGAAGTGAGCAAGCCGCACATGTTCTGTCGCTTTTTGTGTCTTTTTCACCGGCACTCTACTCTCTGCCCATGTTTATAAGTGAACGGATGCCCTGCTATTTCATGAAGGGTTATCCTGACGCCAACATCTGCATCATCTAACTTTTGGGGCAGAAAGGGGAAGCACTAGCAGACCTGTTCTTCAAGCAAGGGATAATGTGCAGGTTTTCCATCGTGGCTTCAAACACCATGTTCGCCGAGGTTGCGCAGAGGTGCCAAGAGGAAGGCAAACTGCTGCTGCAGAAAAACATCAACGACTTCCGGAAGGCGGGAAAGCTTGAGATAATTGAAAGGACTCCTGAAGAATTGAAGGAAGCGCTGGAAATGGGGGTAATGACTGGGCAGAAGTTTGGCAGAAACGACATGCTGCACTCCGTCCTCGCCAGGAACCATGCCGATGTTTTTGTGACCAATGACAAAAATCTTGCAAAGCATGCTGCAAAAACGCAGAAAGCAATGGGCCTTGAGGAATTCGTGGAATCAGAGCCTTAGCCCCTTCAGCGCCTTTTTCTCATCCATATCCATTATTTCAGACGCCTTGTAGGGGTCGCCCTTTGCCTTCCGAAGCGCGGCTTTCCAGACCTTGAGGCGCCACGCGCGCATGCTGCCTCGCACCTTCACCTTTCCCTTGAGCGCGCCGCGCATCCCCTCCAAATCCTTGTAGAGCTTTTCGCGCAGTGCTTCGCGCATGAACTCGGTGCGCGATGCATAGCCCTCGGACTTCACCCGAAAGCCAATGTCCCTGTCCATGAACTTGGGAATCCTAAGCGAGATAAGGATGGTTTCTTCCTGCATAACATCGCCCTGCTGGCTGCTGTAATACAATGTGATACAGAAGGCTAATAATGGTTGCGCCGCCCGCGCCAGGACGCTTCCCGGCCCGTCTTGGACCGATTTGGACCAAACGGTCCAGCCAGTTTTTATATGCACTGTTCAGCGCAAGCCAGTTGGAAATCAAGCCGATGTGCTTGGCTTCCAGGTGGTTGAAATGAAAAAAGAAATCATGATATTCGCTCTGGCTGCGATGGCGCTTGCCGGGATTGCGCAGGCGAACGTTGCGCCAACAATTACGAGCGTAAGCGGCGCCACTAGCCTGCTGGTCAACACTGAAGGCACATGGCAGATTTCAGCATACGACCCTGATGCAGCGTACCTCACCTATTCTGTGAGCTGGGGCGACGGGTCGGTTTCACCCTCTTCGGCTTCAGCAGGCCCATTCCGGCACACATATGCCCTGCCTGCAAACTATACTGCTATGTTCACCGTGACTGACGACCAGGGCGCATCCACGCAATCGCAGGTTTTGGTGCAAGCCTACAAAATAGCAGTGCCAGACTGCCCTGGTTTCACAAGGCTTGTCCCTGGCGACAGTATCTCTGACGGAAAATACTCAATAGAGCTTGTCAGCGTGCAAGGGCCGAATCCATTTGCGATTGAGGAAAGTGCAACTTTCGCATTGAAAGACGGTCAGGCAGAAATCAGCCATCAGAGCATTGGCAAAGCTGCGGCATTCCGCAGCACCATGCCAAACGGCGACCAAATAGAAGTGGGGCTTTGCGACGTGGCAAGCGACCCCTCCCCTTCCTACCAAGGCTTGGATGATGCGTACCTGAAGCTGTTTGTGAACGGCAAAGCCGCAACCTATGGCTACCAGCCGTCTGTTGAGGACACATGCCAAAATGATTCGCAGTTCACTCTTATCCATGTGGGTAACGTGGTGGGCAATTCATATCTTCAAGCAAGGCTCAGCGACATAAGCGTGGCATCCGGGTCAAAAAATACCCATCCTGCCATACTGGATATCCTGAGTGCATCAGACAATTTCACAGTGCAAATAATGCAAGTTACGATAGCACCCTTCTATCTCGAGCGGTACACCCTTCCATGGGGCAAAAAACTGTTCATCACAGCATGTCGCGTAGGCTCGGGTTTCGCGCTAAATTCAAAATGGGTCGAGATAAAGGTGCAGGACGAGAACGGCGAGGTCATGCGTCCTCCTAGCCAGTCGCCAGCAATCTCCCCGCCAGCCCAAAACACATCGCCTCTGCCTGCACAGCCTGCGCAAAACCAGCCTCCTGTGATAACAAGCGTTTCAGGCTCCACAAGCCTTGAACCAAACGAAACCGGCATGTGGGGCATTTCGGCGTACGACTCCGATGGCGTCCTTTTGAACTACAGCGTGCAATGGGGCGACGGGGGCAGCTACCAATCAGGGTCCATTGCCTTTGCGCAATTCGGCTCTGTTGCAAACATCCTGCACGCATACTCCCAGGCGGGCAACTACACAATAAACTTCACAGTGGCGGATAGCTCTGGCGCAACGGCGCAGATGTCTGCAAACGTAACTGTGGGGAATGCCTGTTCTGACACGGACGGCGGTCCGGATATTTATGTGAAGGGCACGGCATCCGGCTACGAGGCAGGAACACTGAACTATGTAGTAAGGACAGACTACTGCAAATCCCCAACGGAAATTGTCGAGTATTTTCGGGAGTATTCCTGCACTGTCAATAACAGGACATGGGAATGCCCGAATGGCTGCTATGATGGAGCTTGCAATCCGCCCGTGCCTGGCGGTGCTGCACCGTCTCCCGCCCCGCCGCCGCCAACCGTGTCGAAACCTGCGGTTCCATGCGACTTCTGCCCGTCCTCTTGCACCAGGGCTCCTCCGGTTGGAGATGTCTGCAGCCCTTGCAGGTGCCCTGCCAACCTAGGCTTCTGCGACGCAGCCGGGCTGCGACAGGCGATAAACGGAACGCAGGCATACTGCTTCAGCCAGCTTTGGCTTGCGCAGAAGGGCAATAACCAGACCTGCCAGAACAGCTTTGAATGCAAAAGCAACTTCTGCAGCAGCGGTGCGTGCTATGACATTGCATATGATGTCCAGAAAGACAAGGGCACCCTGCAGATGATTATTGACTGGCTCAGGAACCTGTTCGGGTTTCGAGCATAAAGGACGAGCCAGAGCATGTTATAAAAACAGCGAATGAAAAGGTGATTTGAATGGGGAAAGGTAACAAGAAAATGGAAAAAGCGGGCAAAATCGCATTTGCGATGGTGCTTGCGCTTTTGATGGTCTCGCTTGCATCAGCCGCAGGCGCGGCTGCGCAGGTGCAGATCGGCTGCTCAGTTTTCCCAAGCCTCTCGCTTGGGGATGAGAAAATAACCGTGATTGCCGGAAGGCTGGCCGCTCTGCCCATAACAGTATCTGGCGCACAGGCATCTTCCTGCGGCGCGCAACAGTATGGCGTGGACTTCACAAACGGCTATGACGGGAAGCAGTTTGTGCTCGCGCTTTCAGGGCTTCAGGAGCGCAACCTGTTCCAACTTGCTTCAGGCAAGGAAAAAACATTCGAGGGCCTGATTGGCGTGCCGCCAGGCACAGAGCCAGGCAACTACACCGTACAGGTGACTGCCTATCTGGAAGCAGACCACTGGAAGCAGGTGAGCAAAACCATCAGGGTCGAGGTAAAGCCTGCGGCAGGGAGCGACGCCAGCTGGGCAACCAATCTTAACATAGGCTGGAATCTTGTCCCGTATGCAGAAGGCATAGGCGTGTACGGCTGCAACGAAATAATAACTGGCTACCGCTACTCGCCCACAAGCGGCGAATACGTGCAGATGGACAGGTTTGGCGCGCAATTCTCGCCAGCGCCATTCGAGCCCAATGTGGAGAACGAGCGCTTTGGCGGAATGTTCGTGTTCTCCACCAAGCGCTGCACAATGGAAAGCCGCGTGCCGCCGGAAACGCTGGCGAATGCAAAGGTTTCGCTATTCGGCGGGCAGCTCCTCTCCATATCGCCTGCATGGAACAACAAGGAAGCAGGCGCCATTGCACAGGAATGCGCAAGCCAGTCAGGCACGCAAGCCTCGCAGGTTCAGCTGAGGAAATGGGATGCGGCAAAGCAGGAGTGGATTACGCCAGCGCAAAGCGACCTCCTCTCAAACGGTGAGGTGTGGAAAATCCTGCCCAAAGGCGAATGCGAGCTTGGCTTGTCAGGATAGGTGGATGCATGAGACACACAATTGCATTGGCGCTTTGCCTGCTGCTCCTGCCTATGGCATTTGCAGTTCCGCCTTCATTTTCCGACGACTATCCCTGCGTTTTTTCAATCGCATCCACATCGCCGCTGCCTGCAGACTCCATAATCTACGCGCAATATCTCGGCGCGCATGGCAACAACCGCAGCACCGCCATAGTGTCAAGGGAGGGAAGCTCAGCCACGCTCTATGCGGATTCGCCAGCCATAGAAGTCGCCCTAAAATACGACGACCCCTCCACCCCTGCACCTGATGGGATTTGGGAAGGGGTGGCAAGCTGCAATGGCAAGGCGCAGGCAATCCCCCTGCATTTTGTGGGCGGCATCACAGGCACGCTTTTCTACCAGAACGGCTCGGTCGCATCAGGCGTGATGGTGGAAATGGCTTGCTCTGCTGGCGAGCAGAGGGAAATTTCCACAAGCGAGACAGGAAGCTTCGCTTTCAGCAATGTGCCTGAAGGCAGCTGCGTCCTTTCCTCAAAATCAGGCGAGGATTCCTCGCAGCTCGAGGTGAATGTGGAGCGCGGAGATTTCAGGAAAGTGGAGATGCAGCTTGCAAAGCCTGACAAGACGCTCATATTCTCGGCGGTTGCCCTGCTTGCGCTTGCCATACTCGCACTGTACTTTCTCCTGGGCAGGGGCAAGGCAGGCGGCGCAGCTCGGCAAAAAGGGACAAGGCAGCCTCCCGTGCAGCCGCCAAACGTCACGACAAAGCGCCAGTCAGACCTTCTTGCAACGCTTGACGAGAAGGAGAAAAAAATCATGGAATACGTGCAGCACCACGCGCCCTCATCTGTGCGCGTATCCCGCCTGCGCCGCGACCTTCTCATCCCGAAAACATCGCTCACGCGCACGCTCTCCGCGCTTGAGAGGAAGCAGTTCCTGAAAATTGGCAAGGTGGGGTCGCGCACCTACGCCGAGCTTCACAGCTTCTACAAAAGCTAGGGGGTCACTGCACGCTCAAGCCCACCTGCGCGGAATCGGGGGCAGCGCGCATGGCTGAGAGTGCGCTCACCTCTATGAAATAGGTTCCTGACTTCGTGATGCGCTCAAAGCCGGTGGACGTGAGGTTGAACGCGCTGCCTGCCACTATCTGTTTTTTCCCGCTTGCAGAATCCATGTCAATCACAATGTCCCTGCCGTTCACACGGACGCTCTTCACATATGGCGGAACCTCTATCTCGTCAATCACCTTGGCGCCCCCTCCCAAATAGCCGACCGAATCGGCAAGCGAGGCGAGCCTGTGGGCTGCAAACTCCGCCTTCTGCACGGACAAATCCTCGCCCGAGACATTGGCGCGCCCGTATGCGTAAAGCAGCACGGGCATGAGGAGGAACAGCGCCATGCCTACCAGGATGAGTATCTCCGTGCTCATCTGCCCGCGCGCGCATCCGTTTCCCATAATTACTTTTCTCCCGCTTACATTATTATTTGTATTGCATTCAACTGGGCGCCGCGGCGTTCAGCCTTGCAACCGCCAGCCTTTTTTTCTCGTCAATCACCGCGAAGACGAGCACGAGGAAAAACATGGTGGCAAGCAGGATTATCAGCATGGGGTTGAACACGTAGAACGGCACCACCTTGCCGCCCACCACGAAGCTGTCCGCAAGCGCGGACATGTTGTATATGGAATGTATGGCGATGGCGAGGAATACGCATGGCACGAATGCCATCCTTGCCACCGACCTGAGGTGCCTGATGCTCCTCGCATAGCCTATGGGCGTGGAAATCGCGGCCGTGAAGCAGCCATGGGCAAGCGTGTTGAAGAACGAGCGGTAAAGTATGAGCGTTGCCCAGCTGACAAAGCCGATGTCGAACGGGTTTGTCTTGAACGAGAAGTAAAACCAGTTCTCCACGAAGGCGAATCCCGCGCCGCACGTGAAGCCAAGCAGCAGGCCGGTCAGCGCGTCATTGTAATCGTGGTGCCCCGACATGAAAAGTATGCCTATGCCCTTGAACGTCTCCTCCACGACAGGCGAAACCAGCATGGTGGCCACAATCACGTAAGGCGCAATGTCCACCCCCCTAAGCTCGGATATCACGCCTGAGCTTACCAGGAGGGACAGGAAGGCGGCGAACATGCCCCACACGAACATGCCTGCGAAAAACCTGAGCGGCTTGCCCTCCTCCCGCTTCTCGAAATACCACGCTGCAGCAAAGTAAACGAAGGGGATTGCAAACGAGCCGACTGCCGAGAGGAGCATGATCTTCACGGCGTCGTCCGCGCCTGTTGCCTGCGTGAGGGATTGGAGCATTATCCACACGAGAACGCCGACGCAGGCAAGCTCGAACACGAGCGTTACCGGGTGCATGATGAGGTCTGCGACTTTCTCCTCGAACGGCCTGTCCATCGCATTCGGCACGATCAGTGTCTGCATGGTATACTCGCCCTTCACGCTTTCCGGGCTCTTGGTGCGGTATGCATACCTTGCCACCGCGAAAAGAAGGACGATCAACACCAGCGTGACTGATGGCACCCATATAAGCACCATGCTTGTGAGGCTGGACCGCACCGCCTTCTCATATTCCTCCCAGTTCTCGCTTATCTCGAAAAACGTCCCATAGACAGTCCCGTCCGCCCCCCTGCCGACAATGGCATACCTGGTCTTTGCAACGGTCTTCTTGTCATATTGCGCGCTTATCTCAAGGCCTATGCTGTTCTTTGCATTCGGGGCAATGGCGCCCAGCAGGTTGACGAATTTCCACCCGTCCGCCTCCTGCCTGATAAGATAGACCGACATCGGCTCGTCGTTCGGGTTCCGTATCTCCGCGTCAACGATGATTATCTGCGGGCTCTTGAGGAACGTGCTGTTCTGGATGGATAGGTCCGCATCCAGCCCGTTGGAAAAATCCGCAAGCTGGTTGGCAAGGTCATCCGCGAAAATTACCTGCGAGGACAGGAGGGCGAATGCGAGAAAAAAGAGGGTTTTTTGCACATTGATCCCTTAGAATGGTATGGGCACGTAAAGCCCGATGTTCCTCAGAATCCAAACATAGACCTTGTACCAGATTTCGTTCCTCCTCTTGATGATGTCCAAAAGCTCCTTGAACGCCTCCTTTTCCGCCGACGCGAGCTTGCTTTCAGTGACCTTTATGTGCTCCTTGCCGTCCACCACGGTCTTCTCCTCCTGCGAGCCTATCTGCTTCTTCGCCTGCGCGTACCAAGGCGGGAGGGTGGATTTTTTCTTCTTCAGAGCGGATATGAAATCCTCGGTGGTGACCGAGCGCTGGTGGCCTGTCTTGAAAGCCGTCCTCCACGGTATTGCCGCCGCCTCCTCCACCACTGCCTTGAGGTCTGCCGACGCATAGCCTACTGTCGCCAGCGCCAGCCTGAAATAGCAGATGCGCGCAGCCGCAGGCACTTTCTTGCCATGCAGCCGCAAGATGTCCTGCCTTGAGTTGAAATCCGGCTCGGGAATGATGACTGCCTTGCCGAAACGGCCCGACCTCCTAAGCGCCGGGTCGACGTCCCATGGCGCGTTGGTCGCCCCCACCACGAGCACGTTCGAGTTGTTCGACTCCACGCCGTCCATCTCGAAGAGCAGCTGGTTCACCGCCATCTTCATGTGCGCATTGGACTGCCCCATGTCCTCCCTTCTCCCAGCCATCGCCTCCACTTCGTCGAAAAAGACAATGCACGGCGCGTTCTTCCTGGCGGTCTCGAAAATGTTGTGCAGGTTCTTTTCCGTGTTGCCCACGTACATGTCCACGATGTCCGAGATTTTCGCGTTGATGAAGTTCGACTGGCACTCGCCTGCCGCCGCCTTCATGATGAAGGTCTTGCCGCATCCTGGCGGGCCGTAAAGCATGATGCCGCCTCCCGCGAGCTTGCCGTATTTCTTCGCCAGCTCCGGCTTGAGGAGCGGATAAACAATCGCCTCGTTTATCTCCTCCTTCATCTTCTTCATCCCTGCCACCTGGTCGAACTTCATGGTGGGCCTGGAGAGGAGCTTTGCCGCGTTTATCCCCTGGTTCTGCGCGTTGGGGTCGCCTCCGCCGATTGCCTGCGTGCCGCCGCCTCCCGCCTGCTTGCCCTTGGCTATGTCCCGGTGGTTTATCGCCTCGGTGAACTGCGGGTTGAGCTCTATCGCCTTGTCATAATCCGCAATCGCCTTGTCGAGCTGGTTCAGGTAGTCGTATGCGAGGCCCCTGATGTGGTATGCCTCCGAGAAGCTGCTGTTGAGCTTTATCACATCGGTGAAATCCTCCACTGCCTTCTCATAGTCCTGCAGGCATGCGTAGGCAAGCCCCCTGTTGTAGAACGCCTTGAGGTATTTCGGATTCAGGGCAAGCGCGCGCTCGTAGTCCTCAATCGACTCGTTGAACTGCTGCTTCCTGTAATACGCGTCGCCCCTGTTGTTGTAGATGACCGGGTTCTTCGGGTCAAGCTCGGCGGACTTCGAATAGTCGGCAATCCCCTTGTCGAAGTTCTTCAGGTTGTAGTGGCAAAGCCCCCTGTTGAAGTATGCCTCGGAAAAGGTCGGGTTCAGTATTATCGCGGTGTTGTAAGCCTCTATGGCCTTGTCATAGTCGCCCTTCTCGTAGAGCGTATTGCCGCGGTGGTAATACGTCCGCGCGTCTGTAGGGCTTGGTTTGTCCGCCATGGGCTATCTCCCGTGCTTTCGCTCCTTGCGCAATAGGAAATCCGCTGAAATTTATAAACATGCCCTCATGCCCGCGCCCTCAATAAAGCAGCCCGAAAAGGAAAAGCGGCACTGGCATTTTATTTTGCCTAAGCGTTACATTTTTGTAACGATAAGGAAATCGCTCGTGGCGCGCGCTGTCAGACCGGGTTCACCGCGGTGATTCTCATTATCCTGCTGCCGGCAGCCTCAAAGTCCACGCTCACGTTCATGGCGGTGACGTTCTCCTTCGGCGCGCCCGCGCCCTCTATGAGAAGCTCAATCCCGTTGGCGGACCCGATGTACTGCTTTCCGCCATTCTCAAGCACGGATGGCAGCATTATCCTCGCAGTCCATGCCTCGCTGATTTCCGCGCTCATGTTCTGCGCCCGAAGCTCACCGAGAAGCGCCTGCGCGCTTCCGTTGGCGGAATCATTCGCAAACGTGGCAACCGAATCAGGGAACACTGCGGCGTATCCCTTCTGGAGCAAGGCCAGCCCCAGCGTCTCGCTGTCCGTGAAGTTGTTATCCACGCTTACGATGCCGGGCTGCGTGCCGGTCACGTAGGATTTGCCAGCAAGCGCGGCGTCAAGCGCCTCCTTGCTCGCGTTTGCGACGTAGGCAAAAGACCTCTCCTTGTAGGTGGCATTCGCCGCAAGCACAAGCGGCCTTGCAGCCGCCCTGTCCTTGAACGCCACCCCCAGCATGTAAGTGGCGGAAGGCTGCAAGGAAAGCCTCGCCTCGACCATCACGCCCCTGACTGCAAGCGGCATTATCGTCACCGAGCCCATGCCTGTCACCTGCCCATCGTCCACGCGCGCTGCAAACTGCGCCTCGTGCGTGGAGCCTTCGTCGTAAACCGGGCGTATCTGCATGCTTATGCTCGTGCCTTGCGCATCCACAGATTTCCCGCTCGTGTCGCTGACCCTCACAATATCCGAAGTGGCCAGGTAGGCAGTGGCGGTCACCGTGGCGTTCACATCCTCGAATTCCAATGCCGCCGAAGGCACGTCCTTCGAGCTTTTCAGGCTCACCACCAGATTGTCCCCGCTCCAGACCGCGTACGTCGCTACTCCGCTGGAAACAAGCATGTCCTTCACTTTCTCAATCCCGCTTGCGTTCCCGGAAACGACAAGATAGGGCTCATACCTCACAATGGTGATGTTCGCAACCGCGTTCCCGGTAAAGCTTACCGCGGATGAGTTGCCCCCGTCCCCCGCGCCAGCCGCGCTCCTGCTGCCTGCGGACTGGAGCATGCCTATGGCAAACGGCTCGATGATGAAAAGCACCACTATCCCGACCGCGAATATTGCAATATACAGCGTTTTCTTGTCCATGCGCTCACTTCCAGGGGTAATCTGTACATTAGCTTAAAAAACAGTTCCGTTTTCATATGTGCGGCGAAAACATGGCAAATGCGAAAAAAGGCGACCTGGTGAAGCTGGAATACACGGGCAGGCTCGCAAAGACCGGGCAGGTGTTTGACACCACGGACGAGTCCATTGCGAAAAAAGCCGGCATCTGGGAATCCTCCTCCGCCTACGGGCCCAAGCACGCGCTGTTCGGGAGCGGCGCCATCATCCCGGGCATGGAGGAGGCCGTCCTGCAGTGCCAACTCGGGAAAACCGAGGACTTTGCCATTGAGCCGAAAAAGGCATTCGGCGAGCGCGACAACGCGCTCGTGCGCATGATTGCGGAAAAGGAGTTCCGCAAGCAGCAAGTCCAGCCGCAGCCCGGCATGATGGTGACTTTGGACGGTGCCATCGCGCGCGTGAAATCCGTGACCTCGGGGCGTGTGGTCATCGACTACAACCACCCCCTCGCAGGCGAGCAGGTCGTCTACTCCATAAAAGTCCACGAAATAATCACGGACGACAGGAAGAAAATAGAGGCAATACTCTCCTCAAACGCGCTGAGCGGCGACATCTCGCAAGGAGCGGGCGGCAAGCTCATGGTCACATTGAAAGGCGCGCCCCCTGAAAAGGCCGAAGCCGCGCGCCGCACCATCTCGGCGGTGGTGCCCGGCACCGAAGTGAAATCAGCCTGATTTTATCCGCCTTTTTAGCCTCGGCACGCTCACCGTGCGTGCCAAGCAAAAATAAAAAAATAAGAAAAAGAAAAAAGCTACTTCTTCTGCGGCACGGCTTTCTTGGCGCCAAGCTCCTCATTTATTGCATCGAGCCTTGCCTGCTCTTTTATTGCCGAGATCTTTGTAGTGGCGCATGCCGCGACGTAGCTCCCGTAGACTTCCTGCAGGTCAATGAGAATAGCCGTCCTCTCCCCTCTTTTTGTGGTGTCTGAGAGCTGCGCCTCCAGCTTATGGATGGCTTCCTTCATTTTGCTGCATGCAGGCGCAAGCATGTATTTGTCATTGGTCTTCCACAGGCTCATCCCCACCATGTACGTGTTGAACCATTCAGTCCTCTCGCCACCCTGCCCAGCTGGCGATGAGGGGTTTTTCTTTTCCTCGCTCATTGCTTGCATTGCATCCCCTCGATTATATCATGCACCCTGTCCTCTTTCCTTGCCTCAAAGAAGGATTTGGCGACCGCGGCCCCTGACTGGAGAATTGCGTTCAGTGCAAGCGGAAGCCTGCCACGCGTGGCAAATCCCAGCACAAGCCCTGCAACCATGCCAATAATCGCCCCGTATCCGTGCGGGAGAAAGGGAACGGCAAAGTAGCCAGCGCCTGCGCACAAGGCTGCCAATTCAACATAGCCCGTCTCAACCTCTGCCCTGTTCTTGGAAGTGCAAAGCTCCGCGGTTCTTCCCAGCCTCCTTTGCAATTCCTTTCTGAATGCTTCGGCAAAGCCATTGGTTTCCACAAGGCATATCCTGATGGGCGCTGCAACCGAATTCGGCGCAGCCATGCTCGTGCACTTGATGTCGCCTCGCCCGCAGTTGATTTGCCAGCTGTAATCCGTCCTGTCCCCGGTGCCCAGCATAGAGTTCTTTATCAACCGGGCAACATAGCTTGACAGGGCATTGATATCTTGCCTGTTTTCAGGCATTTTCAGCTCTTTCCTATGGTAAACAAACTGCGCCAGCCCGTTTTCGATTGCTGCCCTGACCATGAGGGAGGCGATTTTCCTGTCGTACTCAGGCGCAAACAATATGGAATACCTGACTATCATGTCAAGGTCAAACAGGTCATACTTGCTGGAATTTCTTGCCACTGACCTAAAGAACTTTTTATTGCCCCCGTATCTGAAAGAGTCGAGGATCGTCGCCATTTCATCGTCAGAAATCCGCTCCATCCTCGCATTCTTGCCCGGCATTTCCTTCATCACCGGCTCGATTGGGCCGGACTGATGGCGCCACTTGGAGACCACAGACGCAGCATTCACTGGGGACTGACTTATGCCGCTTGCAATGGTTTTCTTTTCCTTCAGCATGTTTCCCAGCCCTTCAATCTTTTTTCGAGGCTTACTCGAACCACTTTCTGAGCCACTGCCACCTGCCTCCTGCCTTGCCTTCCTTGCCAACGCCTGGCTCAACAGCGACTTCATCAGGATTTATCTCGATATCCAGCGCATCATTTATGGCTGCGGGAGGCGGGATTTTCTCATGTTTCACTTCCCACCCTGCCTCTGCTCCGAGTTGTTCCTGTTTTTCAGGGGGGATGAGCTTCAGCGCATCCTTTGCGGATTTCACATCGCGGCTGTTCCCTGACTTTGCGGCAGATGCGAATTCCACAAGCGCGATTTTCCAAAGCTCCTCCTTCTCCTGGCTTTCAGGCACTGACACGAGCGCGGCTATTGCCTCATCGATTGGCACTGCTGAAGACTCAAGCGCGGCTTTGGCAAAAGGTGGCATCCTCTCCGGGCGGACAAAAGGCAGCGCCTCCCTAGCCTTGAGAATCATTTTCTCCTCAGACCGGAGCATTTTGCAGAATGCGGAATGCATCCGGTTCCAAATGAAATTCATGCGGTTGCCGTCCTCCACCTCGCGCATGAGCTCCATCTCTTCCTTGCTGACCTTTTCCATAGGATTTTCCTTGAGCGCGTTCTGCAGGATGTTCAGCACGCCCTGCACCGTGTCGTTTCCTAACTCATTGGCAGCATGGATGCAGGGAATCGCGAACTTCGGGCAGCCGATTTTTGCAATGTGATAAATGATTCCCGCAGGCGCGCCGTTGTTCAGAGAGGCACGCGCCATCTCATCCCAGCTTTCCTCATGCCTTTTTTTATGGCGGATTTCAAAGTCATTATTCTTTGCACTGGAATCCTTGAGCTTTTTCGAACTCTCGCCTATCCAATATCGAACCCGCTTCATGTTTTCAAGCAAGGCATCCAGCAATTCAGGCCTTGAAAGCGCATTTGCGCCCGTGAAAATATCTTCCGTATTTGAATAGCTCAGGCACCATCCTACCTGCAAATCAGCCTCGAGGGACGTTGCCGTACGGCGCGCAACTTCCATTAAGTCGGGGCGGACTGGGAGGTTGGGGGAAAGGACGCCAAGCAGCGTGCATTTCCACCCTGCGCCTTCAGCATATTTTTTGCTTCCCATGACAGCAACAGCCAGCTCCTCTATGTCCTTTGCGTTGATGTTGCCTCCTTCCCTGATGACTTTGATGATGGCTTTCAGCCCGTCATCACTGCCGGCCTGCCTTACCAGCGCGTCAATCTCCCTTCTTGCGAGGCGCACAATCTCGATTTTCTGCACAGGCTCCTCCTTCTTTATGGGCTCCTGCCCGCCCCTCCGTCTCTTCCATGGGTTCCCGCTTCTTTGAATATCCTGCGGGCTGCCCACTGTGACATTCACAATCTCTTTCTTTTTTGGCTCAGGCATCAGTTTCCCCTCATGTACTCGCAGGTGCGCGCATTCCCGCCCGCATCATAATGGATTGACGTGCCGTTCAATCCCGGGCATCCGCCCTGCTGCAGCGTTATCCCGTAGCTTGCAGAAAGAACCGGGCAGCCGGTGAATTTTCCCTTTGCCCCAAAAAAATCAGCCCCGTACGCGGCCGCATACACCAAAACCGAATCAATCTTGCCCGGAGCCAGCACAGTTGCATTTCCCCCGCCAACCGGGATATAGGGCGCTATGCCGAGCTTCAGCCCGAGCTTTTCGGAAAGCTCCACAATTCCCTTCAGCCCGCCCAGATTCTCAGCGCAAATTGTCGTGCGCAGCCAAAGCGATTCCCTGCCCAGCCTCTCCGCAAGGTGCTGCACATTGGCAAGCACGGCGTCCCATGCGTTGTTGCCTGTGAATTTTTCGTATCCAGCCGCGTCGGCAGATGGGATGTGCACCTGCAGCCTCCATTTCCCCCCATTCGCTGCAAGCGCCTGCACCACGTCCTCGCGCCACACAGTGGCGCTTGTGGAAATGTCAGCCATGATTCCCCTGGCAAAGCAGAGGTTGATCATTTTCACTATATCCGGGTTGCACCAAGGCTCCCCCCCTTCCATTGCCGCGCTTTCAAGACTTGGATGGCTGCGAATTATCTTCTCGAATGCCGGAAAGCCAAGCATCCTCATGAGCGGCTTGGCATCGGTCCTCGAGCAGATGATGCACCTGTTGGGGCAAAAGTCGGTTATGTCCACTGTCGCCCTCCTGGCTTTGGATGCGCCCGCTTCCGCAGCAGGAAAAGTGCACGCGCTTGTGCTGCCCATCACTTTCCACCCCAGTCAGGCTCGCTCTCGTTCGCGCAGAAAACAGTCTCCCCTTGTTCCACCGTGGTGGTTGCGAAGTGCACGTAGTGCGCCTTCTTCTCCTCAGCCACCTTCATGCCGAATTCCATGGTCCTGTCCTTGTCCCCGTGGAGCTCGGCAATCCCCTTGGCAATCTCGACTATATCGCGCTCGCTTGTCTGGCTCTTGCCCATCTCAGCGCTTGTGGGAAGGAAAAGCCCGAATGTCACGGCATAGCTTCCGTCCTTGCCCTCTATCACCACGTTTATGCGCTCTGTGAAGCCAAGCGACACGCAGTCGAACCTGCAGTAAGCCCCGTCCACGCCTGTCAGGCTGCCAGCCTCCTCGAGGTTCCTCTGCCTGAAGGCAAACTGGTCAAGCGCGCTTGGGAAAACAAGCTCGTGCCTGTTGCCGGTGGGCATGCGCACCGCCATGTTCTCATACAGGGGTATGCTCTCTCTCACAACTGTTGGATCTCCACGTAGAAAATGCCCTGGATTTAGCGCGTCGGGCATAGCGGGCTTCTCCGGCCCTAGGCGTATAATTTCACCCGCCGTCCCGATTACCTTTCTGCTCTCAACTCCCCCCAGCCTTGCGCCGAATTCCTTTGCAAGCTTGGTGTAATCGCACACTCCTGGCAGCTCGAACTCCACGAAGAAATAGCCGAGCTTGGCTGCCGCTGCAAGAAGGCTTTTCACCTCCCTGATGCCCTTGGCCGGTCCCCCTTCTTCGTCAGCCCTGGCGGGTTCCCTGTCGTCGTCAGGGTACCACCACTCGGAGTCTACCTTGAGCGTAATCCTGTCCGTGCTTGGCACAATCACGAGGTTGGCGTTTCCGGTTTCCCCGCGCAGCAGGTCGCCGGTTACTTCCTCATACCTTGCTTCATAGCCGTTCTCCCATTTGCTCACGCAGCAAGCGGACCATTCCCCTCCATCCTTTGCTATGTGCAGGGTGATGGTTTCCCCCGCAGCCATCTTTTTCACCCTTTCAACAGCAGCCTTGTCCAATTTTGGCTCGAATTCCTTCAGCTTCCTGATGAACCCGTCAGCGCCCGCCTCGGGCGGAAACAGCGTCGGCTCAGGCAGGTAAAGCCCGCCATAGGCAGGCTGCAGGAAGGAGTCGTTCATCCTCTCCTGCTGCTCTGTCTCGAACCTGACTTTTAGTCCCTGGAAAATATGGAAAACGTCCTGCTGCCCTGAAAAGCCGCCGTGCAGCTGGTGCATGGCAATGAGGCGCAGCACAGTGAGCAGCTCCTTGCCGTCGTCCCTCCCTAGCCACATGTCGGTCTGAGATGTATCAAATCCCCGAAGCGCAGGCTCGTCCACAAGCGGGCCTGAAAGCGCTTTTCCCAGCCTTTCAATGAGCGGGCGCGAGACCGCGGGCATTTCCACAGCCTCGCCAAGCGAGGCGGTCTCGGCTGCAAACAGCCTGTACCTTTTCGACTCGCCGTTACCTATCCTGCAATCGGAAAGGCTCTGCTTGCGGACGCCGCGCATGCGCCCCACCACGCCGGCAAGCTCGCCCCTCAGCTGGTTCGTGGTCCAAGTGGATGAATATGCCATTTCACCAACCTGCCTTCGAATCCGGGTTCAGCTTGGGTATCACGGGCAGCCTGTCCAGCGGGTTCTCCACGTAGCTGAGATTGATGCGCTGCACCACCGCGTTCCTCTCGTCAAGGTCAAGCGGGCCCTTCCTCTTCTTCTCTATCTCGCCAAACACGTTGTCAAGCGACTTTTCCACGTCAGGCATGCGCCTTAGCCTCTCCTCGCGAATCTCCTGCGAGGTATCCACGCTCGTTCCCATAGGCACCGAAACATCCTTCGGCTCCTTGTGGCTTCCCATATCGCACATCATACTTTTCGTCTCCAGCCTCACAGTGGGCTTGAGTATGGTCTTGGTCACATTGCGGTTCATGAAGTCTTCGCCCTCGTCAGGTTTCTCCTTCCCAAGTTCTTTCTGCACAATCTCGCTGGCTTGCCTGAAGGCATCAGCAGTGTCTTTGTTTGCTAAAAGCACCCGCCCACCACCAATGTCATGCATAAGCATGTCATCTGGCAAACCAGAGTCGCCCTCCTCGGCTATAATGCTGTTCGTTGTCTCATTCACCGTGATGGTCGTGTCGTCGAGGTTCAGCTCCACTATCTCGCAAAGCTGCTTGCCCGTCATTTTCGATGCCGTTATCCTCATCAGCCTCCTGACCTCAGGGTCGTCGAGGAAAAGATCCTTGGAATGCCCTTTGTCCGTGGCTACTATGCAGGCATGCACCTCGTACGAGCGGTGGATGAGCGCGGAAAGTATGCTGGCAGGCACGTCCAGCCCCTCCCCGAGGTTCACGGTCTCAAGCCCTGTCGCAATCTCCTTGTTGAAGAATTCTGTGAGCGCCTTCATCACCTGCAGCGCGTCCATTCCCTGCTCTCCCGGGTTGTGGATTGCGGCAACGAGGAATTTCGGCACCAGGAGGGTTTTTGTCTCAAGGGTGCCGTCGCCCCTCCTGTAGGTGCACGTCCACTCCCTCATGTTCGGGTCAAGCAGCCTCTCCTGCAGGGCAGGCATTTGCCTCTGCGCCACCTGCGGGACTTTTTGGTTGCCCAACGCGTTTGCCTGGTTGAATGCCATCAAATCCACCGTTCTATCCTTTTTTCTTGTATTCCCGAATCACTTTGTACGATTCAAGGTCGTCGCCGACGCGATTTCTGATGTCGTCCCATGCGTAAGTGTCTGCCGGAGGCTTCTTTTTCATGAGCGTGTCCTTGAGCAATTCGGTCGTGACGGGCATCCCTTCATCCACAATGTCCCTAATTGCATCCTCTATCATGCGGGGGTTCACGCTCTTCTCATTCACGTACTTCATCAGCTCACTCAGGTCGACCTCGTGCCCCTTGGGCAGCTTGCTTGCGATTATGAGCTTCATGTCCTCCGGGCCGGCTTTCCCTATGAACGCCTTCTTGAACCGGTTCAGGATTGCAGGGTCCCATCTCGATGGGTCGTTTGCGCACAATACGAACATCACGCCCGGGATCCTCTCCGAAGTCTCGGCCTTGAGCACTGACAGCCACTCGCTGCTGTACGGGCTGTCGGGGTTCAGCACACCATCCGCTTCGTCAAGTGAGAGGATGCACTTTGCCGCGTTCCTCGCGCTCTGGATGACGTTCCGCACCGCCTTTCCAGATTCGCCCTGCCACATGCTTATCAGGTGCGATGTGTTGACATTGATCAGGTTGAAGCCGAACTCGTGCGCCACTGCCTCCAGAAGCTTGCTCTTGCCATAGCTTGACGGGCCGTAAAGCACCAGCAGCGATCCTGCGTCAATCCTTGCAGCACGCCCGCAGAGCAGTTCCTTTGCAGGCTGGATGTATTCGCCCACCAAGGACTCAAGCTCGGTCCTCGGCTCTATGAAAGGCATGTCGCGGATTGCGGATGCGCGCAGCCACGACTTTGCCCTGTCAACATCGACTTTCTCCACTTTCGAAGATTTCCGCATGTCTGCCATGAAGGTGGCGGTCTGGATTATGCCGAACAGGTCGCCCGGCACATAGCCGTATGTTATTTCGGCTGCATACTTGCGCGTGTTCTCGTTCCATTCGAATTTCTTTATTTCCGCGCCCTCCACTATGGCGTTTATCATCTCGTACCTTTCAGCCTTTGTGGGCGGGATGAATTCGATGTTTATCGTGATTCTTGGCGGGCTGTTCAGCGCCTCGTCAAGCATGCCTTCCTCGTTTGTCGTGAAACAGGGGAAAAGCCCAAGGTTTTCCTTGCTCTGCGTTTGCCCGAGCAGCGATGCCAGAATTGCCCGGTTGGACTGGTTGACAGAGCCCTCGCTTCTCTTGCCCAGGTATTCTATGTCGTCAAAAAAAGGCATTGCAGTCGTGCCGCCATGTTCCTTCACATACTTGCGGGCGTCGGTCATCACCTGGACAATTGCCTCTGGGGACTCCAGCACAGGCATTTCCCACAAAAGCGAGCCTGTTTCCTGCGCAATATACCTTACGAATTCAGTCTTGCCTGTCCTGGGCAGGCCCTTGCATAGCGTGCCGAATGTGCCGAGCTTGCCGTAGTTGCCATAATGGGTTATGGCGCTTTTTAGAAAATCAGCCTTCTCCTGAAGCCTCGGAGGGAGGAATATCCTGACTCCGGATATTTTTTTCGGCTCGATTTTGACGCTTCCGGAGCTCATGCCCGTATTCAACATAATATCCCCCTATAGTGTCATTTCTAATAACATCCATTGCCCTCTTTTTATGTGTGTCGAAAGATATATAAATAGATATCCAATTTTATACTCTTAAACACACATTAAAACAAGCCCAATCCGCACTTTGCGCAATTGCATTTCAATCATGGAATACGTCTAAGCCGATGGGCACAAGAAGATGGAAGCCGGCCTTCCGCCTCACATGCTTGAACCCGCTGTTTTGCCTTGCATATCTCAGGCATTCTTCCCGCATGCCTTTCGGAAGCCCCTTGGAAAGCCAAAGCGCTTTTTGCTGTATGCTCTCGAATTCGCTCTTCAGCGCAACAAGCGCAATCTCCGCCTTCATGCAGTCAGGCAATTTCTCCGCGTACTCAACCGCATATCTCTGCATGTATTCAATCGGGCTTGCTGCAGCTGCCTTGAGGCATTCCTTCTTCATTTCATCAGGCATCGCATTTGCAAGCTTGAAAACATCGAACTGGCTCTTCTCTTTTTCTCCCCCCAGGACGGAAATCGCCTTTTCATAGGCAGACTGCAGGAATTCCGCATCAAGCGGGCTTGGGAAATTTTTCGAGTATTCCAGCCATTCCGGCGAATGCTGGTTTTCCAGCCACTTGATTGCAACCGGATAAGCTCTTTTCCTGAATTCATCGCGCATGGCTGCGGGTAGCGCCTCGCCGAATTTCGTGGAGCCTATGGAGTGCCAGTCCTTGTCACCTTCAAGCCTCTCGATGGCAATCGCAAACGCCCTTTTCCCGCACTCCTCCCTCATTTTTTCAGGAAGGCTTTCTGAAAGCTTGAGCGCGGCAATTTGCACTGTCTCAAACACGCTTTCCATTCCCTTGAGAGCCACTGTTTTTTTCATCTCATCAGGAAGGGATGCCGCTGCCTCTAAAGCAGGGCGCTGCACATACTCCTCCTGCCGAAGTTCGCCGTCTTCATACGACCATGCCAGCCCCTTGAGGCAGCATTCCAGCCTCATCTCGTTCGGCAGCCCCTTGGAAAGCTCAAGCGCCTTAAGCTTCGCCTCATAATGTACATTTTCCATTCCCCTGAGGTAGCATTCCTTTTTCATTTCGTCAGGCAGCAGCCTCGCCGCTGCATCAAGCGCCCCGCTCCACACAATCTGTTCGAATGATGCCGCTGCAAAACGCAGGATGCAAAGCATATCATCCTCATGGAGCGAACCCAAAAATCCGCTTATTCTATGCCATGACGCCCGGACCAATGTCCATTCCTCCAACGTGTTGCATTGCCTTCCCGAAGGGTCCAGCGACCAGATTAACCAATCCATTTCTTTTTTGGACAATCTCTGTTTTTCGACAATTGGCTGCGGAAACGCTTTCATTACTGGCGCCGTGCGCACCTTGAACCGCAGCCAGCGGGAGTATAGCTTCACTGCAAGCGAGTCTGGATTATGCTCTTTTTTGATTTCAAGAGCCAACTCGAATTTATTCAGTTTCCTCATTTCCGGACACATTTCCTCAATCCACCCTGTTCCTTATCCTGCCGTAAAATCCGACATCGGACAGGCTCTTTTCAAGCACGCCCGGCATGAGATCGTCCATGAGCTTTTTCATTGATTCGTGGTCCCTGCCTTGCGAGTACACGTAGCCTGAGAACTCAATCTGCGTTTTGCGCGGCAGGAATGAAAGCGCCCTTGCAACCCTTTCACCCTTGAACCACATGCCTTCCCTGACCTGTTCCCAGAGTATTTCCTCTGCTTTTTCATAAAGCGGCGGCCGGTATTCCTCAGGCAAGGCAGGTATTGCCCCGAACAGGTTCATCTCAAGCGTGCGGGTTATTGTCTTTCCCTCAGGCGTCTTTTGCGGTTCAAACTTCCTGGCTATTCTCGCTGCAGCAAGCCCGTACAGCCCTGCCTGCCTCTTAGGAGGCTGGAATGCGATGAGCCTCACGAAAATCTCGCCAAGGCTGGTGAAATCAAAATCGGGTTGCCTGATGAACTCCTCAAGCGCATCGCACGCAGGCGCCCCCAGCCTCTTCCTTTCCTTTTCCTTCAGGTAAGGGGCAAGAAGCACTGCTTTCTGCCTGTCAACAGTGGTATGTATTGCCTTCTGGATTTCCCTATCCTCATCGTTCAGCTCCTTTTTCACATCAAGAAGGCTTTGCCACAGCCACGGCGCGTCGCACCAGTCTCCTTCAAATGACGGCAGCAGCTCGTCGGCAGTGTAATCGCAAAGCTCGCCATTTCTCCCTTTTTCGCAGGCAGCCATTGCGTCATAGGCGTGCCTGAACACAAACCCGTGCTTGCTCCTCAGTGCAACTGGCACCACGCGCTTGAGCCCTTCAAAATCAAGCTCCTTCACAAGCGGGGCGAAAGCCCTGAGCCGTTTATCGCTTGCCTTTGCCTTTTCTTCATCATCAGGCCCTGCAAATTCGTCAAGCAGCACCCTTGATTGCTGCTTTGGCGTGAGGGTGAGGAAGGCTGCTTCAAGGTCGATTTCATCCAGCTTCAGGCATTCCATTCCCTTGTTCCAAAGCCTGAACCTCAGCTTCGGCTCCACAAGCGCAAGCTGCGAGAACGCGGCTTTCCCGGCAGCGCCTCCCTTTTCCAGCCCAAGCGTTATCGCCCACCATCTTTTCTTCTCCTCGTCAACATTGTCCAGAAGCTCTAAAACAGCTGCCATTGCCTTTTCGCCCAGTACCTTGCTTTGGAGCAGCTCCTCCACAGCCTTGCCTATTTCTTCCTTTGATTCAAGGCGCAGCAGCCGCACTCCTTCAAGCGCTGTCACTTCCCACCTGTTCATGATGGATTTCTTTATCAGCTCCATCTTCGTTTTCTTCGTGAAATCCGGCAAAAGCCCCAGCACCTCAACAGCTGCGGCAGGCTTGCCTCCGGTCTCCAGCACATGCTCCACAGCCTTGCGCATCAGGCGCTTTGATTTCGCCTTCAGGCTCATTCCTTCCATTCCCTTTACGCCCTTTGTTTCGCCTGTCAGTATCGCCAGGCCTATTTTCGTCACTTCCATCTCGCCATTCCTTATTGCCTCGATCATGGGCGCATTCCGGAGCCTGGGCGGAAGCTTCACAATGCGCTTTGCAAGCCTCACTCCGGAAACCAACACGAATCCGTCTTTCAGGACGTACCTAATTATGTCTGAGATGGACTTGTCCGACTGGTGCTCCAGCAGCCCGATGCCAATCGAGGCGACCTGCTCGTTTCCGCTTGCAAGCGCTTTCTTTATGGGCCTTTCCTGCTGCTTGACTGGAAGGGAGGATATCAGATAAGCGACGCGCAGCTCTATTCCTGAATTGGAAAGCCCTGCTTCGACCGCGATTGCAGCAGACTCCGGCTCGTACTTGTGGATGTCCCGCTCAAGCACGCTGCATGCATCAATTGAAAAGACAGGCATTTTCAAAAGCTTTGTGACCATTGCGCAGGATTCCCTGGGGTCTTCCACCTGTTTCAGCCATTTTATTATGTATCCGTTGAGTTCCTCCTGTCCTGCATTTCGCCTTGAAAGGAGCGCGGTTGCTATCCTGGCAGCATCATGAGGGTGAAGCATGTGGAGGTTCTCCGCCCACCAGTCAACTTTGATGCCCTCTGCATCGGCAATCTTTTCAATCGCGGTGCAAACATTTTGCAAATCCTTTTCAGGCATCCGCTCAGGGCGGATCTCGTCCCCCGGCAGCTTTTTCACTATGGGCGCGGTGCGGACAATCATTTTCTGCCAGTAGGTGATGGGCCTGCCGTGCTGCCTGTTTGCTGGCAAGTCCGCGCTTTTTTTCTCCCCTCTCTCCTTTTGTATCAAAAATCACACCTTGGGTCAGGCGGCTTGCCGTCGAAAATACCCGGCAGCCATTTTTCAATCCCGGCTTTCATATGCCCCTTCTTGTCCTTTATTTCGGTTACTGCGAGCGAGGCGAGAGGGTGGCGGTACTTGATTGGCAGCGCAGCTATCATGCGCGCTATTGCCTCAGCCGGGCTTTTTGGAGGCTTCAGATTCTTCAGCCAGCCCTGGCGCAATGACGTCCTCAATGCCCCAAATCCCTCTTATTGCCAGGCAATTGCGCACTTTTCATCCGCATTCCTCCTATGGTGCTCTCTTACTCTTCAGCTGGGCTAAGCTCCTCAGTCATCTGCTTGGCAAAATGCCGTGTATCGTGGTACAACGTGTCCTTCTCCACCTCAATGTAAAGCTCCAGCCTCAAATCTTTCGGCAGCATGCCTGCCGTTTTCTGCGCGGATTCGCGGATTTGCTGGTCTTCATAGTTATTCAAGATGCTGGCAATCTGCGCCTTGGCTATCCTGCAAATGATTCCAATTTCGTGCGAGTCGCCCCCAAATGCCTGCTCAAGACGGGTCAGCATTACACTGAGTGCTGTCCCATCATTTTTGTCAATGATCCTGTGGTAAATATCCGGGCGGTTCTTGCTTGGGAGCCTTCCAAGGATTTCAATGGTTTTTGCAAGGCAGCCCAAGTCTATTCCAATATGCTGCTTGATGCGCAGTGTGGCTTCGCGGTAGACAGTGTCGCGGAATTTTTCAGGAATCTTCTCAACCATGTCAATGCATGCCATAATGGAATCTACGTTATACGCTTCACGGATGAAGTTCACAATCCTGTTCGCAACGGCTTCATAAACAGCATCCTTGCTTGCTTCGCCAAGCTTCCAAACCGGTGTCAGGATGGCTTCCAATTCAGGCATATTGCAGGATTTAGCCTCTTTTCCAAGCAGGCTCGCCAGCCTGCCATCAAGTTCTGTGCTTGCGCCGTCCAGTGCAAGATCTATCAATGCCCCTGCCAGCTGGTTTTTCTCATCGTCGGTCTGGGCGTTTTTCAGCACCTCGCTCCGCGTTGCCCCGCCAACATTGATCTTCAGAATCCGGAGGGCATGCATGCAGAGGTCAGCCCTTTCTCCCTCATTTTTACGCTCAAATGAGGCTGCCAGCGCCAATATGTTCCATTTCATATGGATATTTCCAAACTCCAATGGCGCAAGCTCATCCGCATCCTCGAAGCACAGCTGGTTGATTGTTTTCATGGTGTTGATGAACAAAAGCGAGGTCTTTTCATCAGTTCCACTGCCGCGGTTGTTTTCCAATATTTTTTTCAGGGCGTCCATTCCTTCCTTGCCAAGCCTTTTCACTTCAACGCGTTCAACAGGCAAGTCTTTCATGATGGGCGTGATTGCCGGGTTTTTGCTTTGCCAGCCCGGCGGTATTATTTCTTCCTGAGGCTGCCCGCCTTTTCCTGTCGCGTCTCCCTCCCCTTTCTTCTTCCGTCCGAGCAACCTCATCAAACCACCATGATGCATCTGAGTAGGTTCGCACCTGCGCCAGCAGGCGCTGGTGCTACGTGTCATGCCATTCGCGATAACACTATCCCAATTTTGTGTTGTGTGTCGAAAGGTATATAAAGAGATATTTATTTTGACACTTTAATACACACAGAAAAAAGCAGCTAAAGCCTTCCCGCCATTTCTTCCGCCCGCATTTTCGCCAGCGATTTTGCCACTGACTCCGGAACCCTTGACTTCCATTCCTTCCCCTTTCGCATCCTTTCGCGCACCGTTGCGCCCCTGTACTTCCTGCGCGCAAGAAGCGGCACGCGCATCACTTTTTTCCCAGAGCGCCTCATGAGCCTCAGGACAAGCGCATTGTTTGAAAAGCAGACATCGTAGCTCGGCACGTGCGCATCAAGGTACGACACCCACTCGTAGTCGTTCGGGATATCCTGCAGAAGGAACACCCTGCACCTGTCTGACAGCTTTTCCTTCACAAGCATTGCGCGCATCATCCTTTTCCTCTCCTGCGCGGAAAAGGGGTTCTTCTCCGTCCTTTTTTCCTGCGCGCTCCCAATCACAACAATCACGCGCGAAAAGCGCGCGGCAATGTATTTAAGCGCGAACAAATGCCCCTTGTGCAAAGGCTGGAACCTGCCGATGAACAGCGCAGTTTGCTTTTGGCGCGCACTGCCCGCGGGCTTGCGCCTGCCGATGAACAATGCAGCCTTCCCCTCAGCCATAAAAACACCTAAGAATCAGTGCTTGAAGTGCCTTCTTCCTGTGAACACCATGGCTATCCCGCGCTCGTCCGCGGCGGCAATCACCTCTGCATCCTTCACAGAGCCGCCCGGCTGCACCACGCAGCCTATGCCGCCGTCCGCAAGCGCGTCCAGCCCGTCGCGGAACGGGAAGAAGGCATCCGATGCCGCAACAGTGCCCTTGAGGTCAAAGCCATGCCTGCGCGCCTTCTGTATGGCGATGTTGCACGAGTCCACGCGGCTCATCTGCCCCGCCCCCACGCCCACAAGCTGCCTGCCATTCGCAATCGCAATCGCATTGGACTTTATGTGCTTGGCAAACTTCGTGGCAAAGTAGCAGTCCTCGAGCTGCTCTGCTGTCGGCTGCTTCCTGGTGACTACTTTCAGCGCGTTTTTGTCATAAATGCCCGGGTCCCTTCCCTGGAAGAGCATGCCGCCCACGATGTAGCGGAACTCGACAGCGCGCTCCTGGCTCTGGTCCCACAGGTTGGACACGTCAAGTATCCTCCTGCTTTCCCTCTGCTTCAAAATCT
This sequence comes from Microcaldota archaeon, assembly GCA_026396415.1. Lineage (GTDB taxonomy): Archaea > Micrarchaeota > Micrarchaeia > Anstonellales > Anstonellaceae > UBA10161. The sequence continues at coordinate 79,840 of JAPLWX010000040.1, forward strand.
CAAGCGCCTCGGGCTCAAATCCCGGCGCGAGGATTACCTCAAGGTACTTTGTGCCAATCGCCTTTGCAGTTGCCGCATCCACCTTGCGTGAAAATGCCACAATGCCGCCGAACGAGGACTCGGGGTCTGAAGCATGCGCGCGCAAATAGCTCTCCTCGAGCGTCTTCCCTTCCGCGCCCCCGCACGGGTTGTTGTGCTTGAGTATGACTGTCGCCACCCCGTCCTTGAACTCGCGGATGAGCGAGAATGCGGACGATGCGTCCAGGAAGTTGTTGTAGGACATCAGCTTGCTTCCGGCATATATGACGGAGTCGAAAATGCTCGTCCTCCCAAGTATCCTGTACGCAGCCGCCTGCTGGCTGGGATTTTCGCCGTACCTCAGGCCGTATGCCCTCTCGAACTTCATCTCCAGGAAATCGGGGAACAAGTCATCCTTCAGCGCGCCCGACAGGTACCTGCAGATTGCGGCATCATAGGAACTCGTGCGCGCAAACGCCTTGAGCGCCAGCTCGCGCCTCATCTTCCCGGGCATTTCCCCCTTTTCCAGCGCATCCGCGACCGCATCATAGTCCTTCGGGTCCACCACAACGACGACATGCTCGTGGTTCTTCGCTGCCGCGCGCACCATTGCAGGCCCGCCCACGTCGATATTCTCAATCGCCTCTTCGAACTTCACCCCTTCCCTTCCTGCCACCTGCTCGAAAGGGTAGAGGTTGGCTACCACCATGTCAATGGGCTGAATGTTGTTCTTTTCCGCCTGGGCTTCGTGTTCCTTGTTGCCCCTCCTGTAAAGTATGCCGCCGTGTATTTTCGGGTGCAGCGTCTTCACCCTTCCCTCGAAAAGCTCGGGAAAGCCTGTGACATCCGACACCTCGCGCACCGAAATGCCCTTCTCCCTAAGGTGCCTTGCAGTGCCTCCGGTGGATATGATTTCCACTCCGCACGCACGAAGCCTCGCAACAAAGGCAGCCAGATTCCTCTTGTCCCAGACGCTCACTAGCGCGCGAGTAACCCTAAACGTCACAAAGTAGCCTCCATCCTCTTATGCCCCCTACATTTTTTAAATGCCGCCTTCCACACACTTGCCATGCAAGGCGCATTTGCAAGGAAAAAGGAGGAACACAAGCCCGTTGAAGTTCAGCATGCGCCAAAAGTTTCCCCATTCGACTCTTCAGTGCTCCTTTCGCATGAAAAAAAGGCGCCAGCCTCGCCGCCTTCCATGTCCCCCTCAATGTCCGAGGGGCCCATGGCGCTTCGCGAATCGCAGAAGGTGGAGAAGCACGGGCGCGACTCATTCGAGTACGACGTGAAGAAAGCGCTTGAAGCGATGAAGGCGCGCCTGGCAGCCAAGCTTGCCGCGCAGAAGAAGAAAAAGGAAAAGAAAAAGCGCAGGGAAAGGAAAAAGAAAGGCGGAAAGTGAGCCTCGCTCTTTTTGGCCATGCCGCAGGACAGCAAGCTTTATATTTCCATCACACCATCATTTAACACAACATATATTACTGCTACGCGGTGCAGCCTATGGACCCAAGCATGGCAAACGAAATGCAGCAGATGGCGGACTCTCTCATAATCAGGGCAAGGACGGGGGCGCAATGCAAAACCGCAGCATCAATCTGCGTGACCTCCATAGGGCCTTCCGCGCTTGAATACCTCACGCGCAGCCTCGACCTGGCAATGCTTCACTGCGAGCCCAACGTCTCCATTGCGCTTGGCATGGCAATCATCGAAATCTGGGAATCAAGCCCCCAAGGCCTTGCAGTTGCAAAAAACAAGGAAAAAATACGCAGCCTCTTCTGCGAGCGCCCATCGCGCATCGACCCGGCAATAGACATGGTGCGCTATGGCCTTCTTTGCGCGTCAGGGAAATGCGCCCGCCGCCGCGCATCCGAGGATTTCCTGCGCGGGCCTGCGGACACGCGCGCGAGCGTGAACGCGGCGCAGGCGCACAGGCTCAAGATGCTGAGGAATTAGCCGTTCATATGCCGCAGCACAAAGGTAATTGCGATGGTCACTGATAACGAAATACAATACGCCCATGCGGTCCTCACGAGGTTTCTTGTTGCTTACGAGCGCGACAAGGCGGGCGGCGTTGCCGCAGGCGGAGCTATTGCAGATATGGGCAAAGAGCTTGCTTCCCTTCCAGGCGCATATGCCGCTCTCAAGAAAGCACAGGCAGACGAGGCAGGCGGCGTTGGAACGCTAGCCACCCTGGAGGCTGTCTTCCTGTATGTCGCCACAGACAATCTCGCTTTCTTCCATGCAGAACTTGCCGCATTTGAAATGTACAAGGCAAATCCCGCCCATGGCTGGCAGGAAAAGAAAGCGGCAATCCAAGATCTTCTTGAGGCCTTCAAGCGCGCGGACGACAACGACAGGATCAGCAAAATGTCCGGCATACATGGCGAGATTGTGGCAATGGGCAAAGAGGCTGAAAATCCAGGGGAAATATACAAGGCGATAAACGAGTTCGCAAACAAGGTGCCCGACCTGAAGGAAACCCTCCTGATGTATATCGCGCAGATAAGGCGCGCCCGCAGGGAAGCCAGCCTGAACAGCGCCGCAATGGAGCGCCTTGCCGGCATGAGGAAAAACCAGCCGAGCAGCAAGGACATCTTCCCGCCAAAACAAGCGCGCATCCCGCCTGGAAAACTCCCGATGTGCAGCAACTAGCCGCTTGAAAAACCGGGCAAGAATCAGCTGCCTCGCCTCCAGCCTCCGCGCCCGCCATCCAGGCCCCGATGCTCCCCTGCCGTGCTTGATGCCGCCAGCCAAACCTCCCTACTCCCCTGCCGCCGTCCCGCCGCTTGCGCTTTCCGTCGCGCTCGCCTTCTGCCAGTCTTCCTCAAAAACAGAAACAAGCTCCGCCACTTTCGCGCCCTCCACCTCCACTGCCGCCTCGCGGTTGTAGTTCAGCGCGCTTTCCGAGAAATTAATGCTGCCCACCAGCGCGCGCTTGCCGTCCACAATTATGAATTTCGAATGCGTGAGCTTGTAGGAAAAGCTCGCCCACCGGCCATCCACGCCAAGCGCGGCAAGCGTGTCGAACATCTTCTGCTTTCGCGAATCCTCCACGCGCGGCTCCAGTATCACGCACACCTTCACCCCGCGCTTCACGGCATCGCCAAGCTCGCGCGCCATTGTGTCCGAGGTGAAAACATACATCTCTATGTCAATGCTTTCGCGCGCAGAGCGGATGAAGGAAACGACCTCGCCTTCCGCGCCTGGCGAGAAAACCATGGCAACCTTTGCATTGCAGCCAGCGCACGCGGCTGGCGGCAAGAGTGCGATGTAAAAAATGAGGATGGCGGCTAAAATCAGGAGTAGGCATATTGCGGTTTCTTTCATTCCCCATTCTGTTTTTCCCATATTCGTACGCCAGCAGCTTTCTACTTCTTCCCATACTCGTCAATCCGCTCAAGCGACTGCGTCTTTCCGTGCGAGTGCTCTATCGCCTGCACCAGCGCCTCGCACGCCTCGAAGTTCGTGATGCACGGGATGCCGTGCTCCAGGCACGCGCGGCGTATCCTAAAGCCGTCCGTGCTTGCCACCTTGCCCTTTTTCGGCGTGTTGAAGACGAGGTGTATCTTTCCCTTCTTTATCTCCGATATGATGTTCGGCTCGCCATCGTCTATCTTCTTGAGCATGATGATATTCTTGCCAAGGTGCGTCGCAGTGGAGGGCGTGGCATAGACCTCAAAGCCCATTTTCTGGAGCACCACTGCAAGCGGCGCCGCGCGCTCCTTGTCGCCGTCCTTGAGGGATATCGCGACCCCGCCGCTCTCGGGGATTTTCAGGTTCGCGCCCAGGAGCGCCTTCATGAACGCCATTGGGAAATGCACGTCCGCGCCCATGGATTCGCCGGTGGATTTCATTTCCGGGCCAAGCACGGTGTCGCTTCCGGGAAGCTTCAGGAACGGGAACACCACGCCTTTCACGGCATAGTGCGCCATCTTCGGCATGTCTGCACCAGCGCCGATGTCCTTCAGTTTCTTCCCCATTATCACCTGCATGGCAAGCTTCACAAGCGGCACGCCGGTCGCCTTTGAGAGGAAAGGCATGGTCCGCGAGCCGCGCGGGTTTGCCTCAAGCACGAAAACAACGTCGTCCTGCACCACGTATTGTATGTTGATGGCGCCCACGGTCTGCAGCGCCAGCGCGATTTTCTCGGAGAAATCAAGTATCTGCTTCTGCACCTCCTTCTTCAGCCGCACGCAGGGCACCACGTTGTTTGCGTCGCCCGAGTGCACGCCCGCCCTCTCCACATGCTCCATTATGCCGCCGACAAACAGATGCTCGCTGTCGGCAACGCCGTCTATCTCGCACTCGATTGCGCGCTCAATGTACTTGTCAATGAGCACGGGTTTTTTCTCCGAAACATCCACCGCCTCGCCGATGTATTTTTTCATCTCGTCATTATCATAGACAATCTGCATGCCCCTGCCGGCAATCACGTAGGAGGGGCGCACCACAATGGGGTAGCCAATCCTTTCCGCAACAGCAAGCGCTTCCTCCAAATTCGTGGCAGTGCCGTTCTCAGGCTGGCGGATGCCAAGCTCGTGCAGCAGCACCTTGAATTTCTCCCTGTCCTCGGCAACATCAATGCCGTCCATCTGCGTGCCAAGTATCCTCACGCCGTTCATGGACAGCTTCTGCGCAAGGTTTATCGAGGTCTGCCCGCCGAACTGCACCACCACTCCCTCGGGCTTCTCGTGCTCGATGATGTTCATCACGTCCTCGTAGGTGAGCGGCTCGAAGTACAGCCTGTCCGAAGTGTCAAAGTCCGTGCTCACGGTCTCGGGGTTGTTGTTCACCATGATGGACTCTATCCCCATTTCCCGCAGCGCGAACGCCGCGTGGCAGCAGCAGTAGTCGAACTCAATGCCCTGCCCAATCCTGATAGGGCCGCTGCCGATGATGAGCACCTTGCGCGCATCGGTGGGCACGCTCTCGTTCTCGCTTTCATAAGTGGAATAGTAATACGGCGTCCTTGCCTCGAATTCCGCAGCGCAGGTGTCCACCATCTTGTAAACGGGCAGCACGCCGTGCTTCTTCCTCATCTGGCGCACCATCTCCGCCTCCTGCCCGATGACAGAGGCAATCTGCTCGTCCGAGTAGCCCATCCTCTTGGCATCAAGCAGCACTTCCCTTCCGAACACTTCCCGCTTCAGCCGCCTCTCCACGTCCACATAGTCGGCAAGCCTGTCCAGGAACCACATGTGTATGTTTGTCATCTCGGAAATCCTTTTCCTGTCCCAGCCCGCACGGAGCGCGTCGAGTATGGCGTACATCCTAAGGTCGGTTGGAGCTGTCATGTGCCGCTCCCAATCCGCCTTTTCCACTTTTGCCTTTTTCATCTCCACAGAGCGCAGCGCCTTGCCAAACGCCTCCTCAAACGTCCTGCCTATCGCCATTGTTTCCCCGGTGGACTTCATCTGCGTGCCAATCACTCGGCTGCTCTCAGGTATCTTGTCAAAAGGCCATCTCGGAATTTTCACCACGCAATAGTCCAGCGCAGGCTCGAATGCGGCGGGCGTGGTCTTCGTCACCGCGTTCTTTATCTCGTGCAATCCCATGCCCAGCGCAATCTTGGCAGCCACCCTCGCAATGGGGTAGCCTGTTGCCTTGCTCGCAAGCGCGGAGGAGCGGGACAGGCGCGGGTTCACTTCCACTACGACATACTCGCCAGTTTTTTGGTTGAGCGCGAACTGTATGTTGCATCCTCCCTCGATGCCAAGCGCCCGGATAATCTTTATCGCCGCGCTTCTGAGCATCTGGTGCTCGTCGTCGGAAAGCGTTTGCGATGGCGCCACCACCACGGACTCGCCGGTGTGCACGCCCATGGGATCCACGTTCTCCATGTTGCAAATCGTGATGCAGTTGTCATGCCCGTCCCTCATCATCTCGTACTCGAACTCGCCCCAGCCAAGCACCGATTCCTCGACAAGTATCTGGTGCGTGGGGGAGAGCGTGAAGCCAAGCTCGAGAAGCGCCTCGAATTCCTGCTGGTTCCTCGCAATGCCGCCTCCCGTGCCCCCCAGCGTATAAGCAGGGCGGAGAATGAGCGGGAATGGGTGCTTCTTCGAGAATGCGTACGCCTCCTTCTTGCTGTTCGCAGCCACGCTGTCAGGTATCGGCTCATTTATCTCCTTCATGAGCTGCCGGAATTTGCCCCTGTCCTCGGCCTTCTCAATCGCGTCGATGCCGGTGCCCAGCAATTCCACGCCGTATTTCTTCAGCACGCCCTTCTCGTGCAGCTCCACCGCCAGGTTCAGCCCTGTCTGCCCGCCCATGGTGGCTATGATGCCGTCAGGCTTCTCCTTCGCGATTATCCTTTCGATGAAATCCGCGCGCAGCGGCTCAATATATACTATATCCGCTATCTCCTTGTCCGTCTGGATGGTGGCAGGGTTGGAATTCACCACCACCACCTTCACGCCCTCCTGGCGCAGCGACTGGCATGCCTGCGAGCCCGAGTAGTCGAACTCGGCAGACTGCCCGATGACAATCGGCCCGCTGCCAATCACCAGCACTTTCTTGATGTCCGTCCTTTTTGGCATGTTTTCACTCGCGTTTATTTTTTGTCAATCTTTTCTTTTTTCCCTGTTTTCTTCGCCTTTTTGTCAAGCAAATGCACAAGAGCGCAGGCCAGAAGGTAGGATATTGCAATGTTAAATGCAAATGAAACCATGATAAGCGGAATGTTGGGTTGATAGTTGCTGGGATAGAAAAAGGCTTGCGAAGCAGCAACGAGCTCTAGCTGGCTATTGTATGGAACACACCGCATGGAGCCGCCAGGGCCGCACTCAACATATGCTTGATAAGCAAGCACAGGGGCAAATAATGATAATGCAAATATTACGGCGGCAGCAATCACTTTCTTCCAGCTCGGTTTCAAAAATTCCTTCCATTCCATGCAAATCACTCAACAATCGTCAAATCATCGCAACAAACCTGTCGAACAGGTATTTCGAGTCGCACGGGCCGGGATTTGCCTCGGGGTGGTACTGCACCGCGAATATGGGCAGCTCCCTGTGCGCGATTCCCTCCACCGTGCCGTCCGTGAGGTTGGTGTGCGTCACGCGCCACTCCTTCCCCAGCCCTTTCTCATCCACGGCATAGCCATGGTTCTGCGTTGTTATCACGACTTTCTTCTCCCTCAGGTCCATCACGGGGTGGTTGCCCCCCCTGTGCCCGAACGGGAGCTTGTAGCATTTTGCCCCCGCAGCCTGCGCGAGCAGCTGGTTGCCAAGGCAAATCCCGAAAATCGGCAGATGGAAAAGCTTCTTCAGCTCCTCGGATTGCTTCGCAAGCATGGCAGGGTCGCCAGGCCCGTTGGATGCCATTATGCCTTTTGGCGAGAATGCGAGGATTTCCTCGGCGCCTGTGTTCCACGGCACCACCACGACTTCCACGCCGCGCCTGTTCATCTCGCGCACCATGCCCATCTTCACGCCATAGTCTATGAGCACCACCCTCTTGCGCCCCTTCCCATAGCTTGTTGCCTTTCCCACCGACACTTTCTCCACGAAATTGATTTTGGAATAGTCAAGCGCGCGCGCAAGCTTCAGCATTTCCTCCTTTTCCGCCGTGCCGTCCCCCTTCTCAAAAACAGCGATGCATGCGGGCATCACGCCGCTTGAGCGGATTTTCCTCACCACTGCGCGCGTGTCCAGCCCCCAGATGCCCGGCACGCCCTCCTCCTCCATCCTCCTCTGCAGGCTCTTGGCGCCCTTCACGTGGCGCGGCTCGCGGCAAAGCTCGCGGATGGCATACCCCTCCACGTGCATTTTCCCCGACTCGCACCAGTCGCGGCACATGCCATAGTTGCCGATAAGGGGGTATGCCATGGTGAGTATCTGCCCTGCATAGGAAGGGTCGGTGAGGCATTCCTCATAGCCTGTCATGTTGGTGGTGAAAACAGCCTCGCCCACGCGCCGCGCGCTCGCGCCAAAACCCCTGCCCTGAAAAACAGTGCCGTCGGAAAGCACAAGGAGTGCCTGCTTTTCCCCGTCATGCCTCGAGTTGCCTCGGGACAGGAAATTCTTCAGATCCAAAAACACCAAAACCCAAGAGTATCTGATGCATGGGAAATGAATTTAAACCTGGCAGTGCGCCCGTCGTGCAAATGAAAACGTGCTTATGGCGCCCGGATGCGCGCATCCGGCCCTATGTAGTTATCAGTGTTATAATGTGTATTTATAAGCCTTTGCCATCATAATGCATAATAGAAGATATAGGGGGATATTTATGAATAAGGGAATATTCAAGTTTCTCTCCCGCCATGACAAGCCTGAAAATAGGCAGCCTCTTGCTGATTTTGCAGGCAAGCCGTCCTCTGCCGCCTCACCCCTGAAAGACAATGGATATTATCTCCTTAGCATTAACAAGCCCCGCCAGGCTGAAAAGGAGTTCTCAACCGCGCTTGCGCGCGTTGATGCCGAGCTTTCAGTTTGCAATGAGGGCGGGAAGAAAACGCTGCTCGCACTCAAGGGCGAAATACTCATTGGCTTGGGGCGCGCGCAAAGCCAGCGCAGGCCTGGCGATTCCCAGGCAGATGCGGATGCAACTGCGCTTCCCACATTCAGCGAGGCAATAGACGCCCTTCGCGAGTCAGGCAATCTTGAAATCCTGGCAGAGGCGCTTGTGCTCCGAAGCGGCGTGCAGGGCGGCAAGCGCAAGGCTGCAATGGGCGACTTGTACGAGGCATGCAAAATACTTCAGCCGCTTCCAGGCAAGGCAAATCAAATAGAGGGCATGGCGCGCGCCTACGTTGAAATCAGCAAGGAATACGGAGAAGCTCCCATCCAGGAAAAGGCGCTTGAAATTCTGGCAATGCTTCCGCAGGATGACGAATGGGTGAAGGATAAAATCAGCGAGGCAAAAGGCTTGCTGGGCGATGCCATTGCCGCGAAGGAAAACGCAGCGCCAGCGGCAATACAGCTCCCGACCTCCGACCCGGCGCAAATCATCCCCCTCCTTCTCCGGATGGTTGCCAAATCGGAGATTGACGCCCACGCCCCGAAATATGCAAACGGCATCCCTGTGAAGCTCGAAGGGAGGGAAGATATCTTTACGGTCGTGCTTAACGGCCCCATCCCAAAAAATGCGATATTCGTACCATTCAATGCCGAGAAAGAGAAAGGCAGCCCTGTCCCGGAATACCTGCGCCGCGAGCATCTTGAATTTCAGGATAGGCTTGAAGACTGGAAGAACCGCAGCTTCATGGAATCCATCGACCCGAAGAACCGGCGTCAGGAGCTGCTGGACTTCCCGGAACCAAAGTTTGACGTCTCGAAGCCAGGCGCTGCCTCCCCATTTCTGCTCGACGGCTTGCGGCTGGTGCCGCAGGCAGACGTTCTTGCGAAAACCGACCCGAAAGCGGCTGCCGGAATTTACCGCCAGGCGCTGGAAATTTTGAGTAAAGCGAAGGAATACGGGGTGGTTGCCGAGCTGAAGCGGCGCATAGAGGATAAAATCGCCGGGTGCGGCGGCAAGCCATAATCTGTTCCAATAGCCCGTGCCCCCCTTTCAGCCTTGCGCCCTAATGCCGTTTTATTAAATTTCCGCCATGAAATGGGTGCATGGCACAATCCCTCCGCGCGCTTCTCCCCATGCTTTTGCTCATCCTCCTCACACCCTGCGCCTTTGCGCTTTCGCAGAATTCCTCGGCAATCCTCTCATTCGCCCCGTTCGCGGTGCCGCACGGCCAGCAGTTCTCAGTCCAGCCCTTTTCCCTCTCAGGCTCGCAGGCGTTTGCAGTGGCATCCGGAAGCGTTGTATACGGCATTTTCGTATCCGGCCTTCCCGTGCTTGAGAACAGCCCGCTCACCGCCCCGGACGAGCTCGAAAATGCGCTTGCCGCCTACTACGCGTCGCAGGGATATTCACCCAGCATCACATTCTCCGATGTGCACGCAGGGCTCCTCTCGGTAATGGCAAACCGCGAGAAGGGCGAGGCCAAGTGCAGGATACTGACAGGCACGGACAGGACCCCCTGCACGAGCTTCGAGTCGTGCCAAAAAGCATGCTATTCGGTGACCAGCTTCTGCCTCAACATCGCGCTCGGGTCGGGCCGGGTGTTCATAGACGAGATTTGGAAATTCGAGAACAGCAGCCGCGCGCTGGGCTCGGCGTACCTGGATGAAAGCATCACCTATTCCTCCATGCAGGACGGCATCACGCAGGCAAAGGCAATGGCATACCTTGACGCGCTTGGCGGCGTGAACCGCGCTGCGACCGCAGCCAGCAAGAGCGCGCTTTTCGACGGCTATTCCTACTGCTTCGAGCCAGACTACGCGCTTCCGGTGATAACGAACATGCAGCTCACCGCGCAGAAGCGCTATGCGCTGTCCGAGCCTTTCTTCATGCTTTCCGAAAATGCAATGCAGGTGCGGCAGAGAACGCAAGCCGCGCTTGACGCATCATCCGCGCAGCAGAAGGACGAGAGGGCCGCGCAGGAGGCGAAAGCGCTCGCGCTTGCAGGGCAGAATGCCCTTTTCCCCCGGCAAAACACAAGCGCCCCCCCAGCAGCTTCGCCCTCATCGGACTCGGCAGCCATAATGGTGGCTGCAGCCATGCTTGTCCTAATCTTAGCGGCAGGCGCCTATCTTTTTGCGGGCCACAAGAAAAAGAAATGAACGCGCCGCATCCGCCCCCTCAATAGAAAGTCATCCGCGCGGATAGGGCAAAAACAGCATTTCAGCAAATAAATCTCCAAAATGCATAGCATTTCAGCAAACAAATTTCCAAAATGCTTAAAAACATTGCCCCCAATAACACAGCATGGCACTTGCCTCTCAGATAGAAAAGCTGATTGCGCTCCACAACCTTGCGGCAGAGGACGGGCGGAAATACGCGAAGAAACGGTTTGTCTACGGCTTGGTAAAAGATGCACTCGGCTCAAAGGCATATGTCGGGCTTGCCGGGCTGCGCGGAACCGGCAAGACAGTCATCCTGCGGCAGCTTGCATCTGAAAACCCATCATCATTCTACATCAGCCTGGATTCGTTCGAGCATGGCACTGGGCTCTTTGAGCTTGTGCGCGAGCTTGCCATGAATTACGGAAAAAAGCTTCTCCTGCTCGATGAAATCCACTTCTTCCCGGGATGGCAGGCCGAACTGAAAAAGGCGTACGATTTCCTTGACGTGAAAGTGGTGTTCACATCCTCTGCCTCGATAGAAATAATGCACAGCCGCTACGACTTGTCCCGGCGCGTGGTGGTGATTCCGATCCTTCCCTTCTCATTCAGGGAATACCTCTACTTTAGCAAAGGCAAGCTTGAGCCGATGCTTTCCCTTGAAAAAATAATATCCGATTACCGTGGCATCTACCCCCGCCTTTCGCAGTACGAGCCAGACTTCCTCGAATTCTGCACCCGCGGGGCGCTTCCTGCCTGCCTGGGAACGCCTGAGCCCCAGATTTTGCGCAACATAGTGGAAAAGATGGTCAACCGCGACCTGCTGTCATTCGGAAAGCTTGGCAACCAGGACATCATGGCTATACTTTCCATGCTCCGCTTCATCAGCCGCTCCAGCGTTGACGTCTGCAGCTACTCCTCGATAGCCAAGAACACCGGCACCACAAGATACAAGGCGCAGCTCTACCTCTCGCTTCTTGAGAAGGCTTTTTTGATGAAAATAATCCTTCCCTATGGCACCAACGTCACAAAGGAGCCCAAGATACTTTATTCGCTCCCCTTCAGGGCGCATTTTGCTGAAGGCGCTGACCAGGAAAGGCTGAAAGGCGCCATGCGCGAGGAGTTTTTCATCCACCACGCGCAATGCGCGAATCTTCCGGTGAACTACCTGAAAAGCGCGCGCGGGGAAAAGCTTGCGGACTACCTTGTTTTCAAAGGGAACAAAAGATTCATCTTCGAGATAGGCGGCGCGGGCAAGGCGTCCGCGCAGCTCAAGGGCGCACCGCCAGGCGCGCGCTTCACCCTCCACCAGCCCGGAAACCCCGGCAAGGGGGTGCCTCTTTTGCTGTTCGGTTTCCTGTCCTGATTCCTGCCTTGCCGTTCCTGCCCGGGCGGCCTCCCTGATTTCTCGCGCCCTGCCTATTTTCCCGTCCAACATGCATGTCCATCTTCAGGTGACTACGCGCCCGCGCCCTCCTCAGGCTCGGCAACCGTCCCGATAGTGGCTGCAGCCATGCTTGTCCTAATCTTAGCGGCAGGCGCCTATCTTTTTGCGGGCCACAAGAAAAAGAAGAAGTAAATAAAAGGCGCCCGGCTGATTTCCCGCACCATCCAATACCCGGAAAAATGGGGCATGAAATCAGCCTTGAAAAAAAGGGCATCCTTGAATCCCGGAAGGGATATGGCTGGATTTGAGGAAAACGGAAAATATCATCCAACGGCATCAAGCGCCTCAACAGAATAAGGGAGCACGAGGCAAATGCCATTTCCGCTGCCCTGCCGCCCCATATTCACAATGTAGCCTTTCTTTACATCCGGATAATCCGCCATGAAACGCCTCATGCCGATAAAGTCATCACTCTTGAGGGCGGGCTTGAACTTGACCTCGACAGGCACTATCTTTCCACCGGATATTATGAAATCAACTTCGCGCCGGTTCTTGTCCTGCCAGAAATTCACGGCCGCCTTTCCGCCCGAGGCTTTTGCCATTTCAGAAAGGACATGCCCTTCAAGAAGCGGGCCTGCGTCGCCCCGCATATCCAGGCGGTTGAAGTTGTTCATGAAATAGTTCCGGGCTCCGCTGTCCACGAAGTAGACTTTCGGCACCTTGACCAGCTCCTTGTTCTTGTTCGTGAAAAAAGGGGAGACGATGGAAATTATCTGGGTTTCCCGCAGGGTTTCCAGATATTCCTTGGCTTCATTATAGCTCAGTGCGCAGATGCTGCAGACCTCATCATATTTCATCTTCTGCCCGTGGTTTATTGCCAGGTATTCCAGCAGCTTTTTCACCCTGAGCACATCCCCTGCCTTCATGTATTCCATCAGGTCCCGTTTGATGTACATGTCAAATATGCTCCCGATAGCCGCAACCTTTTCCTTTTCTGTCTTCTGCAGCGCCACTTCCGGGTAGCCTCCAAAAGTCAAAAATTCATCCAGGCGCCCGCGCAGCTTGCCGGCGATTTTTTCCAATCCATCCCCCCTGAGCTTTCCCACGTTGGCAAGCTGCCCGATGGCTGCCTTGTCATCCAAGAACCACAGGTATTCCTCAAAATCAAGGGGATAGACATACGTCATGTTTTTCCTGCCTGCAAGCGATTCCTGTGCCTGGTCCTTTATTGCGATGGATGATGATCCGGATGCGTATATCTTGACGTTTGCAAGGGTGTCATAAGCGTTTTTCATCACCATGCCCATCTCAGGATGCCGCTGCACCTCGTCAAGGAAGAGGTAGAAAAAATCGCGCTGCCCTTCCTCGTAGCCATTCAGCTTCAGGAAATTGACCAGCCTGTCAAACGAGCCCACCTTCTCGAAATTTGAGAAAACATCCAAATCCAGAAACAATCCGCGCTTTTTGCCCTTTGTGCATATCTCCCCGTGCAGCGCCCGCAGCAGCGTGGTTTTGCCGACCTGGCGCGCCCCGGCCAATAATGTTATCTTTCGGTCCCCCTTCTCCTTCAGCAACTTTGGAAAGACTTTCCGCGCAATGATTTTCATCAGCATCACCTATTTTTAGATTAATCTAAAATTCAGATGTTCATAATTTTAGATTAAACTATTATAAACCTTTCCCTCGTTATGTAGATATCCGCTCTCCCAAAAGATGAAAGAAAGCCAATGTTGGCAAATGCATGGATCCCGCTGGCGCTATTTCAAAATTTCCTAGTGCCAGCCCTGCTTTCCCGCTCCGAAGCGCCCGTGTCATCCCCTCCTGTTCCAGAAGCCTCCCTATTCGCGCGCAACGCGAATGGGCCCTTTTTCGCCTCGGGCGAAAAGTGGGGAGCCTTCAGGCCGAGGCCATTCACCCGCGCTTCCAGCCTCTTTCCGCGATGGGCGCGCTTCGCGCGCCCAATTCCCGGTGCTCATTGTTTGGCGCCATCTTGTTTGGAACGCGCAAACGCACAGCCGTTCAACCCGAAATGTGGAAAACATGACCGCGCCAATAGTCATTTTTCATGCTTTTGAAAAGGTGACTGCATTGGCAGCCCAATGGGCGGGTTCTGCCACCCCCTGTCTACAACAGCAATTGCATTGGCTTTACAGCCCTGCAAGCCACAGTTGCCATATGAACCGGCTTTGCGCTAAGGACCATGACTGACTTGATGCTGCTTGGAACCCTGGCTTCCGAAATGCTCTTTTGGCTGCTTTGCTTGCGAAGAGCATATTGGTGGGCAAAAGAGCGCGTGATGGTTTCTATCCCTGAGAAATCAATCACTGCTTCCTTGCTCTGGGAAGATTCAATCCTGTCAAATAGCCTGTCGGCTGATGCGCGGAGCGCAAGATAGGGCGCAATGGTGCGCTTTAGGCTTATTCTTAAAATTTTACTCTTGGACATGAAACCCAACTCTCCCTCCATATGGTTCTTTAGCCTATATAATCCTTATACCAGCTACGTGCCGGCACTTAATAACCTTGCTGTATTCGGACGGGTGTTGATAAAATCGTTAATATCAACCTTTTTTGCGACGTAAGGCATGCGCAGGGCGGCTATTGTGCCTTTATAACGGATGCGCGGATCATTGAAGACAAGGTCCTTGCCGTTTTTTCCAAGATAGACAAACCCATCGCCTGAAGAAATGAATGCCTCTCCACAAAGCCCCTTGGTTATCAGATTGGAAACAAAACCAAGGCCGGTTCCGCGCTCGTCGCCTGCCTTTGTGGTTACTCCGCTTATTGCCTGTATGATGGCATCCACGTCATTCTTGAAGGGCTTGCCGTGCTCCTTGAATGATCCTGGAATTGATTTTCCATTGTCAAGTATGCAAAGTTCAGTAAAGCCCTTCTTTTTGTAAATCTGCCCCTCCACGTACGCCTTGGAAAACTCCGAGTGTTCCAAAACATTGTCCACCAGTTCGCCGATAAGCGTCTTGAAGGCGTTTTGACCCCCGCATTTTTCACCATGCTCAAAATGCTTGCCAAAGAAGTTGTTGAGGTCTTTTTCAACCTCTTTTGATTTCTGGGTGATTTCCACATAGGGGCAGCCGGTTGTCCATGCGCGGGAGCCTTTGGCAAGTTCCATGTAGTTCGCAACATTCGGGTCATTGGGCTGAATCAGTTTCGGAGTTGGCTGGGTATTGTGAGTATAGTATCTCAAGGGCAAAAGCGTGGAGGGGTAAAGGAATGTGATGCCGGATAAGTCTATGACGCCTCTCTGCTCGTTGTGGGTGCGGAGTCTATGGTAATCCAGATAGCATTGGACAAGCTCGGGGTAATTTTCAGATGCCATGTTGCCACTCTTCCCGGGATTCCAAACCTTTATACAGTCGAGCGGCGACCCGCTCGGTTTATGACCAACTGCTTTGCAGTTGCCAATCTTTCTTCGCGCCCAGCCCATATAAACCTTCACAGGGTAGGATGCCGGTGGGCCAGTCGTCTTTCAGACGGCTTGTCCATAAATTGTGCAGAGGCACATCTGTATGGTGCCAATGGGCATCACCGATAGTCAAATTCCTCCGGAATTTGCCATTCCAGTCGAGCTCTGGCTCCACTGTCTGGCAAACTGCGGCTAGCCATCCAGCGCACTTCAGGCACCATCCCCCTCCCCATCCCCTTTATCTTCCAGCCATTCGCGCGCATGGCGCGCCGGGAAAAGCGGAAATCCTATTCCACGTTTCCATCTTTTTTTCCGAAAAACATTTCACCTCGGAGCAAAGAAACGTTTAAAAACATTGCTCCCGAACCAC
This sequence comes from Microcaldota archaeon, assembly GCA_026396415.1. Taxonomy (GTDB): domain Archaea; phylum Micrarchaeota; class Micrarchaeia; order Anstonellales; family Anstonellaceae; genus UBA10161. The sequence continues at coordinate 95,657 of JAPLWX010000040.1, forward strand.
CTGAACGTGGGTCTTAATTACGATGCACACAGCCATTTTCTTTTCGCCAGTGCATCCCCTGCAGGCGCACGCAATCGCGCGCTTAATTCTTCGAGGTGAGTTGATATGGTGTCCCAAAACGCAAACCGAAATTCCGCGCGGATCCTTTCCGTGCTCGTGTTCCTCACGATGTTCGCCGGGATGGCGTCTGCCACAGCGGCTGTAACAGGTGTTACATCTCCTGATGCAAACGGCAGTTACAAGGCGAGCACGGTAATCAATGTTACCGTAACATTCAGCGAAAATGTCATCGTACTTGGCGCTGGCACAACATACTTGACTCTCAACGTTACACCCAACCACAACGCTTCTTATTCTTCCGGAAGTGGAACTTCAGCTCTTACTTTCCAATACACCGTCCAGGCAGCCGACACGGCGGCACGCCTTGATTATCTGAACAACGCTTCCCTTTATGGGGACATCCGCCAATCAAACTCCCCTGGAGCTGAAGCTGACAAAGCTCTTCCAAATCCAGGCCAAACAGGCTCGCTTGGCGCAAACAGCAACATAACGATAGACACCACCGCCCCAGCCACGGGCACAATCACCTACACCAGCGGCTACTACACCAGCGCCTCGGTTGCAATCACCTACACCAACGGCTCGGACACAGGCTCTGGCTTGAATCTTTCCTCCGGCAAGATACAGCGCGAATCCGCAACCCTTTCAGCAGGCACCTGCGGCAGTTACAGCGCCTTCTCCGACCTGGCGGCGTCCTCCAATGGGAGCTACGTTGACACCTCGGTCGTTTCAGGAAATTGCTACATATATCAATATGTGATATCCGACAATGCAGGCAACCCCACAGTCACCGTCAATCTATCAAAAGTTGCAAAGGTTGACACCTCCGCCCCGACAATAGGCCCAGTCGCCATATCCCCGTCGTACAACTCCACCTCGTTCTACATCTCAGGCAATTCCACAATAACTGCGGCTGTTGCCGATGCCGAGAGCGGGATAACCGGATGCGAATACAACATTGGCGCTGGATGGGTTGCCGGCGCAATAGTGGGCAGCAACTGCACCAACATCAGTGTTAACACAACAGCTGCGACCTCAATCAACATGCGCGCCACAAGCGGCGCAGGCACCCTTGTCACAGGCGTAGCAATCACAGTGACCCCTGACGTCACGGCGCCAACCTACGTATTCGACCTGCCCATAAACGGCACCTATTACAAGAACGGCAGCACAGTGAATGTCTCCGCCAACATCACCGAGACAGGCTCCGGGATAGCCAACGGAACATACTGCGTCCCGTCGTTCTCGGTAGCAAACTTCAACGGCACAGTGCTCTACGACAACGTAACGGGCAAATGCACGGGCGCCCTGACAATCTCTTGCTCTACGACAACGTAACGGGCAAATGCACGGGCGCCCTGACAATCTCTGACAGTGGGTTGGACGGCACAAAGAGCCTGACACTGGATGTCCCTGACAGGATGCTCAACCAGCAGGTGTCGGCCGTCGCGACAATCATCATCGACAACACCGGGCCGACCTACACTGCATATGTCTCCCCCACGGTCAACCAATACTACAAGAACGGCATGAACGTGTCCGTCATCGTGAACGTGACCGATGCCGGAGCTGGCATAACCAACGGAACGAACTGCTCTCCGACGATATTGAACACAAGCATCATCGCCGGCACAGTGCTCTACAACAACGTAACCGGCGCCTGCACGGGCAACCTCACAATCGTTGACGGCGGCGCAGACGGCCCCAAGCAGCTCTTCCTGACTGTGAAAGATGCACTCAACACAAGCACTATCTCGTCCTACCAGCAGATCAACATCGACAACACCCCGCCGGTGGTCGGCACCGTTGCCATAACCCCGAAAAGCGGCGTATACATCTCAGGTAGCTCCACAATAACCGCGGCAATCACGGAAAACGGCAGCGGAGTTTCCACCTGCGAATACACCCTCAATAACGGCACAGCCTGGACTGTGGGCGCATATAACGGCACAACCGGGAACTGCACCTTCACGGGCGTCAACACGACCAATGCCTCGCTGATAAACATCAGGGCAAACGACAGCGTCAGTAGCGGCATCGGCACCCCAATATCAGTGACCCCTGACGTCACGGCGCCAGCCTATGCATTCAATTTGCCTATTGACAACACCTATTACAAGAACGGCAGCACAGTGATAGTCTCCGCCAACATCACCGAGACAGGCTCCGGGATAGCCAACGGAACATACTGC